>JAPLED010000039.1 GCA_026391475.1 Bacteroidia bacterium | reverse complement strand
TGCAGCCATAAGTAGAGAATCGGGCAGTTGGAAATGGGCTGCATTCACAGTCTTTTATACAACCGGAATAGCTTGGTTGCTGTCAATTACGGTTTATCAGGTGGGGAGTTTGTTTATAAATTAAATCCGACTCACACTTATCAAATAAAAATCTTCAACTTGAGTTAAATAATTGTTTTTTCACATTATTGTTTATATACTTGTTTTAAGTCACTATAAACATTAAATAATGAAATATAATTTTTTATTGGTTCCGGCTTTTTGCCTGATATTAACATCATGCTCTCAAAAGAATTCAGACCCTGTTGATTTCGTAAATCCGAATATCGGCGGTATCAGCCCATTGCTTGAAACAACAGTTCCGCTTGTAAACCTGCCCAATAGTATGATGCGAATTAATCGTCTTCCCGGAAATTACCAGGCAGAGAAGATTAACGGATTTCCCTTCATTCTCTGTGGTCATCGCAATGGCACCGCGGGCCTGCTGATGCCGGCAGCAGGAGAAATATCAACTGATAAGAAAAGGTGGCAAAGCTATTATGATCATGATTATGAGGTATGTACACCATATTATTATTCGGTATGGCTCGAAGATCCGGATATTAACCTGGAATTTACAGTAGCAGAAAAATCTTCATTCTATCAGATCACATGGAATAAAAATAAACAGAAGAACCTGATGATGGCTGTAAATACGAGTGGTTCGTTTAATGTTATTGATAACAACACCGTTGAAGGCTATGAGGTCTACAAGAACAAAGTGAAAGTCTATTTTTATATCAAGACAGACAAGAGCTTTTCATCTGATTCCATCTGGGATGCAGGTAATAATGCCGCAGAAGGTATCGCCACTCTGGAAGGACCGAGACCTTCGCTCTCCTTAACTTTTAATGTTCCGGAGAAAGAGAAGGTAGGGGTGAAGATGGGTATTTCGTTTGTTGATGCAGAGCAGGCAAGGAGAAACCTTGAAACTGATATACCTGGCTGGAATTTTGAGTCTCTCGAGGCAAAAGGGAGAGAAAAATGGAACAATGCCCTGGGTAAGATTGAAGTGAAAGGAGGTACCCTGGATCAGAAAACCGTGTTCTATACAGCGTTATACCGCACATATGAACGGATGGTTAATATTTCGGAAGAGGGGCGCTATTACAGTGGTTTTGATGATACCATACATAATGATAATGACACTATCTTTTATGTAGATGACTGGATGTGGGACACATACCGGGCAGCACACCCTTTGCATGCAATGCTTAATCCCGACATGGAAGGCATGAAAATACAATCATTTGTGCGGATGTATGAACAGGGAGGATGGATGCCCTCTTTTCCAATCCTCTTTGGCGATAACCCCTGCATGAACGGACATCATTCAGCAGCAATAATTGCAGATGCGTATTTTAAAGGTATCCGGAATTACGATATCGAAAAGGCGTATGAAGGTCTCAGGAAGAATGCCATGGAGGCTACCATGCTTCCATGGCGTAACGGCCCGATGTGTTCGCTCGATACTTTCTATCTTGAAAAAGGATATTACCCGGCGTTGAATCAAGATGAAAAAGAGACAGTTGCAATGGTTCATCCATTTGAAAAAAGGCAGGCTGTGGCTATTACCTTAGGGCACAGTTATGATGACTGGTGCCTGGCTCAGCTTGCAAAAGCGCTGAATAAGAACGATGATTACGAATATTTTTTGAAACGATCACATAATTTCTATAACCTTTTTAATTCCGAAACAGGCTTTTTTGCCCCTCGCACTGCCGATGGCAGCTGGGTAAAGGATTTTGATCCGAAGCTCTCGGGCGGATTGGGAAACCGTGATTATTATGATGAGAATAATGGCTGGACCTATCTCTGGGATGTGCAGCATGATGTTGCCGGATTGGTGGAACTGCTTGGAGGGAGAGAGAAGTTTGTCAGCAGGCTTGATCGGTTATTTATTGAAGGATTGGGAATGTGGAAGCCCGATTACCTGGCAAAGTTTCCCGATGCTACCGGTCAGGTTGGCCAGTTTGTGATGGGGAATGAACCCAGTCTGCATATACCATATTTATATAACTATGCCGGAGCTCCATGGAAGACACAGAAGCGGATTCGTCTGCTTCTTGATACCTGGTTTACCAATTCACCATTTGGTATTCCGGGCGATGAAGATGGGGGAGGACTATCGGGATTTGTAGTATTTTCAAGTATTGGTTTTTATCCTGTTACCCCCGGAACGCCTGTTTTTAATATTGGCAGTCCTGTTTTTACCAACGTTTCTGTTAAGTTGCAGAATAACAAGACTTTCAGTATAGTTGCAAAAAAGAGCAGCAGGCAGAACAAGTATATACAGAAAGCAACCCTGAACGGGAAAGAATGGAACAAGCCCTGGTTCAGTTGGGATGATATTAAAGATGGCGGAGAGTTAGTACTTGAGATGGGTTCCAGACCAAATTATCTCTGGGGCTCTGACCCGGCTGATGTACCACCCTCAAAGCTTGACAACCAGGTTTTAAAGAAGGTATCAGGATAACGTCAACAGAATAAAGTTTTAAGCGATTACAAGACTGACTTCCCGTCTTCCATCAATACATTATAAAAATAGCCGTAGCCAAAATCTTTATCAAGCACTATCTTCCCTTCGAATGTTATTGTTTCACCAACAGAAGCCTGTTTATCTGTAGTAATAGTAAGATCAAATCCACCCTCGAATTCAGTACCATCCTGAATGTGCACCCAGTTCTTACCCATAATTGCCGGATTAAACTTTGTCACTTTACCTTTTATCTTTATAACCTTTCCGGAATATGACTGTTTGCCGGCTAACAGTTTAGCAATTGTAATGCATTCCCCGCATGGTTCAACAACAACATCAATTTTCTCTGTTATAACCTGGCCTTTGTGGTTTTGTCCAGCCATATTCTGGTTCGGGTCCGCTTTGGCAAAAGATTCCTTTACTAATGGTCCGGAACCTGGTCCTTTGCAGGAAGTAAATGCCAGTAAAATTGTTAGTGAAATAATTAGCCTCTTCATCTGAATATTTTTAATTTATTGATAGCAAAATTATTAATTTGTCGAAAATTACAGGAGTAAATTTTAGCTTAATAAACACAAATCCTTTGCCTGTATTCAGTGGGCAAAGGATATGCGTCATTTTATGGATGAGTTGAGCTGTTATTTTTTGGCTGCCGGATTGGGGTGAGCGATCTTGGCAACAAAGGCTTCATAATTAAATTCTTTATGGAACGGGTTTTCTTTGTTGTGACAAGTAACGCAAAGTTCCTTGGTGGGAAGAATCAAACCATTTGCTTTAGCCATCTCTATATTCTTCATGATTGTGGGAGATTTGAATGCGCTTCCCGCTCCATGACATGACTCACATGAAACGCCCTCCTCAGGAAGGATTCCTCCGCGAAGACCGGCACCGGCCTTTTCATAAGTTGAATGGCACTTAAGGCATTTTGCCTCCTTCGCAGGATCAGCAATACCGTTCTTTTTTGCATAATCGAGAGATGCCTGGCTGGACAGTGTTTTTAAGGCTTTGGAATGGGGATCAGCAAGCCATTTTTTATACTGTTCACCTGTTGCCGGCTTATTATGGCACATCTTACATTTATCTGCCCCGATATATTTATAGGTTTGTGCAGAAATCGTGTTAACAAGAAATAGTGAAAGACAAACAAATAGTAAGTTCTTTTTGGTTAGCATAAAGATTTGGTTTAAGTTAAAAATTAAAAAGATTCTTTCTCAATAATTGGAACGTTTTTATAAATGCAAATATAATAAAATAGGCAGTGTTAAAAAATAGACTCAGGAATTTCATCAAGCCCATAGTAACCGTTTTCTATACGATCGGGATGCTAAAGTGCTTAAGGTCAGCCGAAAAATCAAAAATATTAAGCACTAAAAGCACCGAGCTTTTATGGATCTGTGAATTGTGTAACTTTTATAAGTTATTATGTAACTTTTATTAATAATTATGTAACACATTTGCCCCAGCTCAACTATATCTTTCAACCTCAGTTGGTGACGACTGGTTGGCATTGGCTTAATGGGGATTGGAGCGGTTGTTTTATGGCGATCTGAAAAAATAAAATAAACTGTTTGAAGCTATATATCAAATACATGGTGAGCTTGCGCTGCAAAATGGTAGTGAAAGAAGAGTTAAAAAAACTCGGGCTGCACTTCATAATTGTCGATATGGGCGTAGTAGATATCATGGAAAATATTACAGCGGAGCAACGTGAGCAAATAAGAAATAATTTGCTCAAATCAGGACTGGAACTGATGGACGATAAGAAAGCTGTGCTCATTGAAAAAATAAAAAATGTAATTATTGAAATGGTTCATTACCGGGATGAATTGCCCAAAATAAATTTTTCTGATTACTTAAGCGAAAAATTAACTCACGATTATACTTACCTGTCAAACTTATTCTCAGAAGTACAAGGAACTACTATTGAGAAATTCATCATTTCTCATAAAATTGAACGGGTAAAAGAATTTATCATTTACGATGAACTCAGCCTTTCAGAAATAGCCTGGAAGATGCACTACAGCAGTGTTGCACATTTATCAAATCAATTTAAAAAAAATACAGGACTTACACCATCTCATTTCAAAAAATTAAAGAACAAAAGACGAAAAGCGATTGAAGATGTTTGAGATTAATGGCGTATGGCAGATGATGATTGAGGAATAATCAATAATAGTTACTTAATTAAATTTAGAACCGGTATAATAAAATAAATACCATGGAAACAATTAGCAGACAGGAATCTCAATATGCCAGAAGCCTGATAGAAGCCAGCTTGGATCCATTGGTTACCATCAGCACCGAAGGTAAGATTACGGATATGAATGAGGCATTGGCGAACATTACAGGTATGACGCGCGAAAAACTTACAGGTACCGACTTCTTCGATTATTTTACTGAACCACAAAAGGCGCGAGAAGTTTATCAGGAGGTTTTCGCAAAAGGATCTGTTGCCGATTCTCCGCTTACTCTTCGTCATAGGGACGGCAAACTTACCGATGTGTTATTCAACGGATCGGTTTATAAAAATTATAGAGGTAATGTACTGGGAGTTGTGATTGTCGCCAGAGATGTTACTGACCAAAAAAGAATTGCAACAGAATTGACAGAAGCGATTGTGTTTGCTGAGTTGGCACTGGGAATTGCTGAAGAAGCAAAAACTAAAGCCGAAAAGGCCACACGAATTGCAGAAAGTGCCGTGAAAGCTAAACAGCAATTTTTATCAAACATGAGTCATGAAATTCGCACTCCGATGAATGCAATTATCGGATTTACAAAGGTGTTGTTGAAAACAGAGTTGTCTGCTAAACAAAAAGAATATTTAACAGCCATAAAATTAAGTGGTGATGCCTTAATTGTGCTGATTAACGACATACTCGATCTGGCAAAAGTAGATGCAGGGAAAATGATATTTGAGCAAACACCTTTCAAAATGGCGTTATCCATATCAGCCATGCTTCATCTGTTTGAAACAAAAATCCGGGAAAAGAATTTAGAGTTTGTCAAAGAATATGACAAGAAAATTCCTGATGTTTTGGTTGGCGACCCGGTACGTTTGCACCAGATTATTTTAAATCTTGTGAGTAACGCAGTAAAGTTTACAAACAACGGTAAAATTACAGTAAGTGTTCATTTGCTGAATGAAGATGAAGAGAAAGTAACCATTGAATTTTCAGTTACGGATACCGGAATCGGTATAGCTGAAAATAAAATAGGAAAGATTTTTGAAAACTTTCAACAGGCATCCAGCGGCACTTCAAGATTATATGGGGGAACGGGATTAGGACTTGCAATTGTTAAACAATTAGTAGAAGCGCAGGGTGGAAGCATTAATGTAAAAAGTAAAATTGATGATGGCTCTGTTTTTAGTTTTATTTTACCTTTTCTGAAAACAAAAGATGAAGCAGTATTAGAAATAGAGTTAATGGAATTGGATGCAGAAGTTAAAAATATAAAAGTATTGGTAGTTGAAGATATAGTACTTAATCAATTACTGATGAAAACACTATTGGACGATTTTGGATTTGAACACGATATTGCCGGTAACGGAATAATAGCCATCGAGAAATTACAAAATAAATCGTATGATATTATTTTAATGGATTTGCAGATGCCCGAAATGAATGGGTTTGAAGCTACCGAATACATTCGTAACGAAATGAATTCTAAAATTCCCATCATCGCTTTAACTGCTGATGTAACCACTGTTGATTTAAAAAAATGCAAAGCTGTAGGTATGAATGATTACATCGCAAAACCTATTGACGAAAGGCTATTGTATAATAAAATAATTGATTTATTCAAGAAACCTTCCCACTCGCCCGTAGGCAGATCGAAATGTGTTGATTTAACTTATTTGTACAAACGCACAAAAGCCAATAAGGAATTAATGAATGAAATGATTGCACTTTATCTGGAGCAAACCCCATCATTAATCAGCAGAATGAAACAAAGTTTGTACGATAAAGATTGGAATTCATTATACGCATCAGCGCATAAAATAATTCCTTCATTTTCAATAATGGGCATGCATAAAGATTTTGAAAACATGGCAAAAAAAATTCAGGAATATGCAAGCACTCAAGAACATCTTGATGAAGTACAGGAATTGGTTATGCAGCTTGAAAATATTTGCTTTCAAGCCTGCGAAGAATTAAAAGAAGAGCATAATCTTATTAAAAATACTATCAGATGATGAACGAAAAGAAAATACTACTTTTTCTTGTTGATGATGATGCCTTGTTTTTAAAGTCCTTAGAAATTGAATTCGCTCAAAATACTGAATCTGCCATTAGGACATTCGCAACAGGAGAACTTTGTCTTGAAAATTTATCACTAAATCCGGATGTTATAATTCTGGATTACCATCTCGATAGTGTTGATAAAAATGCTATCAATGGTTTAGAGACGCTCGATAGAATAAAAACAGTCAATCCCCTGATACATGTTATTATGCTCTCCGCCCAGGACAAAATTGAAGTGGCCGTAAATTGTATAAAACACCAGGCTTTTGATTATATTGTTAAAAGTGAAACTGCTTTTATACGATTGCAAAAAGCCATTACCACCATTTTTCATTATCAGAAAATTGAAAAGGCATTGAGCTGGTATATGGAGAAGATGTAATAACAAAATGTGTGAATTATGAATTATGTAACTCTTATATGAAATTGTGTAACGCTTATCGGAATTAACAGATCTAACTTTGCTCACGAAAATTGTTTCAAAATTTAAAACCAATTGTAAATGGAACCGAAAAAACTATTAACAACCCTTGCATTGGTATCGGTTGTTTTAATTGCGGGGTGCAAAAAAGATACTTTCGTGGAAATCCCCGGAATATGCCCCATTGTGATATCAACAGTCCCGGCAAATCTTGCAACAGGGGTACCTCTCAACCAGGTAATTACGGCAACCTTCAATAAAGTGATGAACCCTGCAACAATCACCCAGGCATCTTTTACTGTAAAAGGGGCATCGGCAATCACAGGAACAGTTTCGTACTCCGGTACAACTGCAACCTTTGTACCTTCCAGCCCTCTGGCACCCAATACTACCTATACCGGTACTATTACAAGATCGGTTAAAGATTTAATACGCCAGTCACCAAAATACGATTATGTATGGACTTTCACAACCATTTCACAGTATACCGTAACGGTATCATCAAATCCGATAGCAGGAGGAACGACCAGTGGAAGCGGTACATTTAATTCGGGCTCTTCAGTAACGGTAACTGCAGCAGCAAATACCGGATATACATTTACGAACTGGACGGAGAGCGGAACTGTCGTATCAACAACTACCCCTTATATATTTACTATAAGTGGAAACAGAACATTAGTAGCGAACTATACAGCACGGTACACTGTTGCGTTATCAACAAATCCGTCAACATTATCGAATCAACCAACTGGAAGCGGCACATTTAATTCAGGCGCTTCAGTAACGGTAACTGCAGTAGCAAATACCGGATATACATTTACGAACTGGACAGAGAGCGGAACTGCCGTATCAACAACTGCCGCATATACATTTACTATAAGTGGAAACAGAACATTAGTAGCGAACTATACTGCTGCTGTGTCTTCATATACAGTTGCGGTATCATCAAATCCGTTAGCAGGCGGAACACAAACCGGAGCAGGGACGTATAATTCGGGTGCTTCAGTAACGGTAACTGCAGTAGCAAATACCGGATATACATTTACGAACTGGACGGAGAGCGGAACTGCCGTATCAACAACTGCCGCATATACATTTACTATAAGTGGAAACAGAACTTTGGTAGCGAACTATACTGCTGCTGTGTCGTCATATACAGTAACGTTATCAGCAAGTCCGTTAGCAGGAGGAACACAAACCGGAGCAGGGGCATATAATTCAGGTGCTTCAGTAACGGTTACAGCGACACCGGCAATTGGATATACATTTACATACTGGACTGAGTTCGGAACTGTCGCATCGACAAATCCCACTTATGCATTTACAATAAGTGGAAACAGAACATTAGTAGCTAACTATGCTTCTATAGTGTATTCAGTGACGTTATCTGCAAATCCGTCAGCAGGGGGAACACCATCCGGAGGAGGCGCATTTAATTATGGCAATTCAGCAACGGTTACAGCGAACACAGCTACTGGATATACATTTACTAACTGGACTGAGAGCGGAACTATAGTATCAACAACGGCCAGTTATACATTTACTATAAGTGCAAACAGAACATTAGTAGCGAACTTTACTATAAACACTTACACATTAACTGTAATAGCAGTCAACGGATCTGTTGTAAAAGATCCGAATCAGGCAACGTACAATTATGGAACTTCGGTAACTCTTACTGCAACACCAAATACAGGGTATTCATTTTCGGGCTGGACCGGAGATACTAAAGGCGATTATCCATCCAATACTTTAACAGTTATCATGAATGCGAATAAAACTGTCACTGCGAACTTTATTGCAATATATACAGTAATGGTATCACCACTTCCAGCAAATGGAGGATCGGCCAGTGGAGGCGGCACATTTAATTCAGGCTCTTCAGTAACAGTATCTGGAGTAGCAAATACCGGATATACATTTACGAAATGGACGGAAGGAGTAAACGATGTATCATTGCTTGCAAATTACACATTTACAATAAGTGGAGACAGAACATTAGTAGCTAATTATACTATAAACACTTACACATTAAATGTAACAGCAACTAATGGAACTGTTTCAAAAGATCCAGCTACAGGACCGTACAACTATGGAACCACGGTAACAATTACTGCATCGGCAAATTCCGGTTATACATTTACATCGTGGAGTGGAGATTATGTGGGCACAGTAAGTCCAGCATCAATTCTCATGAATGCTAATAAAAATATTACCGCTAACTTCACTCTGAATTCCGCTGTTTGTCCTACAATAGTAGATTTAGGAAAATCAGGCGATTATGTTATATTGGCAGAATCAGGAATCTCAACTACTGGAACTACTTCAGTTACAGGTAATATGGGAATAAGTCCAGCAGCAGCGACTTTTATAACAGGATTTGATTTAATTCTTCCTGCTGGAGGTGCATTTTCTACATCAAGTTTAGTAGTTGGAAATATATACGCCCCTGGTTATGCGTCTCCGACTCCTTCAAATCTAACCACAGCTGTAGATAACATGCACACTGCATATACTACGGCAAATGGATTAGTTAGTCCCGCGCCTACTACTGAATATATGGCTGGAAACCTTAATGGTCAGACTTTAGCTGCAGGTATATGGAAATGGAGTTCAGGAGTTTCGATAACAAACGGTATTACATTAGATGGTGGTAGTGACGCATGTGCTACATGGATATTCCAGATTGCCGGAGACCTTACAGTAGCAAATGGTGCTATTATTACTTTATCACATGGAGCAGACGCCAAAAACATTTTCTGGGTAGTAGCCGGTTCAAAAGCTCAGCTTGGAACAACCGTTGATTTCAAGGGAAATATCTTATGTAAAACTTTAATTTCCCTGAATACCGGTGCTAACGTTAAGGGTAGATTATTGGCACAGACAGCTGTTACATTAATCGCGAGTACTGTTGTTCTACCATAATAAAATCAAGTTTATCCCCCTCCGGGGGGATTTACTTAAGCTAAAATAAACATAATCAATAAGCCGTAAATAATAAAAAAAATGAAAGCTAAAACAAATTTTAAAAAGGGATCACGCATGGCGTGGTACCATTATACCCTGCACATTAAAAGTCTTATTTTAAGCGCTTTGATTTTGACAGGTATTCTGACGACCCTTCAGGCGCAGGAGATTAAGTTCACGAAACCATCATGGTGGTTTGGCGCAGCGGCCGGTGCAAATTTTAATTACTATAGCGGCAGCACTCAGGAATTGAATTCAGATTTTACCGCTCCCGCTGTTTTTCATAATGGCTATGGCCTGGGGCTTTATCTTGCACCCCTTATGGAGTTTCATCGTCCTGATTCAAAATTAGGTTTCATGCTGCAGGCAGGATATGACAGCCGCAAAGGTTCGTTCAAACGGGTATGGACCCCTTGTGACTGCCTGGCTGACTTATCCGTTGACCTTAACTATATTACAGTGGAGCCGAGCTTACGCTTTGCCCCGTTCAAATCTAATTTTTATTTGTATGGCGGCCCACGCTTAGCTTTCAATTTGGCAAAAGCATTTACTTACAAGGAAGGGGAACCCTTTGATCCGGATTTGAGCTATATGAGAAAAGCACTAGTCTCGATGCAAATCGGAGCAGGATACGATATTCCACTTTCGTCACAGAACAAGGCGAAACAATCTGTACTCTCTCCTTTTATTTCTTTTCAACCTTATTTTGGTCAGAACCCACGTTCAATAGAAACATGGACTGTGAGCACTGTTAGAGTAGGCGCTGCCCTTAAGTTTGGGCGTGGCCATAAAATTCCAGTACCTGCAGTAATAGCACCGGTAATTGTAGTAGTAGAGCCTGACGTTAAGTTTACTGTTATCTCTCCCACGAATATTCCGGTTGCACGCAGGGTAAGGGAAACATTCCCGGTTCGTAACTACGTATTTTTCGATTTAGGATCAACTGAGATACCCGATCGTTATGTGTTGCTTAAGAAAGATCAGGTGAAAGACTTTAGGGAAGACCGGCTGGAAGTGTTTACACCTAAATATTTATCAGGTCGTTCAGATCGACAAATGACTGTTTATTATAATGTTATAAACATCCTCGGTGATCGTATGATAAAAAATCCTTTGGCAGTTGTCAGGTTGTCCGGAGCGTCAATGGAAGGCATCCCTCACGGATTGGCAATGGCAGAGTCGGTCAAGAAATACCTTGTAAGTGTATTTGGAATTGATCCTTCGAGGATCAATACCGAAGGCCGGATTAAACCCAGAATCCCATCTGAACAGCCGGGTGGTACAAAAGAGCTTGCTCTCCTTCGTGAGGGAGATGACAGAGTGTCTATCTGGAGCGAGACGCCAGGCATACTGATGGAGTACCAGACCGGTCCGGAAACCCCCTTGGCACCAGTGGAAATCATTGGCGTGCAGCAAGCACCGATCGACAGCTATGTAACTTTCAATGTTGATGGAGCAACAGAAGCGTTCTCATCATGGTCGTTGGAAATCAGGGATGAAAAGGGAGCAGTTCAGAAATTTGGGCCTTATACACAGGAGACTGAAAGTATCCCAGGGAAATCCATTTTGGGTGCCCGTCCCGCAGGCGACTTCAATGTGACTATGGTCGGTCAGAGGAAGAGCGGCAATACGTTAAAAAAAGAAGCTCCCGTACACATAGTACTTTGGACCCCGCCCGAAAACGAGGAAATGTTGAGATTCAGTGTAATTTTTGAATTCAATGAATCGCAGGCCATCAATGTTTATGACAAGTTCCTCACTGATGTAGTAACGCCAAAGATTTTTAAAGACGGAACAGTTATTATTCACGGCCATACCGATATTATCGGAGAAGAAGCCCATAATCTGGAATTGTCATTGGCCAGGGCTAACGAAGTAAGGAGCATTATTGAAAAGGCCCTGTCGAATGCCGGCAGAAGCGATGTTAAATTCGAAGTATACGGATTCGGTGAAGATGAAAGCTTAGCACCATTTGATAACAAATATGTAGAGGGACGCTTCTATAACCGTACCGTAATAATTGATATTATTCCCCCTAAAAAATAGGGTTTCAAATTAATCTTAATCACTTTTTAAAAAAGAGGCTGTCTGAAATGAAAATCAGGCAGCCTTTTTCTTATTTTTTCAAATCGCTCAAATACAAAAGCGCATCACATCACATTTGAAAAATGTGTGAATGATGTAACTTATTGCAAAAGTTCTGTAACACTTATTGGTCTTTAGTTGTTGATCTTTGTTGAAAATTAATTCACACTTATCCAAAATAATTATGAAAAATCTAACTGAATTAAAAGGAAACTGGAACGAGACAAAAGGGAAACTAAAACAAAAATTCGCCATGCTCACAGATAGTGATTTATTGTTAGTAGAAGGCAAACAGGATGAGATGTTAGGCCGGCTACAGATTAAGCTTGGGAAAACAAAAGAAGAGATACACAAGCTAATATCTGAATTATAAAATCAGGAAGATTCAAGTTTTACAGTATTAATTTTAAAGAAAAAGCATTAGCAATCATGTTTATGAAATTTGCCTGAGGCTAAAAAACCCTTTTTAGCCCCGGGTTTTTTTTTGATTTTTCCATTTTCTCATTTTTTTCTACTTTTGTGCCATAATGTGAAAGGATGAAAAGTGTCCGCCAATATAATATTTATGGATTTAAAAAGTGAAATCAAAAAAAGAAGGACATTTGCCATTATCAGCCACCCCGATGCCGGCAAAACTACCCTTACCGAAAAATTACTGCTGTTTGGCGGCGCCATCCAGACTGCCGGAGCAGTAAGAAGCAATAAAATCAGGAAAACAACTACCTCCGATTTCATGGAAATTGAAAAACAGCGGGGAATCTCCGTTTCAACATCGGTAATGGCATTCGATTACAATAATATTAGGGTGAATATATTGGATACTCCGGGCCATAAAGACTTTGCCGAAGATACCTATCGTACCCTTTCTGCTGTCGATAGCGTCATACTTGTTATAGATTGCGTGAAAGGGGTGGAAGAACAAACCCGTAAACTAATGGAAGTGTGCCGGATGCGAAACACGCCGGTAATTATTTTTGTAAACAAGATGGACAGGGAAGGTATTTATCCTTATGATTTGCTGGATGAACTAGAACGGGAGCTGAAAATTGCAGTGTGTCCTTATACCTGGCCAATTGGAAATGGCAAACAGTTTAAAGGGGTATATAATTTGTTTAAAAAAGAAGTGCAGATTTATGCTCCTGAAAAAAGCACTGTTTCAGAAAGCTTTATCAGAACAAAGGATATTCAGGACCCAAAACTAAGAGACTACGTGGGAATTGAAAATATCAACAGGTTATGGGAAGAAATTGACTTTATTAAAGATATGTTCGAATCCTTCAATATGTCACTATATCGCGAAGGATATCTTGCCCCTTTGTTTTTCGGGAGTGCATTAAACAATTTCGGGGTATTGGAATTATTGGAAACCTTTCTGGAAATAGCGCCCTGTCCCGGAACAATCCAGGCATCAGAGCGTAGTGTAGTGCCCGATGAAGAACAACTTACAGGCTTTATATTTAAAATCCATGCCAACCTCGACCCTAATCACCGCGACAGAATAGCTTTTATGCGTATTTGTTCCGGGAAATTTGAAAGGAACAAGTTTTACTTTCACACAAGGATAGAAAAAAAAATGCGGTTTTCATCGCCAACAAGTTTTATGGCAAATAATAAAAGCATAGTGGAAGAAGCTTATCCCGGCGATGTGGTGGGCCTGTACGATAGCGGTAATTTTAAAATTGGCGACACTCTTTCCGAAGGCGAATTGTTGCATTTTAAAGGTGTCCCAAGTTTTTCGCCCGAAATACTGCGGGAAGTTGTTAATCTCGACCCTTTTAAAACTAAACAACTTAATAAAGGGGTACGGCAGATGACCGATGAGGGCGTGGCCCAGTTATTTATACAACAACCCGGTAACA
Organism: Bacteroidia bacterium; assembly: GCA_026391475.1. Taxonomy (GTDB): domain Bacteria; phylum Bacteroidota; class Bacteroidia; order Bacteroidales; family VadinHA17; genus LD21. The sequence goes on along the minus strand of JAPLED010000039.1, from coordinate 17,251 downwards.
GAAAGATAATAGGTACTGTTGGCGAGCTTCAGTATGAGGTTATTAAATTCAGGCTGGAGCATGAGTATGGGGCTAAATGCAGCTTTTCCCCGCTCCCCTTTATAAAGGCATGCTGGATAACAACGGATAATAAAAAAGAGCTGGAACAATTTTTATCAAGAAAATCAGGAGCTATTGTTTACGATAAAGAAAATAACCCGGTTTTTTTTGCCGAAAGTGAATGGATGCTGAAATTAGCGAGAGAAGCTTTCCCATCTATTACTTTTCATAAAACATCAGATTTTAATATCCTGAAGGTTAAGAATAGCATAAGTTCTGGTGGATAAGAAGCGTAAATCAGCGCCAGTGTTACTAAAGGGCGACTTATACCAGCTCAGAAAGCTAAATCTAATACTTTTATTAAGGTAATCAATAACATAATAAAGTACAGATTTTTGCGTAAAAAAATTATTTTATACCCTTAAATTAATCAGAAAATATTATATTTTTGTATATGCGATTCAATTAAACCTGAATAAAAGATTAATTGATTGAGACTCCACATCAAAAATATGGTTTGCATCCGATGCAAAATGGTAGTTAAATCCGAGTTGGAAAAACTTGGGTTGCATCACACCAGGATTGAATTAGGCGAAGCTGAAATCATGGAGGACATTTCAGCAGAGCAACTGCACCTTCTGAACCTTTCCCTTCAAAAGACCGGGCTTGAATTGATTGATGATAATAAAAGCATACTGGTTGAGAAGATAAAAACAATTATAATTGAAATGGTTCATTATACTGACGAACAAATCAAAATAAACCTTTCTGATTACCTGAGCGAAAAACTCCATCACAATTACACATACCTTTCTAATCTTTTTTCCGAAGTTAAAGGGACAACAATTGAGAAGTATTACCTGCACCATAAAATTGAAAAGGTAAAAGAACTTCTGGTGTATGAAGAGCTCACCCTTACCGAAATTGCCTATAAACTGCATTACAGCAGTGTGGCCCATTTGTCGAACCAATTTAAAAAATTAACAGGGCTGACCCCGTCTCACTTCAAAAATCTTAAGCACAATAAGCGTAGCGCTTCAGAGAATGTGTGAATGATGTAATATTTTTCCAAAAATATGTAATGTTTCCCGGAATAAAGGGTTGCATCTTTGTTGTGTAATTTAATATTCTCATGAAGGCAACTTTATCATAAGGTTGGTTAAAAAATCAGTCTGTGATATTTATTTCAGACATTTAAATTGGCAAAAGAAATAGGGAAAGATGGATAATAATGAGGTTGAAAAGGCAAAAGCGCTTATTAATGTTGATATAATTGAATATGTTCCTGATTCAGTTGTTAATAAAGCAATTCTGAAAAAAACAACAGGTAACATTAATGTGGTTTCATTTGATACCGGTGAAGTGTTTCCCGGAAAAATAATCCCATTCGACAATTTTGTCGAAATCATTGACGGAAAGGCTGAGATTGTAATTGATGGGATATCAAATTTTCTTGATACAGGCCAGTCAATAATTATACCGGCTCATACATCAAATATTTTAAGAGCCAACGAACGTTTCAAAATGATTTCTACCGTCATAAAATGCGGGTATGAAGATGCATGAAGCCTGCCCGTAATCTCAGCAACCGTCCTCTGCGAGACGGTTTTTTTATTACCGACAAAACCTGAAAAGGTGTGAATGATGTAACTTATTCCCGAAATTATGTAAAGGTTTCCGGAATAGAGAAACATACCTTTGTTTTCGTAATAACTTACTCATAAACTTAAAATTGATACCAGAGTATAATTTCTAAAACATAATAACATAAATCAAAAAAAACTTACAGTTATGGGAAATCTACTTTATGTCATCGCAGTAATCCTGATCATTGCTTGGGCAATAGGATTTATCGGGTACAATATCGGAGGAATCATTCACATTCTTCTTGTTATCGCAATTATCGCAGTAATACTCAGAGTTATTCAAGGCAGAAAATTATTCGACTAATACGTATGGGTTATTCCAGGTAAGAAATCATTTTATATCAACTAATTTAAAAAACAAATAACATGAAAAAAATCATTCTTGGTTTAATGGCAACATTCTTGTCATTAACAATTCTTCCGCTTCAATCATTTGCTTCAACTACTGAAGAACCTTCCTCTTTAGTTGCTCCAAAACCTGCAGAATCTGCAGAAGCTAAAACCTTAGAGCTAAGGTTAAACGAAATCAACGCGATGGATATGTCAAAATTGAAGTCGTCAGAAAAGAAAAATATGCGAAAAGAAGTACGTTCAATCAAACACGAGCTCAGAGAAATAGGTGGTGGTGTGTATCTTTCAGTGGGTGCAATACTTCTTATTGCATTGCTGCTGATCATTTTGTTGTAAACAATTAAAAACAAAAATCATGAGCTCAGGGAAAGTATTATTAGGAGTATTGGCCGGAGTCGCTGCCGGTGCATTGTTAGGGGTTTTATTTGCCCCCGATAAAGGTTGGAATACCCGGAAAAGAATATCTAAAAAGGGAGATGAGTATGCGGATGCATTAAAAGAAAAATTCGATGAATTTCTTGACAGCGTCTCCGAAAAATTTGATGAGGTAAAAGAAGATGTCTCAGACTTTGCAGAAAAGAGTGCCACAAAATCAGCAGGAGCTAAAAAAGACGCGAAGACAGCTACGGGTTGAAATATTTTCAAGCCAATTTAAACATTACAAACGGGATAAAAATATAAACATGGAAATAGAAACTTTGAGAATAAAACCTCCCCTTAGTAATGATAACAGATTACTTAACGCTTCATTGCTCATGTTCGATTTGCCAACCTTAATTGAAAATATGAAACATAGTCATGCCTGGGCAAAAGGGGAACTTAATGCAATGATTCTTTTGAAAAGTCCCGATAAGCATGTTGTGCTTACCGCATTGCATGAAGGAACAGAAATTAATTCTTTTCAGTCAAATGATTCAGTAACCTTTCAGATAATTGAGGGAAAATTAATGTTTCAAACCCGAAAAGAATCTGTAACCATTGATAAAGGTCAGTTGCTGACACTTCATGAAAACATAAATTACAGGCTGACAACCATGGAAGAGACTGTGTTCCTTTTAACCATTGCAAACGGCACCTTACACCAGGCAAAAAACTAAATGCCTGGTGTTTATACAATTTTATAAAGACCGAAGCTATGGAAGACAATAAAAAGTCGGTAGAATTACTGCTGGAAAAAGCTACCGAATACGGTAAAACAAGTTTTGAGTTAGTAAAACTTAAAGTTCTGGACAAAACCTCAGATGTTGTTTCTACATTCATACCTCATTCTGTTGTCATTGTCTTAATTGGGTCATTCACGCTTTTTCTTAATCTGGGATTAGCTTTTTGGCTCGGCGAAATCCTTGGCAAAATCTTTTACGGATTCTTTGTGGTAGCTGGTTTTTATGTTATTACAGGGATTGTTGTACATTTCTTTATGCATAAATGGCTTAAAAAAGTTGTCGGCAATTATTTCATTAAACAGGTGCTTAAATAAAATCACATGCAAAACATAACTTCCACTGCCGGGCTTAAAAATGCAATTCAGCTATTAGAAATAGAGCAAGTTATCAATGGGCAACTATTGAAAGAACAATTCTACATCACCATTGAAAGCCTAAAGCCCATTAATCTTCTCAAGAGCACTTTTAAAGATATAGCAACAACGCCATTTCTGATTGATAACATTTTGGGCACGGCCATGGGTTTGGCTACCGGTTCTCTCTCAAAAAAAATATTTATAGGTAGATCAGGCAATATGTTTAGAAAGCTTCTCGGCTCTCTTCTGCAGTTTGGTGTAACAACCATTGTTGCCAAAAACCCTGACGCTATTAAATCAATTAGTCAGTTTATCTTTCAACATTTTCTCCGCAAAAAAGAAAAGAATTCTGAATAGCCGTGACAAATGAAGAAATAAAATTACCATTTTACGCAAAGGCAACCATTTTTTTCATCGGCTTTTTTGCTTTGTTTGCGATGTTGTATATTGCTAAAAACATTATTGTTCCTATCGTTTTTGCAACTATAATTGCAATCGTACTTCACCCGGTCGTAAGTTTTTTTGTACGGATAAGAATAAACAGGGTAGTAGCTATTGCAGTTACATTATTACTTACCTTTTTAGTCATTGCCTCGTTTGGTGCTCTTTTAATTTCCCAGGCAAGCCGGTTTAGCGAATCGTGGCCGATACTGGTTGAAAAATTTACTGCTATAGTCAACCAAAATATCACCGATGCTGCCGATTATTTCGATAAAGACCCTCAAAAGATCCATGAATGGATTACAAAAACCCAGGGTGAAATTATCAACACAAGTACCGCCGCAATCGGGCAAACACTCGTAATCGTTGGCAGCGGGTTAGTGGTATTGTTTTTACTTCCCGTTTACATCTTTTTGATATTATTTTACCAACCCATCTTACTCGAGTTTATTCGCAGGTTTTTTGGCATAAACAACCAAAGTCAGGTGAGTGAAATTATTAACCAGACCAAAACTGTTATTCAACGCTATCTTGTAGGTTTGGTTATAGAAGCTATCATGGTAGCAGCACTGGATACCGCTGCTCTTTTAATACTTGGGATTGAATATGCTCTCCTGATCGGCATTCTTGGTGCTTTACTCAACATGATTCCATACATCGGAGGACTAGTTGCTGTGGCAATGCCAATGATAGTTGCTCTGGTCACAAAATCGTCACCCCTTTACGTCTTTTATGTTCTGGCTGCCTATTATTTCATTCAGCTGATAGATAATAACTACATAGTTCCCTATATAGTTGCCTCAAAAGTAAAAATCAATGCGCTTTTCTCTATAATAGTGGTAATTGCCGGTAATGCTTTATGGGGCATACCCGGTATGTTTCTTTCCATACCGCTCCTTGCCATTGTAAAACTCATTTGCGACCATATCGAACCCTTAAAACCGTGGGGATTTTTATTAGGCGACACCATGCCCCCATTGATAAAGATTGATTCGATTATTAAAAAAATAAAAATTAAATCTAAATGACATTGGTTAAAAAAGAAGGCATTATACTGTGGAAAACCAATTTAGAATTTGAAAACGAATGTGTTCTAAATCCGGCAATAATCCGCGATGGCGATAGTGTTCATGTTTTTTACCGGGCTGTACGGGAAGGAAATCATTCAAGTATTGGCTATTGCAGGCTGGATGGCCCGTTGACAGTTGCTGAACGATGGGATAAGCCTTTAATGGTTCCTGAATTCGCGTATGAATCGCATGGTGTTGAAGATGCGCGTATAGTTAAGATTGATAACCTGTATTATATGACATATACGGGGTACGATGGGACAAATGCCCGAGGGGCTTTAGCTACTTCAAAAGATTTAATGCATTTTAAAAAACAGGGAATCATTGTTCCTCCCATCACTTATGCAGAATTTGTATTACTTGCTGAAACTGCCGCTAAAGTAAATAAAAAATATTACCGTAATCAGAAGTTTTACTCCCAGCGAGCTGATCCTGAAAAAAAAATGATGCTGTGGGACAAAAATGTAATTTTCTTTCCCCGAAGAATTAATGGTAAACTGGTATTCCTTCACCGGATAAGGCCTGGCATTCAAATTGTTTCTGTAAATAGCATAAAGGAACTTACCAAAGAATTTTGGAAAAAATATTTTCTCAACCTGCAGGAGCATATCGTCCTCGATCCTGTTCATGCGCACGAGTCAAGCTACATTGGTAGTGGCTGCCCTCCAATTGAAACAGAACACGGATGGCTATTGATTTACCATGGAGTGGAAGAAACTGATAAAGGATATGTATATTCTGCCTGTGCTGCCTTACTGGATTTAAATAATCCCGCAAAAGAAATAGCCCGGTTGCCTTATGGTTTGTTCTCACCTGAATATGAATGGGAATTAAAAGGGGAAGTAAATAATGTAGTTTTTCCCACAGGAACTGCATTGTTTGGCGGAACCCTGTTTATCTATTATGGAGCTGCTGATAGCGTGATTGCCTGCGCATCATTGAATTTATCGGAGTTGGTGGCCGAATTGTTAACTTATACTGTGAAAGATGAAAAATAAAACCGGTTTCAACCAGTTCGGGGAGTGCGTAAATCATCACAAAGGATTGTTTGCTCTGGAAAATTCAGCATATCCCGCAATTACTCCACTGATAAGTAAACGAAATCCTATACAAGATCATACCAATGACCTGACTGAAATCTTGTTTATTACCTCATATCCACCAAGGGTATGTGGCATAGCAACCTATTCCCATGATTTGATAAAGGCGCTTAATAATAAATTCAGCAATTCATTTTCAATAAAAGTTTGTGCATTGGAATCTGGAGATGAAAATTATCCATATCCCGGTGAAGTAAAATATATTCTTAACACATCATTAGCTGCCGGATATGAAAAATTGGCATTAAATATTAATAAAGACAATCACATTAAAATCGTCTTGATACAGCATGAATTTGGCTTTTTTAGAGAACAGAAACAAACATTTCTGAAATTTTTATTTGAACTTTCAAAACCGATTATTATTGTTTTTCATACGGTATTGCCTCATCCTGATGAACAGCTAAAATCAAATATAGCCCGTATTGCTGCTGTTTGCAGGTCAATCATCGTAATGACCCATAATTCAGCTGAGATTTTAATGAACGATTATGGTTTGCCACAACAAAAAATATCAGTGATAGCCCACGGAACCCATTTGGTGCCTCATTTAAGTAAAGAATATTTAAAAAATAAATATGGATTAAATGGCCGCAAAGTTCTTACTACGTTTGGCCTTCTGAGTGCCGGAAAGAGTATTGAAACCACATTGGAAGCATTGCCAGCCATTATAAAAACCAACCCCGATATAGTATTCCTGGTAATTGGCAAAACACATCCTGAAGTTGTGAAAGAGGAAGGAGAAAATTATCGGAACAGTCTTGAGGCTAAGGTAATACAATATAAACTAAGCCACTATGTAAAATTTATTAACAGCTATTTGGCATTACCCGATCTTCTCGAATATTTGCAACTTACCGATATTTACCTTTTTACCACCAACGATCCTAATCAGGCTGTAAGCGGTACTTTCGCCTATGCCATGAGTTGCGCCTGCCCCATCATTTCTACGCCTATTCCTCATGCAAGGGAAGTATTGAATGAAGATACAGGAATTATTTTTGATTTTCGCAACTCACAACAACTAGCCGATGGCGTTATCCGGTTACTCAAAGATGAACAGTTACGAAGGAATATCAGTTCGAACACCTTGCAGAAAATAGTTTCCACAGCCTGGGAAAATTCTGCAGTTGGCCATGCCATGCTGTTCGGAAAAATTGCCGGTAATAAAACTACAATACATTATAACCTGCCGGCAATCAGCCTTAATCACCTGATAAAAATGACAACAGATGTTGGAATGATTCAGTTTTCAAAAATAAACCAACCCGATATTGATTCGGGTTACACCCTTGACGATAACGCACAGGCTCTGGTAGCCATGTGTATGCATTACAAATTAACCGGCGACGAAAAAGATGTCTGTTATATACATAAATATTTCAATTTCATAAAACTTTGCTTACAACCTGCAGGAGATTTTTTAAATTATGTAGATAGGGATGGCAACTTTACCGGTCAAAACAAAGCTACCAACCTGGATGATGCTAATGGAAGAGCTCTTTGGGCCCTGGGTTATTTAGTCTCGGAGAAGGGTTTAATTCCTGAGGAAATTATATCCGAGGCCAATGCAATCATTCAGAGAGTAATTCCTCGTGTAGAAACGATGCATTCAACGCGGGCTATGGCCTTCGCAATAAAAGGTTTGTATTACCATCAGAAGGCAACAGAATCGCCAGAAAATCTTAGACTAATAAAAACATTCGCTAATCGTTTGGTACAGATGTATAAACATGAATCGAGCGAAAAATGGGAATGGTTTGAGGGTTATCTTACGTATGCCAACAGCATATTGCCTGAGGCCATGATATATGCCTGGTTGTTAACAGGAGAAACAATTTACAAAGACATCGCCAGATCATCGTTTAATTTTCTATTGTCGAAAACTTTTAATGAAAACGGGATAGAAGTAATTTCCAACAAAAACTGGCTTCAAAAGGGACAGGAAGCGGGGCATTTTGGCGAACAACCGATTGATGTTGCCTATACCATAATGACATTAAGTAAATTTTACGATGTATTTGCTTATGAAGACTACCACCTGAAAATGGAAACTGCATTTAACTGGTTTTTAGGGAACAACCGCTTAAATCAGATTATTTATAATCCATGTACCGGCGGTTGTTACGACGGGCTTGAAGAAACTCATGTGAACCTCAACCAGGGTGCAGAGTCAACGGTAAGTTACCTGATGGCAAGATTGACGGTTGAAAAGTATAAGAAGCCGGATAAAACACCGTTTGGACAGTTGGGAATGAAAAATTCAACCATGTTAACGTCATATTACTTCATTACAGATGTATATGGAATAACCCAAAAAAAATCGAAGTGCTTGAAAATGTGCGAATGATGTAATATATAAAAAAGTTGTATAACAATTAATATTTTATGAGTATCGGTTTAGATAAATAAAACCAGAAATTCTCAGCTAATGATAGTTATTGAGGAATGTAATAAAAATACTGATTTTGGACTAAAGTCCGCAAACGTCTCATTATCAATAACCCCGGACTTAAGTCCGGGGTTATTAAACGTCCATAAAACCAGGGCTTTCCGCGTGCCGCTGAAGCTTCAGCGGAGGCGCAAGCCCTTAATTGCTCTTTATTAATCATTCCTGATACTCATTAATATTTTAAAAGTAATCATCTATATAACATTAACTTAAAAAAAACATTATGAAAAAATCATTGCACTTCCTTGCATTTTTATCCTTGATTCTTAGCTTGCTATTTACGTCGTGCGGGCCAAGTAAAAAACTTATGGTTTCGGAAGCCAAAGTTGATAAGCTTCAAAAAGATAACGCCAATGCACTTAATCAACTGAATGTGTGTAACGCACAGGTACAAAATCTTAATGAAGAAAAAGCATCCTTGCAGAATGAATATGCTTCGATTCAAAAGGATTTGAAGGATCTTTCTAACGAATCAAAAATGACTATTTCCGACCAGGCGAGGCGATTAAGAAGCCTCCAGAATATGATTCAATCACAAAAGGATGTAATGACCAAGCTTAAAAATTCAATAGCCGATGCGCTGATGAATTATAAAGCTGATGAGCTATCTGTTTACATTAAAGACGGAAACGTTTATGTTTCGCTCGAAGAAAAATTGCTATTCAAATCGGGTAGCGATGTGGTTGACCCTAAAGGAAAAGAAGCGCTCAAATCTCTTGCCATGGTGCTTAATAATACCAAAGACATAACTGTAATTATTGAGGGTCATACGGACAATGTCCCCATTAAAACCAAACTATTTGAAGATAACTGGGATCTTAGCACAGCAAGAGCCACATCCATTTTACGTATTTTGACAAAAGACTATGGCTTTGATCCGAATCGTATCACGGCATCAGGCAAAGGCCAATTTCACCCCGTAAAAACGAATGACACAGTTGAAGGTCGTGCTGCCAACCGCAGAACTGAAATCATATTATCTCCTGACTTGAATGAGATTTATAAGCTATTATATCAATAAGATTAAAAGGTGTCTTTATCATTTTATTACAAATTATTTTAGTTGACAAAAACGGTTGCCCTTATTGTTGCTCACCCCGATGATGAAACATTATGGGCCGGTGGAACAATACTGAGCCATCCATCATGGCAGTGGTTTATTGTTTGTCTTTGCAGAAGAAGTGATAAGGAACGTGCCCCCAGGTTTTATGAAGCATTGAAAATTCTTAAATCGGAAGGGATCATGGGCGACCTTGACGATGGCCATGAACAAAAGCCTTTGGAGGAAAAAGAGGTTGAAAATGCCATACTGGACTTATTACCCGGGAGGCATTTCGACCTGATAATTACCCATAATCCAACAGGAGAATATACAAGACACCTCAGACATGAAGAAGTAAGTAAAGCAGTTATTAAACTCTGGCATGCCGGTAAAATATCTGCCAATGAACTTTGGACCTTTGCTTACGAGGACGGCAATAAGGAATATTATCCCAGACCTGTCGAAAGTGCTACTATTTACCGGACACTTACGAAACGGATATGGCTGAGGAAATACAATATAATTATAGAAACGTACGGATTTGAAAAAAACAGTTTTGAAGCAGAAACAACACCAAAGGCAGAGGCATTCTGGCAATTTTCAAATTTTCAAATTATTTTAACATGAAGGTATTGGTATTATATGATTACCCTCCTCCACCCGGAGGGCTTGCAACCCAGGGAGATCTTCTATACAGGGGACTTCTTGAAATGGGTGTTGATGCCCATGCTGTTCATTTCGAATCAGCACAGGAGAAGGAATGGTACTATCGCTGGTTTGAGCCAAATGTTGTTGTTGGTATAGGCTACTGGGGGCACACACCACAATTGGTGCTTCACCCTCAACGGTATGGTGTTCAGCCGGTACCATGGCTGGTTGCCGATGGTTACATTGCAAACTACCAGGAGGTTTTGAATGCTCTTCCACTTATACTGGTAACATCGAATTGGGTAAAAGAGATGTATGTCCGCGACGGAATCAGTGGCGATAAAATTGAAGTGTTACCTGTAGGCTGCAATACGGATACTTTTATTCCTTACAGTAAGGACGACCCTAAAATTCTGGCTGTGCGCGATGCGCTGGGTGTTTCACCTGATCAGTTAATGATTCTCACTGTTGGTGGCGACGCCGCATCAAAAGGTGCCCAGGAGGTGATGCAGGCGCTTGCTATCATTGATATAAAAGCGCCCGATTGGAAATATGTATGTAAAGTATGGCCTCAGCCACGAACCAAGCTTCAAAACCTGGCCGATCTGGAAATGGCCACACATCTGGGTATTGAAAAAAATGTCACTTATGCAACCAACACAATTTCACGAAATTTCATGCCTTATCTGATTGGAGCATGCGATATATATGCAGCCCCATCGCGGCTGGAAGGCTTTGGAATGCCGCAAGTGGAAGCAGGAGCATGCGGAAAACCGGTTATTGGTATTGAAGCAATGGGAATGCTTGATACACTTATACATGGCGAAACGGCATTCCTGGCAAAGATAGCGCAGAAAATTGTCGTGAACGGAGTAATGCTTGGAGACGAATCGGGCTTTGAAGATAAACATAAAGTGATATTTAAAGTGCCACGGACAGTTGATTACCGTGCAAATGTTCACGATATTGCCAAGTATCTGATGGTTCTTATGGGTGATTCAGCATTGCGTGAAAAAATGGGCAAAGCAGCAAGAGAGCGCATAGTAAAAAATTTTGACTACCGCGTTGTTGCAAAGCGGTTTGTACAGATAATGAACGATAAATTGGGAATAAGGTAATTTTCAAATTAACAATATGCAAACTGAAGACCGGCAAGAGATAGAAGAGGCAAAGGAAGCCGCCCTTGAAGTGCTGTTTCATAATGCTCACGGACCATACCATGGACTTCCACGTACTGCAGGCTGGGGATATCCGGAGCCATATACAAGGGATTTGATGATTTCAATTTTTGGAATTGCTGTTTCTGGGAATCATAAGCTACTGGAGAGCATTCGGAGGGTATTGGAAACACTGGCAAAAAATCAGACAGAACGAGGTCATATACCTTCGCTGGTGCACGACAAAGAGGACCGCGGATCAAGTGATACAACTCCTTTGTTTTTGCTGGGTGTTGGCATTTTTAGAAAAGTATCTGGCAAATCCGACTTTCTAAATGAAGCAGTTGAAAAAGCTCTGAAATGGATGGAGCATCAAAGCCCTTCGGACCGGTGCCTGGTTGCACAGCAGCCAACAAGTGATTGGCGTGATGAACAATGGGTGACCGGATATGGACTGTATGTGAACACATTGGTATATAGCTATCTCCGTCTTCTGGGTCAGCACGAAAGAGCTGGCAGGATACTCCGCGAGATGAGCCGGTTTACGATAACCGGTGGAACGATTCACCATCATGTCCACGAAGGTCTTGTGGTAAAACATAAGCCATATTATGCTTTCTGGTCATATAAAATTCATAGCAGCGAACGGTTCGACCTGCTCGGTAACAGTATTGCCATCCTCTCAGGAATAGCATCACCATCGCGGGCTGAGGAAATGATTTCCTGGATTGAAGAGGAGTGTGCCGGAATGAGAAAAAGAGGTGAATTGGCAATTGATCTGCCACCTAATTTCTTCCCCTTTATTAAACCTGAAGATCCTGACTGGCATGTAAGATATGAAACCTATAACAAACCCGGAGAGTACCATAATGGAGGCATTTGGCCTTTTGTATGCGGGTTTTATGTGGCAGCCCTGGTTGCTGCTAAAAGGTACACACTCGCCATGGAAAAGCTCGTGGCGCTTACCCATATTATAAAAATTTCCAATACCGGGAACGTCAACTTTGGGTTTAATGAATGGCTAAAAGCCCAGGACGGCAAAGCTATGGGGCAGGACTGGCAAACCTGGAGCGCCGCTCTTTATCTGTATGCCGTAAAATGTGTTGAAGAAAAAAGAACACCCTTTTTTGAAGAAATACGAACCATTGCAACGCAGGATGTGTGAATGATATAACTTATTTCTAAAGTTGTGTAACACTTATTAAAATCAAAGTACTCAACTTTGTTCTGTAATATGACCGTGCTTATGAGTTCAGATAAGATGAAAAAATTTAATCCTGTTATTATAATAAAAGGTATTATAGCGGCGCATTCCGTTAAGCTAAGCGAAAAAACATTGGCAAAAACTGCCGAAGCACACAGCTTTTTAACAAATGTTGCTGATGTTTCCTTATTTATTACGCGTGTCATAAAAGAAACATTTTCACCCAACTTTGAATTTAAAGAATTTTTGCGCCAGTGTTTTCAAATCGGATATATATCATTGCCACTGATTTCAGTAACCGGAATAATTATGGGTTTAGTGCTTACTATTCAATCGCGCCCGGTACTTGTTGATTTCGGTGCAGTAAACGCGCTTCCCGGAATGATAGCAATATCTCTTATCAGGGAAATGGGCCCTGTTATAACGGCACTTATATGCGCAGGAAAAATTGGTTCGGGCATGGGAGCAGAATTAGGTTCAATGAAAGTGACCGAACAGATTGATGCTATGGAAGTATCCTCCACTAATCCCATAAGATTTTTAGTTGTCACAAGAGTGTTAGCAGCAACACTTATGATACCTTTATTAATCTTATATGCTGATGCACTTGGCATATTAGGGTGCTGGGCAGGAGTAAATATTAAAGGCGATGTAACGTTTGTTTTATTTTTCTCACAGGCATTTAGCCATATTGAGTTTATTGATTTTTTACCTGCTGTAATAAAATCATTTTTTTTCGGAGCAGTAATTGGATTTGTTGGATGCTATAAAGGATACAATGCCGGGCGCGGAACAGAAAGTGTAGGCGTTGCTGCAAATTCTGCTGTTGTGTTATCATCACTCCTGGTGATAATTGTAGATTTGATTGCAGTACAAATTACCGATATGCTAATGTCATGAACAAAGCACAAACAGATACAATAAAGAATGCTTCTTTAAAATCGATAAGCAATGAACCGGTTATCGAAATAAATAATCTTAAGAAATCATTTGGCAAACAAGAGGTATTAACAAATGTTTCCTTAAAGCTTTTTAATGGCGAAAACTTAGTGGTGGTTGGTAAATCCGGTACAGGTAAATCTGTTTTAATACAATGTATTGTTGGCTTATTATATTCTGATAGCGGAACAATAAATGTGTTTGAAAAAAATATTACTGCATTAAACCGGAAAGAATTTGGCGAGTTGAGACAGAAAATTGGGTTTCTTTTTCAAAGTGGCGCATTGTATGATTCCATGACCGTGAAACAGAACCTGGAATTTCCATTGCGAAGAATGAAAAAGAATCTTTCTGAAAAAGAAATTAATGAAAAAGTGAATGAGGTCTTAGAAAATGTTGGTTTGCCTGACGCATTGAATAAAATGCCCTCACAACTTTCCGGCGGCATGCGAAAAAGAATAAGTTTAGCACGAACTATTGTTGTGGACCCGATGATAATGCTATATGACGAACCCACAACAGGACTTGACCCTGTTACCGCTGATGAAATAAGTTCACTAATTAATGATGTTCAGAAAAAATATAAAACTTCTTCTATGATCATCACACATGATATTAAATGTGCTCTTACCACAGCGAACCGGATTATCATGTTAAATGAAGGGGAAGTTTATAAGGAAGGAAAAGTTGAGGACTTTGAAAACTCTTCCGATCCGTTAATTAAATCTTTCTTTATGTAGAATGGATAATAAACCACTTAACCTCATTAACTGAATCAGCACATTTAAATAAAAAATAAAATGGACACATACACACAAAATTTTAAAGTACGGTTAGGGCTGTTTGTTGCAGGTGGATTGACACTTTTTATACTTGCCATATTTATAATCGGAAAACAAAAAAATTTATTTAATCCTGTTTTTAAACTTACTTCAACATTTTACAATGTAAGCGGATTACAGGTTGGAAATAATATCCGCTTCTCAGGAATTAATGTAGGCACTGTTGACAACATCAGTATCATTAACGATTCAACTGTAAGGGTTGATATGATGATTAAAAAAGATGTTAAGCAGTTTATTAAATCGGACTGTGAAGTAGCAATAGGTTCAGAAGGACTTATTGGTGACCGGCTTTTAATTATTACGCAAGGAAGTTCTGATGCTTCTTTGGCAGAAGAAGGACAACAACTTGCATCATCCGAGCCTGTTGAAACAGATGCCATCATGGCGAGTTTGAAGGTAACAGCAGATAATGCCGCAGTTATTTCAGATCAGCTGGCAGAAATTATGATTAAATTAAATAGCGGAAACATTGCAGGAAATTTAAATCAGACCATGGAGAATCTTAAAAACAGTTCCAAAGGGTTAGATGAAAATATGAATGCAGCCAAGGAAAATTTTCTTTTGAAAGGTTATTTTAACAGGAAGGCAAGAGCAGCAGAGAAAATGAAGAAGGACACTATAGAAAAAAAAGCAGCGGAACAAAAAACAATTGAAAAAAAGAAATAATGTAACTTAATAAGTATTAACGGTATTGTAGTCAGAAGTCTGAAGTCGGAAGTCAGAAGACAAAAACTTCGGACTTAGGACTTTCAGCTGAATAGTTACAATGAATATGATTTAAAGAGAAATTCAAGTGTGTCTGACTTCTGACTTCGGACTTCTGACTTCGGGCTGATTAGTTTCAAAATAATAATTACTTGCATATAAAATATTCAAAAATGGCAAATGCAAATGTGGTTCAAAAAATATTTTATACTTTTTTTTGTTTCATTCTTATTAAGTGATTTTGTATTTGCACAGCAAATTCCTGTCAAAAAAGATTCAACCATCCTTTATAAGAATATTGAATCCTTTTCCGGCCGTAGCAAGTTTACTCAGTTCATGTACAGTTTAGTTTTTAAACCTGTTACAATCATCTCAAAAAAAAAAGAAGTTCAAAAGAAAGTATATAAAAAACTGATACAAAAACCATACAGTGCCTTTGAAGGGAAAATTATCCGTAATATCGACATTGTTACCCTCGATCCTTTTGGTTACTCAGCCACTGACACGACTGTTGCAAAGCAAAATTTTTTATATAAAGCAGGGAACGGGATGCATATTAAAACACAAAGTATCGCGATCCGGAACCTGTTGCTTATCCGTAAAAATGTACCGTTCAATTCTTTACTTGTTAAAGAATCGGAGCGTCTGATCCGCAGCCAAAAATATGTGCATGAAGTTTTTTTTTATGTTGTATCTGCCGGGGGAAAATCCGATTCAGTAGATATTTTCATTCGTGAATTGGATAAATGGAGCATCATTCCTGATGGATCCATTTCAGATCAAGGTATCAGGGTCGATATAACCGATAAAAATATTTTAGGGTCCGGTCATGAGTTTCAAAATGCTTTTTCAAGAAATTTTAACAATGGAATTAATGCTTTTAATACAAATTATTCCATCCCAAACATTAAGAACACCTACATCAATTCAAGGTTGCACTATGCGATTGATGGATATAAAAATTTCAACAGGAGCTTTGCTGTTGACCGTCCGTTTTTTTCTCCCTTAGCAAAGTGGGCAGCAGGTGTATCTTTTGCTTCTCAATTTAAAAAAGATTCCCTGAAGTATATAAATCTGGTTTATTTTCCTTCGAATTTTAAATTTAGCACACAGGATTATTGGGCAGGCAATGCACAACAGATTTTCAAAGGTAACCCGGATAAGGAACTTGTAACCAATATAATTGTGGCGTTACGTTATCTGCGTATCCACTATTTTGAAAAACCATCTGATCTTTATGACCCGTTAAATATTTATTCCAGTGAAGATTTTTATTTAGCTACAATAGGAATTTCCGCCCGGAAATATGTTCAGGATAAATATATCTTTAATTATGGTGTTATCGAAGATGTACCGGTTGGAAAAGTTTATGGGTTAACAGGTGGTTATCAGGTAAAAAATAATTCCGGAAGGCTATATTTAGGGTTTCGCTATTCCTTTGGTGATTATCATGAATGGGGATACCTGAGTTCCAACTTCGAATACGGAACTTTCTTTCATGCATCAAATGCTGAACAGGGAGTTTTTACAGCAGGTATAAATTATTTTACAGGATTATTTGAAATTGGAAAATGGAAATTCAGGCAATTTGTAAAACCGCAGTTAACTATTGGTATAAACCAGTTTTATTCCGATAGTTTAACTCTCAATGATGGTTATGGTCTGGATGGATTTAACAGTTCTTCATTGTCAGGGAACAACCGACTCTTGTTTACGTTGCAGACACAATCATACTCCCCGTGGAATTTCATCGGATTCCGCTTCGGACCCTATATTACTTATTCTCTTGGTATGCTTGGCGATTCAGAAACACGATTTAAAAACAGCAAGGTGTATTCACAAATTGGGTTGGGAGTTTTAATAAAAAATGCGAATTTAGTTTTTAATACTTTTCAGATATCCATTTCATTTTATCCATTAATTCCCGGCATCGGTCAGGATGTTTTTAAAATGAACTCATTCAGAACAACTGATTTCGGCTTCAGGGATTTTGAAATAGAAAAACCGGCAAGAGTTATATACCGATAAAATGATAACAAAATACTTTTACTTCATTCGTCCGGCGTTCCTTTTTGAAGGTGTGAATAATGTAA
>JAPLED010000096.1 GCA_026391475.1 Bacteroidia bacterium | reverse complement strand
TAGTCAATGCCTAAATAACGTTGACCTTTTTATTACTCAATTTACTTCTTTTATAGTTGATATGATTTACTGTTGATAACGGGAGATAACCTGAAGAGTTATCCTCGTTATCAATGGTGTTTTTAAACATAATTGGTGTTAATTTTCTCAAAGCTTTATGTGGTTTTCCGGTGTTATACATAAATACAGCCTTGGCTAACAGTCTTTTAAGAGAAGCCCTGTTCGTTGGACCATAAGGATAAAGATAGTTGTTTTTGATTATCCCATTCAGTCTTTCAGCATGTGCGTTTTCGTACACCTTTTCTTCAGTCATTGAGTTTATCATTCCCAATTCTTTAGTGAGAGCTTTGAAATCGTTACAATAGTACTGGCCTCCGCCATCTGAGTGCATGATCGCTCCTTTTAAATTTGCCTTGCCACGTTCCTTTATTACTTTATGAAGAGCTGGTAGCGTTGTATTCTCTGTGCGCAAATTATCACTATCAGAATACCCGACTATCTCACGATTAAATAAGTCCATTATAAACGTTAGATAAAAGGTATCTAGCCCAATATCATAGTAGGTTATGTCACTCACAAAAACCTGGTTGACACGTGTAACTTCAATATCCTTTATCATGTTCGGAAAACGGGTTACTCCAAGACTGTTCGTGGTTACTCTAAAGTTCTTTAATTGCTTAATCCTGTAACCTGAGTCCATGCAGAAGCGTTCAAACTGATCTCTACCCATACAAGCCGGATGAAGCTTCAGGTAGATATCCCTGGCTGACATACGTGGATGATCACGACGTATCTCATTGATTAGTGGGATCAATTGCTCCTGCTCTTCGAACTTATATCTCCTGCGCTTTAACATCTGATAGAAAGACTGTTTGGTTATTCCTAATACTTTAAAAAGTCCATTCAACTTTTTCCGGTGTTCTTCCCGGTTGAAGTGGAACCAGACGAGAGTTTGGAACCTACTTTTTTTTTGATGTCAACACCATAAGTAGCTTCGGCAATTTCTATCATCTTGTCCTTGAACTCTAACAATAACTGCTTCTGACCAACTATTCTCTCAAGTTCCTTAATCCGCTCTTCAAGAGCCTTTATCTTTTGAGTGTCGCTCTTAGCTTCAACAATTTGTTTAACTTGTTTTTTCGCCATTACCGAGTATTTGTAAATCCATCTATATACTGATGTCCTGCTCACAGAGTAGGTCGTACAAATATCGGAAACTGATGACATATTCTTCTCTAATTCCCGGACTTTCCCTTTTTTAAACTCTTCGCTGAAAGACCTCTGATACTGAGGTTTATTTTCCTGATCAAAAAAACTTACTTTTGTCATAGCGTTAACCTTTTTTTTGGTCAACGTATTTCAGGCACCGACA
>JAPLED010000045.1 GCA_026391475.1 Bacteroidia bacterium | reverse complement strand
TCAAGGACATGATTTGAGGTGTGATTTTGCAGGGAGACTTTCTACAACAACAACTAATGGGTCTGCTATGATTGCTATGGCGAACACTGAGATGAATCACTGGTTTCAAGCAACGTACCCACCTGCTCCCCCACGAACAATACTGGAAAGTAACATCTATACAAAGGAATTTGGCGGTGTTCGTGATATGAAGTTTGATTTTTACAGACCATAAAAACAAGACGTACTTTAAGAAATGCCGCAACGAGCGACTGGGAAATAGGGGACAGTTATCGTTGATTGTCTAACCAATCGTTGCAGTGGACGGCTAACGCCGCCACTGAACTCAATCGTTGATCCAAGACCTCTATATTATGACTGGAGCGATGGTCATCTTGTTTGTATTATAATTGGTATCATAACTTGGATTATTATTATTTATTTAATATTTACTGGGAAAAAGAAACCAACAATTATCCATATTTCTTAAATCATTTTTATAACTTTATTACCTATCTTCGTTCAGGAATCAATTATAAATGATATAAACAATTTTAGATGAATAATTTCAATAATAAGTGATGAACCCGGGAGATAAAGTAATCTGTATAAATGATAATAATTTATATCGCATACCGGTTCGCAGTATTTGTACCGGAATAATTTATACACTTTCTGATGTATTCAAATGCAGTTGCGGAAATGTATATGTACAACTAGTGGAAGTAGATAAAATTTTTAATATGTGGTGCCCGAAGTGTGATGTTTTTCGCTATACAAAAATGTTTTTTCACATTAAAAGATTTCGCTTATTGGATCAAGCTGAAAATACTGAAAAAGAATGCGATAGTGCCAAAACAAGGGTTAAGTTGCCTCTTCTTAATCCTAATTGATTTCTCAGTACCTGGGGATTATAATAATTGCCAGATTTAATCTAAAATCAGTATACTTTGTACTATTAATATGTACCGGGGTCTAAATCATTATAGCAGGGGAATAATACATATATGTATTTCAATATTGTTGCTTAAGGCATTCTGGGATGATTTTTTTAAAGAAAAACCTTCTAATGCTTTGGAGCTTATGAAGTATTTTTTTCTTATAATAATTGTTCTGTTATTTTTTGGAGGGGTTGCGGAAATTCTAAGAAAAAATCCAAAGGGATAGAATCATTTAATGATAAGTTATTAATGGGTACTTGCCGGAACAGTATTTTGTGAGTTATATGATTATTCCGGACAAATAATTGACTCCCACTGATCAAGAAATATAACGATAATGATTCCTTTGAGAAACTTACAGATAGGGTAATAAAAAACCTGCCGGATTTTCTCCCGGCAGGTCTCATTTTAAATCACCATGTAGCTCAACGATGTCTCAGGACTACAAGACAAGCACAAAGTGCAAGACATCCAGATATTCCCGCAGAGCGGGACAAGACTTATACCTTTTCCAGTTCCACAACCAGCACACTCCGTTCCCCATCGGCAACGCTTACGGTAACTTCTTTTTCTTTATACCCCGGTTTGTGTACATTTACACGGTAAGTTCCTGCCTGCATGTTTTTAATATGAAAGCTTCCTTTCTTTGAAGTTTTCTTGGTTATTTCTCCGTTCAAGTTGCTGCCTGCCAGATTTGCGTTGTCAAGGTTAAAAGTAAAAATAGCCCCGCATACCGGCTTTCCGCTTGTCAATTCTTTTGCTGTAGCTTTCAACGAAAGAAGTCCGGTGTTTGTATCAACCAGCTTTCTGGAAGTTTTATAACCATTGAAAAAGTCCGGGAATTCGTCCTTTACCGACCCTGCAGCCAAGTCCATAATCTCAATTAAAGAATCTGCAGTGGTAAATAGGACAAGAAGTCTTTGAGTGGCCTCTCTTTTTACAGCAATTCCGGTCCTCGGTGTTGCGATAGCATTATTGAACGAGGTAATCGTTTCCAGAAACACCTTTTGGGTATCCGGTGTTATACCCTGTTCCGCCAGGTTTCCGATATTGGCTTCAGCTCTGTCATAAATAATCTGTACCTTCTCCTTCAATGTAGTTCCGGGTAATCTTGAAAGTTGTGTTTCACTGAATCTGATTTCTTTAAGTAAAGTGTCATTATTAGTTTGCTTGGCAAGAATGGCTACTTTATTGGAATTCTTAACTGCCAGTGCAACAAGGGTCATTTTTAGTTTGTTTTTATCCGATGCCAGACCGGTTTTGTTAACTCCCTGCATCTCACCTATTAACTGTATCTCGTCAGTTGTTTTCTTCAGCAATTCAAAAGTTGATCCAAATTTGGTAATGGCCTTTACAACTTGTTCATTCTGATTTCCATAATTCCTGACGCCCAGCAACATGGTTAATTTGATTCTCTGCTCTGTTGTCATAATTTTAAATTTTAAGGTTAGTAACTGATTTATTTAATATTAATTATTGAGTAGACTTTGTCAATAGCTGTTTTTTTATGATCAGTCCGGAGATGCGATTGCTTAATACCGGGATGCGTATGCTTAATCCGGAGATCGATTTGTTTAGTACCGGGATGCGTATGTTTAATCCGGAGATCGATTTGCTTAGTACCGGGATGCGTATGCTTAATCCGGAGATCAGTTTGCTTAGTACCGGGATACTTATGCTTAATCCGGAGATCGGTTTGCTTAATACAGAGATTCGTATGCTTAATCCGGAGATCAGTTTGCTTAATACCGAGATGTGTTTGGTTAATACAGAGATACCGGTTGTCACTCCTTTGTTCACATTGATAACCGGTAGATCCGTAAACAAAACAAAAAAGGCAAGATTGTAAAATCAATAATCTGGTGCGCTCCGTACCGGAGGTTATTTTCAGAAAATTGTTAATCAATTTCACGAGACTTCAGGATGATTGCACAACGAAATTATTTCATAAAATAACATCGCGCAATAGCCCTTTCGGGCTATATAAAACATGCAAAATATTCAGCTTAATTAGTACATCAGAATTATTTGTCTGATTCATATTGCCTATTATAAATATTTATATATTTTTATTGTCGAAAGTGTCTGCCTGAAGAAGGTTTGATTGATGTAAAAGTAAAAATGCGGGTTTAATCTGCCAATTTTTTAAAGATTGAAGATTCGCTGCTTTTCGGGAGAAACCTGGTTAGTGTTTCTTTTCGGTATTTATTAAAAGTCAGATGGAATTTTTAAATTCAAGGTTATGAAACATTATAATAATCCCGGAATTGAATTAACGTCAAAGCCTCGGAATACAAAGCTTAGGAATGTTACTTCCCTTCCTGACATGAATATGAAGGTCAAAGAGTCAAAACAAGATATAGTATTAAACAACCGGATTGATAATAAAAGTGCTCTCACCAACAGAGAGCACGAAATTATGGAAAAACTTTCAGAAGGGTTACTTTATAAAGAGATTGCTGATTCTCTGGGTCTCTGTCTTAACACTGTCAAAAATCACCTGAAAAATATCTATCCTAAACTCGGGGCCGGAAATCGATCAGAAGCAATAATAGAGTATCTGATAATCTCTGACAAAATAAAAAAGTATTAGCTCCAAATCAATATCTCTTACTTCTCCATCCATTTGAAATCCAAAAAGTTCTCATGATGTTACTGAAATTAATAAATGACGGTGCGAGGGCAAACCCACAAACGGTGTGAAATCAATCATATCCGGCCATGGTTCGGGGAAAGGCATGCAGGGAAAGGATATGATTGATTTTTCGTTTGTGGCGCCTTTTCTTTCGTACTTTCTTTTTGCGTAAAAAGAAAGTACAAATAAATCATAACAAGACAATTAACAGGTACTAAGACAAGAATAAAAGATAGCCATATTACACATCAGGCTAATTGCCTTTTGTACATCTGGATAGTATTTTCAAGACCCAGATATAAAGCATCTGAAATTAATGCATGACCGATTGAAACTTCCTCAAGCCAGGGGATGCACTGATGAAAATATCTCAGATTATCAAGATTAAGATCATGCCCGGCGTTTAATCCGAGACCTGCATCGCGCGCAATTTCCGCAGCCTTTATAAACGGCTCAACTGCCTCAATGGCATTCCGACTAAACCCAGTTGCATAAGGTTCAGTATAAAGTTCAACCCTGTCAGTACCTGTTAATGCAGCATTTTCAATATTAACCCGGTTTGTGTCGACAAACAATGAAGTTCTGATTCCTTCTTTTCTAAAGGCGGAGACAATGCCAGTAAGAAAAATCCTGTTTTTCAGCGTATCCCAGCCTGCATTGGACGTTATTGCATCATGAGGGTCGGGCACAAGAGTAACCTGATCAGGTTTTACTGACAGAACAAGAGTAATAAATCCTTCGGAAGGATACCCCTCAATATTGAATTCAGTTGTAATAACAGGTCTGATCTCAAGGACATCATCATATCTTATATGCCTCTCATCGGGACGGGGATGAACCGTTATCCCATCTGCTCCAAAAAGCTGGCAGTTAATTGCAGCTGTTAATACATTTGGCATATTTCCACCCCGGGCATTTCTCAGGGTTGCTATTTTATTGATATTTACGCTTAACTTTGTCATTATAATAATTGTAAGATTTTCCGTGTTGTTATGATGCTACAAAATTACAATATCTGAGTTTTTTTTCACTATTTTGGTCGAAAATAAAAGTGTGTATGGTCGCTAAAGACTTAATATCAGAGGTAATCCCTACCCTGAAGACATCCGATCTGGGACAGACTGCCTTGAACTGGATGGAGACATTCAGAATATCGCACCTGCCGGTTGTAAATAATCAGGATTTCCTTGGTCTTATTTCTGATACCGATATCTACGACATGAATCAGCCGGAAGAACCAATTGGAAATCATGTCCTTTCATTGATCAAACCGTATGTTGATGCCGAACAGCATATTTTTGAAGTGATTGGGCTCGCTTCCCGTCTTAAGCTTTCTGTTGTTCCGGTTCTGGATAAAAATAACCATTTTAAAGGGGTTATAACAACAAGCGATCTGATAAGACATTTTGCAGGTCTCTCTTCAATGGATCAGCCTGGCGGTATTATCGTTCTTGAACTTATTGAAAGGTTGAAAGCAATAATGTTAAAGTCCTGAGTATGTATATAACTTCACCTCCCGGATCAACAAAACTGGAAGTAACGCTTAAAGTTAACACAAGAGACCTGGTGTCGGTAATAAGAACATTCGAACGTTACAACTATGAGGTTAAAACATGGGTCACCAATAATGACTCGATGGACCGCTTCTATTCCGAAAGATTTGACCTCCTGATGAAATATCTTAATATCTGAAAAATTATGCTGGAGAGAGTTGCCATATACAGCAAGGACAATAATTCGAAGACCAGGGAAGGGGTCAACAAGCTGGTTAGTGAGTTTTGCAGGAGAGGGATTAAAATACAGATCTATCATAAATCGGAAGATCCGATTATTTGTCCGGGTGGTGAATTAGTTGAGAGATTCAGCGACCTGTCCACTATTTCAGGATTACCGGATCTTGTTTTAAGTGTTGGTGGTGATGGTACCTTTCTGGAAACAGTCCTTAAAGTTAAAGATCTTGGAATCCCGATTGCTGGTGTAAATACCGGCCGGATGGGCTTTCTTGCAAATATTTCGGCTGAGGAGATAGGTCATTCTATCGATATGCTATGTCACGGGGAATATGAAACAATCGAAAGATGTCTTTTGGAAATATCTCAACCCGTCGGAATATTTACGGGTAATTCTTCATCGGCCCTGAACGAGATAACCATCCAAAAGGCGGATCTCAGCATGATAACCATCATTGTATATGTTAATGAAATATACCTCAATACATACTGGTCTGACGGACTGATTATTTCTACAGCTACCGGCTCGACAGCATATAACCTCAGTGTTGGTGGTCCGATTTTGTCACCTGAGGATGAGAGTATCATTATTTCACCTATAGCCCCTCATAATCTGACTATCAGACCTATTATTCTCTCGGGCGAGAGCAGGCTCAGAATGGTGATAGAGGGGAGGAGTAATGAATACCTGGTAACATGCGACTTCAGATCAAAAAAATTACCATTCAGTGAGGAGATTCATATTGTAAAAGCTCCGGTTAAACTTAAAACAGTAATGTTGAAGGGAAGGGATTTTTACAGTACCCTTAGAAATAAGCTGATGTGGGGTGCCGACCGGAGGAATTGAGACAATTATTAACCTGATGGTTTTACTTCACAATATCACGGCTCAAATGGCGTTTATTATTTTTCAATATCACGATTACTTATAAGCTGAAGACCGGACCAAATGGGTTGCCCTCTTTCAGAAGATAATGAGCTGGATCAGTTTTAATGAAAAAAATAAATTGGTTTTTATTGTTTTTAAGCCTCTCACTCTCCCTATCCGGTCAGCGAAGTGTTGATTATGGTGTGTTTTTAGGTACCTCATCTTACCTTGGCGATATTAATCCTGACAGACTGTTATATTCACCCAGTCCGGCAGGCGGCATTTTATTCCGCTATAACTTTCATCCCCGGCAGGCTTTAAGAACCAGTATTTTCTTCGGTGGGTTAAGAGCAAATGACCCTGGTTTCAACTTAGGTACTGTAGTTGAGTTGGCAATTCAGTATGAGTTCAACTTCTTTCCTTATACCACAGAGGGAAAACAGTGGAATTATACTCCCTATTTTGCAGCCGGAGCAGGAATTGCATATATCATAAAAACTATACCTGTAATTCCCTTCTCATTTGGGTTTAAGATTAATCTTTATAAAAATTTGGGATTGGAAGCCGAATATGGTTTTCGTAAAACATTTAATGATACCTTTGACCGCATTGAAGATCCGGCTACCAAATATGATAATGCATGGATTCATAACAATGACTGGTATTCATTCTTAGGAGTAGGAGTTACCTGGAAAATATTTAGCAAATCAGGTGGCTGTCCGGCTTTCAGCGATGTGGATCCTAAAAGAAAACTCTAGGTTATGCCGTTAAGGAAACAGATAAATACCGGTAAATTGCCTTCTCATGTGGCAATAATTATGGATGGAAACGGGAGGTGGGCACGGCAACGTGGCCTCGATAGAATATTTGGACACCAACAGGGTGTCAATGCGTTGAGAGAAGTAATTGAGACTGCAGCTGAATTGGGAATCAGATATCTTACCCTCTATGCTTTTTCAACTGAAAACTGGGGCAGACCCGATGAAGAGGTATCGGCTTTAATGGAAATTATGGTTCAGTCGCTTAATAATGAGACTGATACATTTATGAAAAACAATATCAGGTTCAAGGCAATCGGGGATATTGACAGGCTGGCTGATGATGTAAAGAAAAGACTGTTTGAAACAATAAATCTGACTTCAGTTTGTACCGGACTTAACCTTGTTGTTGCTCTCAGTTATAGCTCACGGTGGGAAATTACTGAAGCAGCCAGAAGAATGTCAGTTGATGTCAGCAACAGAACACTGAAACCAGATTTAATTAAAGAAGAGGATTTTGAAAAGTACCTTACCACTTACGGTATCCCTGACCCTGAACTAATGATCAGAACTAGTGGCGAGTTAAGAATAAGTAACTTTCTTTTGTGGCAACTTGCATACACTGAATTGTATTTTACTGATAAACTTTGGCCTGATTTTGGTAAGGAGGATTTTTATAATGCTATAATTGACTTCCAGAAAAGAGAAAGAAGATTTGGAAAAACTAGTGAACAGGTTTTGGAAAAATAATGAAATGATGGCGATTAGAAGAATAAAATGGAGTTTTGTAGCAATATTCCTGACTCTCATGAGTCTTTCACTGAATGCACAGGAAAAGCAGGAAATTATTGATTTCATGTCATCCGAGGATTACATTATCGGAGGCGTGACTGTTACCGGTGTCAGGTTTCTCGATACAAATGCACTTATTGGAATTTCCGGACTGAGATTAGGACTGGAGATAACTATTCCGGGTGAAGCGGTTACAACTGCGGTGCAAAAATTATGGCAGCAGGGGCTGTTTTCCGATGTGAGGATTTCTATTGCAAAAGTTGTTTCAGACTCTGTTTTTCTGGATATCTTCCTCCAGGAGAGACCAAGGATATCATCTGTAAAGTTCAATGGATTGAAAAAATCAGAGATAGATGACCTGAATAAAAAGATAAACCTTCCTGTCGGATCGCAGGTAACTGCATTCTTACTTAATACCGCTAATAAAATAATCAAAGACCATTTTGTTGAAAAAGGCTTCCTAAATACGGAGGTCAATTTTATTCAGAAAGATGATCCCGATCAGCCCAATAATGTTATTCTAAGTATTAATGTCGACAAAAAGGAAAAAATTAAAATTGGTGAGATCTCCTTTGTGGGAAATGAATTTTTCGATACCAAAAAGCTTCGCAGGCAGATGAAGGGAACAAAGAAAAAGAATCTTAACTTTTTCAGAGTTTCAAAATACATTGGTGAGAAGTATAATGAGGATAAGGATAAATTAAATACCTTTTATAATGATAATGGATTTAAGGATTTTACTATCCTTAAGGATTCGCTATATACTATTTCAGAAGACCGTATAGGTTTATTGATCCGGATTGATGAAGGGAAGCAGTACTTTCTCAGAGATGTGGATTGGGTAGGGAACAGTGTTTATAGAAAGGAAGATCTTGAAAAGGTTTTTAATGTCGATAAAGGATCAGTTTATAATCAATCACTTATCAGCGACCGCCTGAATGGTTCTGCCGGTGCCGAGGACGCTGTAAGTAATATGTATCAGAATAATGGTTATCTGTTTTCGCGCCTCACGCCTGTCGAAGCGAAAATCGATAATGATTCCATCGACCTTGAAATAAGAATTTATGAAGGAGACCAGGCCTACCTGAATAATGTGATTATTGAAGGTAATACAAGAACCAACGAACATGTTGCCCGCCGTGAACTATACACCTTACCGGGTGACCTTTTCAGTAAGGAAAAGATAATGAGGTCCATTCGCCAGTTGGGTGTTCTCGGCCATTTTGACCCGGAAAAAATAAATCCGGTTCCGGTTCCCGATATTATAAATGGAACAGTTGATCTTCTCTATAAGCTTGAAGAAAAAGCAAACGACCAGTTCGAGGTCTCAGGCGGATGGGGAGCCGGTATGCTCGTCGGTACAGTTGGTGTACGATTCAACAATTTTGCGATGCGCAACTTTTTCAATCTGAAGGAGTGGAAGCCTTATCCCTCAGGCGATGGCCAGTCATTAAGCATAAGGGCTCAGTCAAACGGCCGTATCTATCAATCCTATAATGTCTCATTTGAAGAACCATGGCTCGGTGGTAAAAAACGTAACTCTTTTTCAATCTCCATGTACAGGTCGCTTATGACAAATGGGATGAAGAAAGGGGAGGATGGACGCCAGTCTATGATAATCGATGGAGCTTCAATAGGCCTTGGTAAACAGCTCGAATGGCCCGATGATTTTTTCTCGCTTTATGGTGAATTGAGCTACCAGAGGTACAACCTGAATAACTATAATGTTTACAGCTTCCTTTTTTCAGACGGGACTTCCAACCTGTTAAGCCTTACGGCAAAACTAACCAGATTCTCAACAAGTCCAAACCTTATATATCCGAGAAGCGGATCATCTTTTACCCTTTCGCTTCAGGCAACTCCTCCATATTCTGCCATAAGTGGCCGGGATATGTCAAATGTCTCGGATCAGGTAAAATATAATTGGATTGAATTTCATAAATGGATATTTAAATCAGATTATTACTTCCCGATTACAAAGAATGATAAAATGGTTCTTAATGCCCGTTTCGCTTTCGGATATATTGGACACTATAATAATGACATTGGCCCATCTCCTTTTGAGAACTTTTCTGTTGGTGGTGACGGTATGACTGGTTACAGCTTCTATGGTCGTGAGATTATATCTTTAAGAGGTTATACATCTGGTAGCGGGGGGGTGGGATCACTTACGCCAAACGACCCTGTCAGAAAAGCACCCTCAGGTAACGTTTATTCAAAAATCACTTTTGAACTCAGATACCCGATTTCTCTTAACCCGCAGGCAACGATCTACGGCCTTGCATTTCTTGAATCAGGAAAAGCCTGGTATCAGCTTAAAGAATATAATCCATTCAAAATGAACCGTTCGGCAGGTATCGGAATCAGGGCTAATCTTCCGATGTTCGGATTACTCGGTATTGACTGGGGTTACGGTTTCGACCCTGTTCCTGATCCGATAACTTATCCAAACGCAAATAAATCTCAATTCCATTTTGTTATAGGTCAACAGTTTTAATTAAGTACATATTAAATTTAAAGTTATGAGAAAAATAGGTGTTTTAATAGGATTAATGATTCTGACTTCAGTTATGGCCACAGCTCAGAAATATGCATTTGTTGATTCCGAATATATAAGGAAAAACATACCGGCTTTCACTACTGCACAGGATCAACTTGATAAACTTTCACAGCAATGGGAAAAAGAAGTCGCTGACGGCTATGCTGTCGTCGAACAGATGTACAAATCATATCAGAATGAGGCAGTTCTTCTTTCTCAGGATATGAAAACAAAAAGGGAAGAAGCAATCATCGCAAAGGAAAAAGAGATGAAAGATCTTCAGAATAAGTACTTTGGTATGGAAGGTGACCTTTTCAAGAAAAGAGAAGAGTTGGTAAAACCTATCCAGGATGATATTCTGAAAGCAATTAAAGGGATAGCTGTTGAAGGAAGTTATGCAGTCATTTTTGATACAGCAGCAGGAGGAAATATCCTGTTTGCTAACCCGAAATTTGACATCAGCGATCAGGTTCTGGGAAAATTAGGTTATAAAAATTAATTAATTACTTTTGCACTAATTGTTTAATAAAATTACTAAAATGAAAAGATTTATAGGAATTGTAGCTCTTGCAATTATCGTTTCACTGGCGGGACAGAATGCATCGGCTCAAAATGTGAAGTTTGGGCATATAAATAAGAATGAATTCATTCAGGCATTGCCGGAATTTGACTCAGCCACTGTTAAACTTGAGAAATTTCGCAAGGAACTTGAAAATGCCATTGAATTGATGTCTGTTGAATTGAATAATAAGAACGCTACGTATGTGAAGGAAAGTAAAACCTATACTGAGCTTGTTAGACAGGCTAAAGAACAGGAACTGAGCGATATGAGCAGAAGAATGCAGGAATTTCAGACCAATGCCCAGCAACAATTTCAGGATAAGCAGGCAGAGTTTTTCCAGCCTGTCGTTACAAAAGCTGAAAAAGCGATTAAGGATGTCGGCAAAGAGAATGGATTCGTCTATGTTTTCGATACCATGCAAGGTTCGCTTCTCTATTTTGATGAGACAAAAAGTACTAACATTATGGCTCTTGCCAAAGCAAAACTTGGATTAAAATGATTCTCATATCTTAAACCTATGAGGTTGTCTCAAAAGCACACCACCTCCCCCTGACACTTCGGTCAGGGTACTCCTCCTCTGAAGAGGAGGAGAAAGTTATAATATTATATATCAATACTTTCCCCTCCTTTTTAAAGGAGGGGTGTCATGCCCGAAGGGTCATGACGGGGTGGTTAAAATCACGTTTGAAAAAACCTCCTTTTTTTAATATACCCGCAAAGTGAAAGAACAACCAATCGGAATTTTTGATTCAGGCGTCGGAGGACTTACTGTTGCTCATGCAATTAAACAGATTTTACCAGGAGAAAGTCTCATCTATTTTGGAGATACCGCTCACCTGCCCTACGGCGATAAATCGGCTGAATCAATAAGATATTACTCACAACGTATTACCGAATTCCTTCTGGAACATAATTCAAAGGTTGTTCTTGTTGCCTGTAACTCAGCCTCTGCTTCTGCATTCGACTCTCTTAAAAAGGAGTTTGAAGGGGAAGCGATTCTTATCGATGTTATAGACCCGGTTGTGGATTACCTGGGTACAAGAAATTTCAATAAAATAGGTGTCATCGGAACGAAGAGGACTATCAGTTCCGAGACTTACGAAAAGAAAATTAAAGAAAAATCACCGGCGACAACCGTTGTCTCAATGGCAACTCCATTGCTGGTTCCAATGATAGAGGAGGGATTTATTTTTGACGATATCAGTAATGCAATAATTCGTACCTACCTCACAAATGAATCACTCGCCGGGATACAGGCCTTAATACTTGGCTGTACCCATTATCCTATTATAAAAAATCAGATAAGCAAAATATTTAATTTTAATGTTGAGGTAATAGATTCTGCAAAAATTGTTTCTATGATTTTAAGAGATGCCCTGGAAAAAAACAACCTTTTAAACGATTCCGGAATTGTAAAAGATCAGTTTTTTATTTCCGACTATACACCCTACTTTGAGAAGATTGCACGAATGTTCTTTGAGGGTGAGATTAACCTGAAGAAAGCAGATATATGGAGTTGAGAGGGGGCCGAGCGTTAAGAATTTGCCCGGTGGGCAAATTTAGCGAGGAGCCAGACTGCAGGGGTGGAGGGTGAGTTCATGGGCAAAACATGCTAAACATCATACAGTAAATCTTTTTTTGTACGATTTTCAATCCATAAAAAATTAATTTTGTGCATCATAAACATTTTTAGTATTAGAATTCGTACTATACTGAGAATAAACTTTAAGGTATCATGGGTAAAAAATCAGAGGTTATCGAAAGAGAAGAGGTAGTTATCCGGTTTTCGGGTGATTCAGGTGATGGTATGCAGCTTACAGGTACACTTTTTTCAGACACTGCCGCTTTATTCGGTAACGACTTGTCAACCTTTCCTGATTATCCCGCGGAAATACGTGCTCCACAGGGAACTGTCGGAGGTGTTTCAGGATTTCAGGTTCATTTGGGCCATTCGGAAATAAATACTCCCGGAGATTTTTCCGATGTTCTCGTGGCAATGAACCCGGCTGCCATCAAAGCCAATGCAAAATGGATCAAACCGGGGGGTACAATTATTTATGATGAAGGCAATTTTACTGAAAAAAATATTGAGAAAGCCGGTTATGAAAAGGATCCTATTGTGGAGGAAAAACTTGATGGTTACAACATTATCGCAGCGCCTATATCTTTTATGGTGAAGGAGGCCCTTAAAGACTTTGGACTTGATCCAAAATCGGTTTTAAGGACAAAAAATATGTTTGCTTTGGGAATGGTTTACTGGCTTTTCGACCGGAAACTCGACTATACAGAGGAATACTTTGAAAAGAAGTTCCAGAATAAACCCGGTATGGCTGAAGCTAATAAAATTGCCCTTCGGGCCGGATACTATTATGCTGAAACAATTGAAGCTCTATCGCCGGTTTATAAAATTCTTCCTGCCGAGATTGCAAAAGGTACTTATCGGAATGTTTGCGGAAATGTTGCGACAGCATGGGGCTTCATTGCTGCTGCAGAAAAAGCAGGCTTAAAACTCTTTATCGGGTCATACCCGATTACTCCTGCAACAGGGATCCTCGAAGAACTGGCTGCCCGTAAAGACCTGGGTGTTATAAGCTTCCAGGCAGAGGATGAGATAGCAGGAATTTGCACATCACTTGGCGCCAGTTTCGCAGGCAACCTTGCAATTACATCCACTTCAGGTCCCGGAATGGCACTCAAGTCGGAAGCTATCGGCCTTGCAGTAATGGCAGAACTTCCGATAGTAGTTGTTAACGTACAGAGAGGCGGCCCTTCAACAGGTCTGCCAACAAAAACAGAACAGGCCGATCTGATGCAAGCTCTATATGGTCGCAACGGCGAATGCCCGGTAGTGGTGATAGCATCCAGCACACCATCTGACTGTTTCCATTTTGCATTTGAAGCAGCAAGGATTGCATTAGAACATATGACCCCGGTATTGCTTCTTTCTGACAATTATCTTGCGAATGGTACTGAACCATGGAGAATTCCGAAGATGAAAGATCTTCCAAAGATCAATCCGCCGTTTGCAGATAGAAAAGAGATCCCTTTTTTACCATATAAGCGTGATACTGAAAAACTCGCAAGATCATGGGCTGTTCCGGGAACACCAGGTATGGAACATAGGATCGGAGGCCTTGAGAAAACTGCCAAAGGAACTGTATCCTATACTCCTGAAAACCATGAATTAATGGTTAAACTAAGGGCAGAGAAGGTTGAAAGAGTTGTTAACGAAATTCCTGACCTTGTTGTTCATGGAGCCGATTCTGGTGATATTCTGGTAGTTGGTTGGGGTGGATCATATGGATATCTTATCACAGCAGTTCGTGAATTACAGGCTGCCGGGCATAAAGTCAGTCTTGTCAACTTCAATTATATAAATCCTTTGCCGAAAAATGTCAAAGATGTGTTCAGGAGATTTAAGAAGATTGTGGTATGTGAATTAAATATGGGACAGTTTGCCGACTATCTGCGGATTAAACACCAGGAGTTTACCTATGAACAGATTAATAAAGTTCAGGGTCTCCCGTTTACGATAAATGATATAAAAGACAAATGCATTAAAATGCTGGAGGACAAATAAAATGGCTGAAACACTGGTAAATAAATATACTCCGAAAGATTTTAAGAGTGATCAGGAAGTAAGGTGGTGCCCGGGTTGCGGTGATCATGCAGTTTTGAGTTCAGTTCAGAGGGCATTGGCGGAACTGGGTATACCTAAAGAGAAGTTCGCATTCATTTCCGGTATAGGTTGCTCATCAAGGTTTCCATATTACATGGATACATACGGCTTCCATAGTATTCATGGGCGTGCATCTGCCATAGCTTCTGGTGTAAAAATTGCAAATCCCGAACTATCTGTATGGCAGATTACCGGCGATGGTGATGCCCTTGCAATTGGCGGAAATCACTTCATACATGTAATACGGCGAAATATTGATATTAATATCATATTGTTTAACAATGAGATATATGGGCTCACAAAAGGCCAGTATTCTCCGACTTCCACAAAAGGACTTGTAACAAAGACTTCCCCTTTCGGTACAGTTGAAGAACCCTTTTCAGTTGGAGAGCTCGTAATAGGTGCAAGAGGCAAATTTTTTGCACGTACTGTCGATACAAATGTTGCCCTTTCAACTCAGATTTATATTGAGGCCGCAAAACATAAAGGAACCTCTGTTATTGAAGTTCTTCAGAATTGTGTCATTTTCAATGATGGAATTCACGATACCATCATCGATAAAGAGGTAAGAGATGACAGAACACTGATTCTTAAACACGGTCAACCTATGATTTTCGGAAAAGTGAACGACAAAGGCCTTATTCTCGATGGATTAAAGCTAAAGGTTGTTAAGCTCGGAGAAAATGGTATTACTGAAAAGAACCTGCTGGTTCATGATGCTCTCGAGTATAATCCTGGAATCCAATATATGCTTGCTAATATGATGTATCCGGAATATCCTGTAGCTCTGGGAGTTATCAGAGCAGTGCAGGGGCCTACCTATGAAAGATCTGTGCACGAACAGATAGAGGGAATACAAAAGACAGCAAAAATCAAGTGCATGGATGATCTGCTTATGAGCGGATCAATTTGGGAAGTTGAATAAACCATGTCGCAATTCCCTCCTTCTCTCCAACCTCACGGACATAATCAGCTGCCAGCTTATAATCCTCCTGCTTTTCCAGGTGCTCAAGCATAAAAGGAATATCTTTAAGCTTGCTTGTCTCCTGTAAAAAGACGACATAATCTACCGAACCCAATCCTGGTCTGCGTTCTTCCAAATGGACTGTCAATTTAGGTAAAATTGCCGGGGACAGGACCGCCAAGCCTTACAGGATTAATAGCCATACTGTTCTTTCCGGCTTTTAAATACGGTGGGGCAAATGTTAAACCTACGGCCGCAATGGCCCCCATTTTAATGAAATGACACCTGCTAAAATTACTTTTCATAGTTTATTAACCAGATTAGTAATACCTGCCAATATATTTATTCCCTACTATCAGCTTTTTCATTTCAGGCGGATCAATTGTGTCCTGCTTTTTGTAAACAATCTTTCCACCCGGTTCAATCAGCAGTGTGTAAGGTAAAGCACCCTGCCAGTCAGGATCAACAGCTTCAATCATCTCATATACATTATCTTTATTAAAAATGTAATTTTTGTTGGAAGCCTGCTGTTTTTGAAGGAATTTCAGGACATCATCTTTTCTTGCCTGCTTATCCGCGCTGATCGTTATAAACTCAAAAGGGCGTCCGCGATACATACGATCGATAATCACCATATCGGGAAATTCTGTAATACAGGGTCCGCACCATGTAGCCCAGATATTGATTAACCTGAGTTTATCTGATGAAGTGTTTTTGATAAGGTCTTTTATTCCCTGAACATCAATCTCCTCCAGAGTAACCGGCAATTCAGCCCATTGTTTGTAAAGCCTCTGTGTATATTCATCCTTCCATGACCATTTAATGGAACATCCAAACACTTTTGTTACAGGATTTTTAACTGATTTCCCGGTCAATACTGCATCAATGGCATTTCTTATATCTTCACCTTTGCCTGTGCCGGGCTTTTCCGATTCATCGATACGCCCGGCATATCGTAATATGCGATTCCAGTCAAAAACAAAACAATGAGGTGTTGCAACCGGTCCATAGGCCATCGCAGTCTTCTGTTCATCACCATCGTATAAATAAGGAAAATTAAATCCTTTGTCGGCGGCACGCAGCTTCATCTCTTCGAAGCTGTCGCCCATATCAGTATAACCTAATTCCGAATAATTCAAAGCCTTAACTGAATTAGGTGAAATCATCACAAGGGCAACTCCCTTCGGTTTATAATCTTTTGCAAGTGCAATGATACGGTCCTCATATGCTTGGGCAGTAGGACAATGATTGCAACTGAAAATGATAACTAGTACAGAGGCTTTATCAAATTCTTTCAGGTTATATGTTTTCCCATCCACTCCCGTGAGGTTAAAATCAGGTGCACTGGAACCAATTTTAAGAGTTTTTGGTTCGGGATGAGTTGTCTGTGAATACCCCCTGCCAGCGCAAAACAAAATCAGCAGGAATATTAAAAATGTTTTTAATGATTTCTTCATGATTTCCAGATCAATATTTAATATGCTATTCAAATATAGATATTTTTCTCATTTTATTGACAGCCTGATTGTCTGATTGTCTTGAAGCCTTGGCCTTCGTGTCTTGTGCTTCGTACTGTCTTGAGGTCTTTACGGCCTGCGTCCTGCCTGCCCGGATAAATCCGGAATTTTCAAACTTTAACCAGTCTTTTTCAACTTCATTAAATCCCTGACATTGAAAAATATGGAGATTGTCAATGCCGCAAGGAACGCATATAATGTAATTTTATCAACAAGTGATGCGCTAATGTTCAGGCCCGTAAATCTGTCTATTATGTATTTAATGTATGAGTCCGGGAGATCGGTTTCTCCGAGTTTAGTAAGAATGCTGAAATGCCAGTCTGTCAGGGGACAATAACCTAATGTTCCAAATATCAAACCCAGAAACAACCATGATGCCCCAGTTAACACTAGAGTAATAAAGTTGAAAATTCTTGTTTTTCTCCATATCCAGCCAAAAAGGTTAAAGAAGATCAATGAAAAATGGAAAACGATAATCAGGATATCAAGGATATGATAAATCATTTTCAGTAATTTTTATCACTTACAAATTTCATAAAAATATCTGAGAAGATTAAACCAATAGATAAGTAAAAATGGAAAGTTCAGGGCTTAGGGCTCAGAGTTTAACGTTTAGTGTTTGGTGTTCAGCGTTTAGCGTTTAGCAATCCGCGTTATGTGTTCTAAGCAACAACGGGCCATGAGCTATGAGCTAAAATTGTCTTGTATTGAACCAGTCAATAAGATAACACTATAATTATATTGCATCATGATTATTTATTGCCTAAATTTGATATCTTCAGGAGCAGGAAAATATGCTCTGCATCGATCTGACACATCGGTACCGGAAAAAACATCCGATTTAAAACATATAAAATAAATGGAGGTAATCGTTATGAAAACAAAAAGTTCTTTTTCAGTATTAATCTTTTTTGTCATTCTTGCCATCGGTTTAGCTTTGGCATATTTCGGTTATGGCATTCAGTCAGGAGGGGCTATGTGGGTCGGAGCAATTTCCTTCCTTGTTGCCCTTTTCGTTTCTTCTGCAATAAAGATTGCAGATCAGTGGGAAAAAGCAGTAGTATTGCGGTTAGGACGATTCCATTCACTCAGGGGACCGGGACTTTTTTTCATAATACCCATCGTTGACACCGTTGCTTACTGGATTGACATCCGCGTCATTACAACTTCTTTTACGGCAGAAAAGACCCTTACAAAAGATACTGTGCCTGTTGATGTGGATGCAGTCCTGTTCTGGAAAGTTCTGGATGCCAAGAAGGCTGCACTTGAAATAGCCGAATACAGAAACGCAATTAACTGGGCCTCACAGACAGCCCTTCGTGATGTTATCGGTAAGACCATGCTGTCGGAGATGCTCGAAGGTAGGGACAAGATGAGCGTACAGCTTCAGAAGATCATTGATGAACGTACCGAACCATGGGGTATCAATGTGATTTCGGTTGAAGTTAAAGATGTCCTGATCCCTTCTTCACTGCAGGACGCTATGTCGATGCAGGCCCAGGCTGAAAGAGAACGTCAGGCCAGGGTGATCCTGGGTGATTCTGAGCGACAGGTGGCAGAGAAGTTTGGCGAAGCTGCCAAAACATATGCTAACAATCCTGTAGCTCTTCATCTGAGGGCAATGAACATGCTGTATGAAGGATTGAAGACGAACTCCACAATAGTAATTGTTCCAAGCTCAGCGCTGGAAACCATGCAGTTAGGGGGGTTAACCGGAATGACGGCATTGGCTATGGGATTGACCCCGGGAGGTGAGAAGAAAGTCTGATTGTATGATTGTCTTGCGTGGGGGGGCTGGTTACTGGTTCCTGGTTACCTGGTTGAAAGCTGAGAACACGGGGCTCGTAGCTCGTGACTCGTAGCGGGTAGCTTTGCGCCCTTAGGCCGAGTGTGGTGTGTCGATCTTATTTCACCGTCTTATCCAACTGGCGCCCTAAACTTTCATACAGACCCTTTCTGCCTGCTTTATCTTTTGTGAGAATTTCGTTAGCATATTTTGCTACCTGCTCAGCAATCGCACGCGGAACGACAACAACCCCGTCACCATCTCCCACAACAACATCTCCCGGACAAACCAGAACTCCACCGATTGAAACAGGCCGGTTGACCGATTCAATTTCGTTCCTTCCAGGACGGATCCCACGTCCTTTTTTTCTCAGATAGAGAGGCACTCCTTCGAGTCCGACTTCATCGGTATCTCTTGCTCCTGCATCTGTAACTACTCCCACAGCACCAAGTTTGTACCAATACAGAATATTATTTGAACCGATCGATCCGATATCCTTATCCTCTATATCGTCAATAACTATAGCGGTACCGGGTTTGATCAACTGTGTAAAAGCTTCGTGTGAAAAGGTGTTATAAAAATTCCCTTCCCATTTTTGAAATTCTTCTCCCGGAGCCGGAAGGGCCGGTCTTTGGGTTGGAACATACCGGACGGTAACAGCTATGCCCCTGAAAATATGGGTAAAACCTTTTAAATCAACCCAATCAGAATGTATTGCCGGATCTACAAGACCTGTACCCGGGAGCCCCGCCATATCCAAACCATCGGAAACATCAGCAACACGCAGGTTTTTGTAAAGCTCAAGGATTTTTGCATCATCCTCCGCGGAATATGTTCTGGTTTCAATAAAGTTCATTCCCTTTGCCAGTAAGGCCTTATCGCGCTCCTGTGCATCAGCAACAGAGAATATGGTGGCAAAAAGAAACAAAAAAAATACAATAAGATTTTTCATAGCACTTTCTCCTTTTAGTAATAAGTGATCTCTTTACTTGTTTTTTATTTTTCAATTCATAATTGATTTTAAATGAGTTTGGAAAATTTTCTTAAAAATATAAAATTTTGTCCGATTGCCTCCTGTTATTATTAACTTTATAGACTTTCGACTTTACCGACTTCTTTTCTTACCAGTTGAGTGGAGCAGAAAGGGGAAAATCGCCTTCCTTGCCCCATATCAAACCTTATGTGCAGTTCCAATCATTTCCTACTCGATTTTGAAGGCATTATCTGAAACAATTTTAGTAATTTTAAAAATTGATCCAACCGATACGCCGCTAATGGATGAATTGAGTCATAATAATCCTGAATACAACCGGTTACTGCATGATCAGCAGGAGAGGTTGAAGGAGCTGGCATGTATCAACCGGACCACTTCTATCCTGAAAGAGTTTAAACCTATTGAAGAGTCCCTTCAGCAAATAGTACTTCTTTTACCTGCAGCATGGCAATATCCGGAGTATACTGTTGCCCGTATCAGATTCATGGGAAAAGAGTTTGAATCGGTCGATTTTCAGGAGACGAACTGGAGGATGGTACAGGAGTTTATTACCATCGACGGCGAAAAAGGATCAATAGAGATTTTTTATACAACTGAATTCAATACGGAAAACGAGGGCCCCTTCCTGAAAGAGGAAAGAGATCTTATCCAGAATATCGGAAGCCTTTTAACCGGGTATATTAACAGCTATAAAGCCAGGGATATCATCAGGTTAACCCAGGTCACCCAAAAAGATGATGACGATATTAAAGAGGTCTCCAGCAGGAAGCTGCTTCAGAAGTTTCTCGATCGCCACAATGCTGAGAGGGATGTATTTCACGATCTGATGCCTTTTAAAGTTAAAGAGATACTTCTTGTCGCTAACCTCTATGATGCCTACTCCATCGAAGGTGAAGGACGGTTTTCGGACCACATGCTGGGTGAATATTACCAGATGAGCCTTACATCAATTCCCAGAGTTACAGGAGTCTCCGGTGAGGAAGAAGCTTTCAGCAGGCTGAAAGCAAGACACTACGATATGATTATAATTATGATTGGAGTGGATAAAGAGAGCCCGATGATCCTCTGCAAAAAAATTAAGGACAAATATCCATACATCCCTACTTTCCTTCTCCTGAACAGTCCTGGTGATGTACCCTTCGTAAAAAAGCAGAAATCTCAGGGAATTCCTTTTGATAACTATTTTGTATGGACCGGGGAGTCGAAGGTGTTTTTTGCAATGGTAAAGCTCCTCGAAGACCGGGTAAATGTTGACAATGATACAAAAAAGGGACTCACAAGAGTTATCCTGATTGTTGAGGATTCGGCAGAGTATTATTCAAGTTATCTTCCGATGCTCTACACCCTGGTGATGGAACAGACTAAAAACCTGATAGAGGATGTCTCAACAGATGAATTGTATAAAGTATTGAAATTAAGGGCAAGACCTAAAATTCTGCTTGCTTCAAATTATGAAGATTCGATCACAATTTACAATAAATACAAGGACAGTTTATTATGTGTAATTTCTGACATGCGGTTCCCGAAAAACGGTGTTTTACACAACACTGCAGGATTTGATCTCATTCAGCATGTCAAAAAAGATCTTCCTAATCTTCCAGCCGTACTGCAATCATCGGATCCTGAAAACGCCAGATATGCACATATCCTGAAATCAAATTTCATAAATAAAAATTCCGAAAGCCTGCTTCAGGACCTTAAGTCATTCATCAATTATTACCTGGGCTTTGGCCACTTTGTTTACAGAGATACCAAAGGCCGTCAGATTGCTGTCGCAAAATCGATGAAGGAGTTTGAGGCATACCTCCAGACAGTACCTGAAGATTCTCTTGTATATCATGCTATGAAAAACCATTTCTCATTATGGCTAATGGCAAGAGGTGAGGTTAAAATTGCCAAAATGATAAATCCGATAAGGGTATCTGACTTCGACAGCCTCAAAGAACTCAGGGAGTTCCTTATCGACATTATCCGCAAGAGACGCCGGGAGATGAATAAAGGTAAAGTGGTTAATTTTGAGGAATCTGCAGTTATTGATGAGACTAACATAGTTAGCCTTTCAGGCGGATCTCTTGGCGGAAAAGGCCGTGGTCTGGCATTTGTAAATACCCTTATCTATAGTTTTGAACTTGGACGCCTTTTACCTGGTATTAATATCAAAACACCGGTAACCGCAATAATCGGCACAGATGAATTTGATATGTTTATGGAGCGGAACCATTTGTGGGACAAGGTAAAAGAGGAGAAAAATTTCGAAATTCTTCAAAAATTGTTTCTTGAAGGCAACCTGAGTTATACCCTCGAAAAAGAACTAAGGATTTTCATCAGACTCATAGGCAAGCCACTTGCTGTACGATCATCAAGTTTGTTCGAAGACTCAATGAGCCAGCCATTTTCAGGCATTTTCGGAACCTATCTTCTTCCAAATAATAATCCGGATCCTGATATCAGACTGAAGCAGTTATCTGATGCTATAAAGCTTGTGTTCTCTTCAATCTATTCAAGAAATGCCCGCACCTATTTTGAAGCCATCAGCTACAAAGTAGAGCAGGAAAAGATGGCTATTGTGATTCAGGAGGTCGTTGGTAACAGATTTGAAGATGCATTTTATCCGCATATCAGCGGAACTGCACAGTCATTCAATTTTTATCCGGTTGCCCATATGACACCACAGGATGGGTTTGCTGTGGTGGCAGTCGGACTGGGACAATATGTAGTTGAGGGCGAACGAGCATTCAGATTTTCACCGGCTTACCCATCACTGGATATTATCTCTCATAAAGACTTGTATAAAAATTCACAGGTCCGTTTCTATGCTGTTGATATGGCAAAAAAGGATCTGAACCTTCTTGAAGGGGAAAGTGCAGGGCTTATAACGCTTGATATCAGTTATGCTGAAAAACATGGCACACTAAAACATTCTGCTTCAGTATTAAACACCGATAATGATACAATAATTCCCGGACTGGATGCCCCTGGTCCGCGTGTAATTAATTTTGCAGATATATTAAAATATGATTTTATCCCGCTGGCATCCACTCTCAGGGTAGTATTGGATGTTGTTACTGAAGCATTTGGCACACCGGTCGAAATAGAGTTTGCAGTTGACCTTACAAAAGACAAAACAGGAAACGCCTCCTTTTATCTTCTCCAGATAAAACCTCTTGTCGGAAGTGGTGCTGGCTATTCCATTGATCCTGAAAGTATTTATACTGAAGACCTGATACTTGTAACTAAAAAAAGTATGGGGAATGGGGTTATTAACGATATTACAGATCTCATATATATTGAGCCGGAAAAATTTAACAACATGCTAACCAATGAGATGGCAAATGAAATTGACAGGATAAACGAAAAGATGTTGAGGGAAAACCGCCGGTATGTCCTTTTGGGGCCGGGAAGATGGGGAACTAAAGACAGGTTTCTGGGCATACCTGTTGCCTGGCCGCAAATATCAAATGCAAAAGTTATTGTGGAGGTCAGCTTACCTGATTTCCACCTTGATGCATCACTTGGCTCTCACTTTTTTCATAATGTCACCTCAATGAATGTTGGTTATTTTTCAATTAACCAGGGGTCACAGGATGGAACAATCATCTGGAAAAAACTTAAAAAGCAAAAGGTTATAGAAAAAGGGAAATTTTTCCGGCATATTAGGTTTGATAAACCACTTCTTATACGCATGGATGGTAAAAAAGGGATGGCTGTAATCTCTACGAATCATTAAAAAGATGAATTTATGACCATTATTGAAGGAATGCTGGATCTTCAGAAATACGACTTTACCGATACCTCCTTCGATCTGCTGATGCAGAAGAGAATACATCGTGTGCTTGTAATATGCAGTAATTATGATAATTACATGCTTGAAGAGGACGGCAGGATTGATGAGCAGATATTTAATGAATATGCTTCTCTTAACCTTCGATATCCGCCAACATTTGTCCAAACAGATAATGCTGAAGATGCATTTACAATACTTCAGGATGGTAATATTGATCTTGTCATCTCAATGCTTAGCCTTAAGGGGGCCGATGTTTTTGCTCTTGCAAAAAGGATCAAGGCTAAGTATGAAAATATCCCCATTGTTGTGCTCACATATTTTTCAAGGGAAGTATCTCTGAGACTTGAAGGGGAGGATCTCAGCGCAATTGATTATGTTTTCTGCTGGCTCGGTGATGCTTCTCTTATTCTGGCTATAATTAAATTGATTGAAGACAAAATGAATGCTGATTATGACATTGAAAATATTGGTGTTCAGGCAATCATTCTGGTTGAAAACTCAATAAGATATATCTCTTCATACCTCCCGAATATTTATAGGATTGTCCTTTTACAGTCTCTTGATTTTCAGCGCGAAGCACTGAATGAACATCAAAGGATGCTTAAAATGAGGGGACGACCCAAAATTCTTCTTGCGAACAATTTCAATGATGCTCTAGACCTGTACAAAAAGTATAAATACAATGTCCTGGGGGTGATTTCAGATATCAGCTATAAAAGAGATAACATCACCGATGAAAATGCCGGAATAGAGTTATGTAAGGTGGTTATGGCCGATGATGACAAAGTCCCTTTTCTGATACAATCCTCCAGTTTAAAACATAAGAAGATTGCAGAGGAACTTGGCGCAGGCTTTATTAATAAGTATTCCAAATCATTATCTCTTGAGTTGAGGAACTTCATTATACAGAACCTTGCCTTCGGACCGTTTGTTTTCAGGAATCCTGACACCCTGGAACCTATAGCTATAGCCACTGATCTCCAGAGCCTTCAGCAAAAATTACTCACAATCCCCGACAATACCCTTGAGTACCATGCAACCCGTAACCACTTTTCCAAATGGTTGAATGCAAGAGCTCTCTTCCCTGTTGCCCAGATGTTCAAATACATAAGGAAAGAGGATTTTGAAACAATGAATGAGATGCGGAGGTTCCTTTATGTTGCAATCTCCAGCTTCCGTCTGGGGAAGGGAAGGGGAGTCATAGCGAAGTTTGATAAGACAAGCTTTGATGAGTACCAGATTTTTTCACGTATCGGAGAAGGTTCAATCGGAGGAAAAGCCAGAGGACTTGCATTTATCAACAGGATAATAAAAAACAATAAATTGTTTAATAAGTTTCCTGATGTGCTCATTACTATCCCGAGAACCGTTGTTTTAAGTACCGACATATTCGATGAATTCATGGATCAGAACAACCTCTATTCCGTTGCGCTGTCTGACCTCTCGGATGATGAGATTCTTAACAGGTTTATCAATGCTGAACTTCCGGGACATGTATACCAGGATTTTTATGCATTCCTGGCTGTTTCAAGAAATTACCCGATTGCTGTCCGCTCTTCCAGTAAACTTGAAGATTCACACTATCAGCCGTTTGCGGGCATTTATTCAACTTATATGATCCCAAGGCTCCCCGATAATAAGCTGATGGTTAAAATGTTATCTGATGCTATAAAAGAGGTTTATGCCTCAGTTTACTACAAGGTGAGCAAGGCATACATGACCGCTACAGCCAATGTGATCGATGAGGAGAAGATGGGGATCATTCTGCAGGAGGTTTGCGGTAACAGGCATGGCGAGATTTATTACCCCACTTTATCGGGTGTTGCACGATCGATAAATTACTATCCGATCGGCTCAGAAAAAGCTGAAGACGGCATTGTGAACATTGCCCTTGGCCTTGGAAAACTGATCGTTGAGGGGGGATTATCTCTTCGGTTTTCACCTAAGCATCCAAAAAAAATACTCCAGCTTTCATCACCGGAAGCAGCATTAAGAGATACACAAAAAAAGTTTTGTGCACTCGATCTGAATATCAACAGTTTTGTTCCATCAACTGATGATGGTGTGAACATCCTTAAGATAGATATTAAGGATATGAACAACGAAGCTGCTATGAAATATGTCGCCTCAACTTATGACAGGAATAATAATGTTCTCCTTGACGGAATTATACACTCCGGCAAGCGGGTAATAACATTCTCAAATATACTGCAGC
The DNA here is from genome assembly GCA_026391475.1 of Bacteroidia bacterium. Lineage (GTDB taxonomy): Bacteria > Bacteroidota > Bacteroidia > Bacteroidales > VadinHA17 > LD21. The sequence continues at coordinate 3,643 of JAPLED010000045.1, read as the reverse complement.
ACAAGACTTTCCCTCTGGCCGACATTTTATGTACCCTTCTGGAACTTGGTCAGCAGGAGATGAACAATCCTATTGAAATTGAATTTGCCGCCAACCTTGAAACACCTGCCGGCACCCCGAAAATTTTCAACTTTCTGCAGATAAGGCCAATAGTACATACGGAGGAGACACATACCATCAACCTTGATCATATTAAAACAGAAGATACAATCATTTATTCAGAATCAGCCCTCGGGAATGGCGTTTTTAAAGGTATTAATGACCTTGTTTATGTTAAGCCTGAATCTTTTAATGCGGTAAATAATAAAAATGTTGCAATTGAAATTGAGAAGATAAACACCTCGTTTGTAAAGCAGGGGAAAGGTTATGTTCTTATTGGCCCCGGAAGATGGGGATCAACTGATGCATGGCTCGGAATACCCGTTAAGTGGCCACAGATCTCTGCAGCGAGGATCATCATTGAATCGGGCTTAAAAAACTACAGGATAGATCCCAGTCAGGGAACCCATTTCTTTCAGAACCTCACCTCATTCAGGGTTGGATATTTTACCCTTAATCCTTACATTAATGAGGGATATTACGATGTAGATTTTCTTAATAAACTTGAGGTAGTTTATGAAGATAGCTATATCAGGCACATCAGGTTTGTAAATCCCCTCGAGATAATGATCGATGGGAAAAACCATAGAGGGGTAATTATGAAACCATTACGCTTACCTTTGTGAGGGCTTCGCCGTTCACAAAGAGGAACTCATTAAATTGATCTTTAAAAGAATTGTTAAAAAAATAAATCAAATGGAAACAGCAAGAACAAAATACCTTGGCGATCTCCGGACTGAAATAGCTCACGTCAGATCAGGGAGTGTTATTACAACCGATGCACCGGTTGATAATAAAGGTAAGGGTGAAAATTTTTCACCTACCGATATGGTTGCTTCAGCGCTTGGAAGCTGCATCTTTACAATAATGGGTATAGCAGCCAGGGAACATGGATTCTCTATCGATGGAAGCTCTTGCAAAATAACGAAGATCATGACCGACAACCCACGAAAGATAGGTGAGATCAAAATTGAATTCGACTTTACCGGGAATAGTTATACCGATAAGCAGAAAAAAATCCTGGAGTATTGCGTAAAAACCTGTCCGGTCGCGCTGACATTAAATGAATCGGTATTCCAGAATGTTACTCTGTTATTTAAATAATGGCCTTAAGGGAAAGAAGGGATGAAGGGAAGACTGGGAGAAAGTTAGCTGTCTAAAAAGCCCACCACCTCCCCCCGACGGTACCGTCGGGGTACTCCTCCTCTGAAGAGGAGGAGAAAGTTATAATACTGTATTTCAATACTTTCCCCTCCTTTTTAAAGGAGGGGTGTCATGCCCATAGGGTCATGACGGGGTGGTTCGTTCCACTTTCTAGACAGCCCCTAAGGGATGGGTTTAATAAATTAGAAACTGGAATAACAGTGTCATTTTCAGAATGTTGCTCCCTCTGTGACTGCCTCTTTATTGATCTTTTTTATCAGACCTTGTAAAACACTCCCCGGACCAACCTCAAAAAATGATGTTGCTCCATCGGAGATCATGTTAAGGACGCTTTGTGTCCATCGAACAGGGAATGTCAGTTGTAAAACAAGGTTTGATTTTATTACTTCAGGTTCTATAGATGGTTTTGCATTAACATTCTGATAAACAGGGCATATCGGCTTATTGAAAGTAGTGCTTTTTATTGCTTCTTCAAGTTCCAGTCGGGCTGGTTCCATAACCGGTGAATGAAAAGCGCCGCCCACAGCCAGTTTAAGAACTCTTTTGGCGCCTTTTTCTTTGAGCATTTCGATGGCTTTATCAATGCCTTCATTTGAACCGGATATAACAATTTGTCCGGGACTGTTATAATTAGCGGGTACCACAATTTCTTTAATGGAAGCACATGTCTCTTCAACTATCTTATCATCGAGACCAAGAATTGCAGCCATAGTTGATGGAGTCTTCTCACAGGCTTTCTGCATGGCCATGGCTCTTTTTGATACCAGCACAAGTCCGTCTTCGAAAGAGAGAGTTTTATTGGCAACAAGTGCAGAGAACTCACCGAGTGAATGCCCGGCAACCATATCGGGTTTAAATGAATTTCCGAGAACAGCAGCAAGAATTGTTGAATGAAGGAAGATAGCAGGTTGTGTAACTTTTGTTTGTTTCAGATCTTCATCGGTCCCGGCAAACATAAGGTCGGTTATTCTGAATCCTAGTATTGCGTTAGCTCTTTCAAACATCTCTTTTGCGACAGGTGATTTATCATAAAGATCTTTCCCCATTCCGATAAACTGCGCTCCCTGTCCGGGAAATACATATGCCTTCATAATTACTTATTTTTAGTTTAAAACGCTGTTTCCAACGGGGTGCAAAAACAAGAAAATTGTTTTAATGAAGTTTTGTTCCAATCAGGTGAATAAACTCTTCACGTGTATTAAGTTGTTCGAGGAAAATGCCGGTAAAGGCCGAGGTGGTTGTTACAGAATTCTGTTTCTGAACGCCTCTGATCTGCATGCACATATGCTGAGCTTCAATGACAACCGCAACTCCCAGCGGATGAAGGGTATCCTGGATACAGTTTCTGATCTGGGTGGTGAGTCTCTCCTGAACCTGAAGCCTTCTTGAAAATGCCTCCACAACCCGTGCTATCTTGCTCAATCCTGTGATATAACCGTCGGGAATATATGCAACATGAGCTTTCCCGAAGAACGGTAGCATGTGATGTTCGCACATTGAATAAAGATCAATATCTTTTACAATGACCATCTGTTTATATTCCTCCTTAAACATGGCTGATTTCAGGATCTCCTCCGCGTTCATACTGTATCCGTTAGTAAGGTAGTTTAAAGCTTTTGCAACTCTGACAGGCGTGCGCTTAAGTCCTTCTCTTTCAGGATCTTCTCCAATAAGCTCCAGTACCCTGTAGTAAATGGTGGATAATTCTTCTATGTTTTCAGCATTCCATGTCTCGATTTTATTATATCCATCGGTAACTATACCGGAACCGTCATTAATCTTCTCAATTGTCTTAGCCATAATATTCTATTGAATTATTCTCAGTCTCTTCAATTTTAACACAATGGAGGATGGCCCCTTCCTTTTCAATAGAGGGTTTAAGTTCATCCCAGATGGCAACAGCCAGATTTTCAGTTGTAACAATCCTTCCCTTCATGAATTCAACCTCAAGATTAATGTTTTTATGATCAATCTTATTAATTATTTTATCGAGGATTATCTGTTTCAGGATGTTTATATTCATTACAAAACCATGTTCCGTTGAAGGTTCCCCTTTAACAGTCACCCATAAAACATAGTTATGCCCGTGCCAGTTTGGATTGGAGCACTTTCCGAATATTTTTTGGTTAACTTCATCGGACCAGTCCTGCCTGAACATCCTGTGTGCGGCACAGAATCTTTCTCTGCGTGTCAGGTAAATCATACTACCATGCATTTATAATACAATATTAACCAATAATTTTGATCTTTTTAATTCATAAAAGCAATATATTTACCCACTCTTTACTGTTTAAATGGCCACAGATATAACTATGTCATTTAAAATATTATACGTTACAGCTACCTCTTCTGAAGCCGATGTCCTTAAAAAAATAAGGGG
>JAPLED010000002.1 GCA_026391475.1 Bacteroidia bacterium | reverse complement strand
CCATAACTATGCCATTTATCCATGTTAAGGATAAATTCATTTGTATTCCTGTCAGCATCCCATCTTTTTGTATCAGGGTAGATCCAGTTATTTACAGTTTCCGGATTAAGATCATCAAAAATCCCTTGCACCATTCTGGAGTTCAGAAGCAGTCCTTCTATTTTGTAACCTTTCCAGTACCTCTTCTCATAGGTCGGTTTTCCATTTATAAAGAACTGATCACCTTTTATACTAACAACGGTATGGCTCTTTTTTTGAGCAAAGAGATTAAGATTAAACAGCAAAAAAACGACACAAAAAACTGAGACTATTCTTTTCATTATCTGAGTATTACTAAATTGTGATTATTTTAATCATTTGATAAAAAGTCAAAAGTCTAAAGTTAAAAGTCTAAAGTCAATAGACAAAGAATATAATCATGATTCTTCTGACTTCGGTCTTCTTTCTTCAGACTTCTTTCATTTCTGATAAAAATCTCTTACGTTTACAAAAAGAGAATAATTATGAAAAAGATACTTTTTGTCAGTTCATTTCTTTTAATGCTATACCTTCCCGGTGTTTTTTCTCAACCTGCAAGCGATACTGTTGTTTATTTATTAACATGTGGTCCCGGTACTGAAACATACTCAATTTACGGTCACAGCGCCATAAGGATCGTAATTCCGGAGAAAAACAGCGACATGGTTTACAACTGGGGAGTATTCTATTTCGATTCTCCAAATTTTGCCTGGAAATTTGCCAAGGGACGTTTGGACTACTGGCTCGGGGTTGTTTCTCTCCAAAATTTTTTACAAGATTATTCTGATGAGCAGAGATTTGTTTATTCTCAAAGAATCAATCTTGATGCCAGTGAAACAAAACAATTAATTGCTCTTATAAATGATAACCTTAAACCTGAAAACGTCAAATACAGATACGATTTTTTTTATGACGATTGTTCTACCAGGATAAGGGATCTTCTCGAAAAATCGATTGGAAAAAAACTTCTTTATCCACCTGCTGAAACAGGAGAAGTCCCTACTTTCAGAAAGATGGTTGGCAAATATCAGAATCCTTACCACTGGTTAAAATTCGGAGTTGACCTGATTATGGGTTCTTCCGGAGACAAGAAGGCCTCATTTCGTGACAGAATGTTCCTTCCCTTGGATATGCAGAATGGACTTTCTGAAACAGTTGTTAACAGAAATGGTAAAATGATTCCTTTGCTTCAGAATCCTGTAGTTATTCTTGATTATGATCCTCCCGTGATAAAGAAAAATTTTTTGACATCACCCGAGGTTGTTTTTACAATTCTTTTAATAATTGTTTTAATCCTGTCTGCTTTGCTTAAAAGTAAGAAGATCATTAATTTAGTTGATATTTTCGTTTTTTCAGTTTTTTCGATCCTGGCATTGTTGATGATCTTTTTCAATTTTTTCACCAATCATCAGCAGATGAAATGGAACCTTAATATAATCTGGTTGAATCCGATTATCATTTTATGCCTTGTAATCCTGATCCTGAAAAAGACAGGATCAATCTGGTTTAGGATTTTGTTTTATATCACAATATCTTTTCTGGTTCTTCACTTCTTCTTACCACAGGAATTCAATATAGCCTTTATTCCATTGGTAGTTATTCTTTTAATAAGGAGTTCTGTAAGAGCCGGGTTTGATTGGAATCCATTGACATTAAAGTAAATAATTATAGATCAATTTGTTGTACTTTTCACACTCTATACATCTTTTTACCTCATACTTTCCTGTCGCCCGCTCCCATTATCAATCCACCTTATCCCCCTCCCGATAGCAATCGGGACCCTTCTCCTAAAAGAGAAGGGGGTAATAAAAAGATTATCAAACAGATAAGTCCCTCTCCTTCAGGAGAGGGATTTAGGGTGAGGTGGACTATAAAAGGGGACAGGGGTGAATTCAAGAGCGAAGCAAAGCAGGGATTAATTGAGTAAAAAAATTCATTTAACAAACTTTTAACACTCCTTAACACCACTTTAAAATTTCTCAGGCTTCTTTTGTGTAATGATTTTTCCAAAGAATTCAGGAATGATTATTAGTACTCGTTTTATTATATTTGCTACTTAAATTTTTAAGCCATGGAGCAAACTGCTGACATCAGGATTTTAAATGAAAAAATTGAAAAGGAGAGCGCCTTCGTCGACATTATCAGAATGGAGATGAATAAAGTGATCATCGGCCAGAAACACCTGACCGATAGCCTTATGATAGGCCTGCTCTCCAATGGTCACATCCTTCTTGAAGGAGTTCCCGGCCTTGCTAAAACGCTTGCGATAAAATCGCTTGCATCAATTATCGATGCTAAGTTCAGCAGAATACAATTTACCCCCGATCTTCTTCCGGCTGACCTTATTGGTACAATGATCTACAGTCAGAGAAAGGAGGAGTTCATTGTAAAAAAAGGACCGGTATTCGCTAACTTCATTCTGGCAGATGAGATAAACAGGTCGCCGGCAAAAGTGCAGAGCGCTTTACTGGAAGCAATGCAGGAGAGACAGATTACAATCGGTGAATCAACTTTTAAACTCGATGAACCGTTCCTGGTTCTTGCCACCCAGAACCCGATTGAACAGGAAGGAACATATCCGCTTCCGGAGGCACAGATCGACAGGTTCATGATGAAAGTCCTGATCGATTATCCAACTATGGAAGAGGAGAAACTGATAATCAGGGAGAATCTTGCTAAAGATTTTCCAAAGACAAATTCTGTTCTTAAAACCGAGGATATTATCAGAGCACGGAATATTGTCAGGGAGGTCTATATGGATGAAAAAATAGAAAATTACATCCTGAATATAGTCTTTGCAAGCCGTAATCCCGGGAAATATGGCCTTCCTTCATTTACAAATATGATTTCATATGGAGCATCACCCAGAGCATCCATAAACCTTTCACTGGCTGCAAAAGCATATGCATTTATAAAGAGAAGGGGATATGTCATACCCGAAGATGTAAGAACAATATGTCACGATGTTATGCGCCACAGGATTGGACTTACTTATGAAGCTGAAGCGGAAAACATAAACCAGGATCGTATAGTTTCTGAAATACTGAATATTGTTGAAGTTCCGTAGAGTTTATTGTAAAGTGGAAGCAACTGAATTATTAAAAAAAGTCCGGAGAATTGAGATTAAGACCAGGGGGTTGAGCAGACATATATTTGCCGGCGAATATCACAGTGCATTTAAAGGACGTGGGATAGCCTTCAGCGAGGTGAGGGAATATCAGTATGGTGATGACATAAGAAGCATTGACTGGAACGTTACTGCCCGCTTTAACCATCCATATATAAAGATATTTGAGGAGGAGAGAGAACTCACTGTAATGCTGCTTATTGATGTCAGCGGATCTGGTAATTTCGGTACAGCTGTCAGCTTTAAAAAAGATTTAATGACAGAAGTAGCTGCAGTTCTTTCATTTTCTGCCATTTTTAATAATGACAAAATCGGTGTAATATTCTTTTCCGACAAAGTTGAGAAATTCATTCCGCCACAAAAGGGCAGGAAACATATACTCAGGATTATACGAGAACTTCTTGACTTTAAATCGCAAAGCCAAAAAACAAATCTGGATGAGCCTTTGCGCTTTCTTACAAATGCCATTAAAAAAAGATGTACAGCGTTTATAATTTCTGATTTTATTGTTCCTGATTTTGAAGAAGCACTGAGAATTGCATCAAACAAACATGATATCGTTGCTTTAAAAGTGTTTGATCCGGTCGAAAAGGCAATTCCGAACATCGGTCTGATAAAAGTTTTGGACTCGGAAACCGGTGCTGAGAAATGGATTGATACTTCCTCAAAAACAACCAGGGATGCTTATGAGAAATGGTGGATTGGTCATATAGAATTAATTAAAAATATATTCAAAAAATGTGGAGTGGATTCTGCAGAATTAAGAACTGATCTTGATTATGTTAAACCACTGATAAAGTTGTTTGAGAACAGATGATATTTATGAAAAAGTTGATTCTTTCCATATATCTATATATTTCAATTATTTCTGCTTTCAGTCAGGAAGTAAATGTAACCTCATCCTTTGATACCTCAAAAATATTTATAGGCGATCAGATAAAGTTTACAATTACAGTTGATCAACCTTCCGACCTCGGGCTTACTTTACCTCTATTTAAGGATACATTGTGTAAAAACATTGAAATCCTTTCAGGTCCGGTTGTTGATACCTCCAGCCAGGGTGGGAGAATTAAAATTATTGGTAAATATCTTGTAACATCTTTTGATTCAGGTTTTTATCAGATTCCACCTGTTTTTGCCGAAATGAAAAATCAGAATGGA
>JAPLED010000118.1 GCA_026391475.1 Bacteroidia bacterium | reverse complement strand
TTCTGCAAAAGGAATAAAATATTGCAGATCTGAAGATTTTATGAGTGATTTTTCAAGCAGGATATCAAGTTTTACCTCTTCTGTGAATCTTTTAAATGAGGCGGATGAATCAGTATTTATTTCAAATTTAGAAATATTTATTATACTGCTGTCGCAGTTTAAAAAGGCAGATTTTAAAAGAATGTTCTGCTTTGCCAGAATCACAGAGCTGCTCATCTTTTTCACCGAAAAACCACTTGACTCTTTAAATCCCAGGTTGTAAATTTTAAAGGCGGTAGTATCATTTTGTATTTTAATGTCTTCAATAATCCCATTTATACCGGTAAGATTCAGGTTATTAAAATCTATTTTAGTTTTGGCTTTGAGTCCGGAATGGTTAATCAGAGAAAAGCGGGCATCACTTATATCAATCTGGTCAATAACGAATATACTTTTAGTTTTTTTTGCAGAGTCCGCAGGATTTTTGAGCAGATCCATGTACCAGGTAAGGTTCATCATACCTGAGGTATCGGTTATAAATGACACAACTGGTTTAATTAAAATTACTCTTCCAAGTCGGAAGGACTTATTTTTTAAATCAATTCTCCTGAACCCAACTGTAGCATTTTGAGAATAAATCAGAGTATCATTATTTTTATCTTTAATAAGGATGTCATTGATAGACAATTTATTAAAAAATTTATACTCAATTCTGCCCACAGATATCGTCGATTTAATCTCGTTTGAAAAGTGATCTGTGATCCTTTTTACAAGAAAAGTCTGAACTTCGGAAATCTGTAAAACAAGATAAAGAATAGTCGGGAGCATAATAATGACCCCGGTAATAATAATAAAATACTTAAGTGATTTTTTAATATTTTTGAACATTGAAAAGAGTTAAAAAATCAATAATCAAAATAACCTAAAATATACCGAAAAACAAAGTATTGATGGCAGTTACAATCTTAGCAATAGAATCGTCGTGCGATGATACCTCGGTTGCAGTCATCAGGGATGGTTGCGTTCTTTCCAATCTTATTGCTAACCAGGATATCCACATGTCGTATGGGGGCGTTGTTCCGGAGCTTGCATCAAGAGCTCATCAGGTTAATATTGTACCTGTTACTCACCAGGCGATAATTAAAGCCGGAATAAAAATTGAAGAAATCAGTGCTGTTGCTTTTACCCGGGGACCCGGACTTCTTGGTTCGCTCCTGGTTGGAACCTCTTTTGCAAAAGGTTTTGCTCTTGCGCAAAATATACCATTAATTGAAGTAAATCATCTTCAGGCTCATGTTATGGCACACTTTATATTTGAAAAAGACAAAGAAAACCGGTTACCCTCTTTCCCCTTCTTATGCTTGCTTGTATCTGGTGGTCATACACAGATTATTGTAATGAAGAGTTATTTGGAGATGGAGGTAATCGGAAATACAATTGATGATGCTGCCGGCGAGGCTTTTGATAAATGCGGAAAAATAATGGGTTTTCCGTATCCTGCCGGTCCGTTGATCGATAAGTTAGCCTGCGAGGGAAACGGGAATGCTTTCAGTTTTTCCAAACCTTATGTAAAAGGACTTGATTTCAGTTTCAGCGGCTTAAAAACAAGTTTTCTTTATTTCCTCAGAGACAGGATAAAAGAAGATGCCGGTTTCATTGAGAACAATAAAGCTGATCTCTGCGCATCTCTTCAGCATGTGATAGTTGATATTCTCATTGGTAAGCTGGTAAAAGCTTCAATACAAACCGGAATAAAAGAGATCGGAATTGCAGGGGGAGTATCTGCAAATTCGGGTTTAAGAACTGGAATGAAAGAAGAAGCTGGAAAGAGAAAATGGAACCTGTTTATTCCTGAGTTCAGGTATACAACAGATAACGCAGCTATGATTGGAATTACCGGATATTATAAATATCTCAGGGGTGAATTTTCAGATCAGGATGTAGTTCCTCTGGCCAGGTTTTAATTAATATTCTGAATATTTTAACAGTGCCGGTGGCGTCATTAAGTTAGCCCGCCCTCAAAGCTCAATGAAAATTTTCAGCGATCAAAAAGTTTTTTCTCAGTTTGCCAGCGGATCAACTACTCTTCCCATGAAAATTATGGAATTGGTAGTTGTTTCTCTGATAATATAAAGGAATGAATGGTCAATATTAAGGACAAAAGGAGGAGGAGGCATTGAAGTCACACCGACATCGACGATGGTAGCTGCAGCAGCTTCAGTACCCTCTTCATTTGTTTCGATAAATGCCTGGTGAGTGACATCGTTTATAAGCAGAGCGAGATCCGAAATATTGGAAAAATCCGCATTATCAGTAAAGGCGATTCCCATACCCATACTGGTTAGGATATCCTTAAGCTGTTTCTTATAATCATATTTGAAACGCGGTAATGTCAGGTCAGTTTCCCTTTTGCCCAACTGATTCAACCATCCTTTGAAACTATTGTCATTTATTAATGGAATTATGCTATTTACTCCATTGTGATCGTTAGGCAGGATTACATCCATCACAAAATTACCCTGACCATAAGGAAATTCTGCTAATACGAATCCTTCACCGGTAAAAATTTTAAAATCGGAAGTTTGTTTCATCATCGGAACTTCGGATGTTACTCCGCCCGGTTTATAAAATGACCTTTGGACAGTATTTCCTTTGTCGAATTGAGATTTCCATTTTCCTTTAAAATAAATGGCATTGATCAGAAGCATCACAGTATTGTCATTCAATTTGTCAATCATATTCTTTATCAATCCATTTGTCTTACTCTCAATCCAGCTGTTAATCTGTTTAGGTGCCAGGGGATCGTTGATGTCAAATGATTTTGATTCAGCATTATAGAATCCTGTAAGGATATCGGTAAATGGCTTTTTTACAACAAAATTATTTTCGGTCCAAACCGAATTGGCAATTGATATCAGAACGCGTTTATCGACAGAAAGGAGTGCCTCCGACAGATTTTTATATGAATTGTTAATGATTTCGGGGGTTATTCCATTCACCCTTAAGGCTTCCAGCATAGCATTACGGGTAGCTCCGTTTGCACCATTTAGTGTCATCGAAAGAGCGTAGGAGATGCTGAGAGGGGAGATGATGATATTCTCAGACGCTCCTGAATTCTCCATCACTTTTTTGAAAATATCAAAAGCAAAGGAATTTTCCGATTCAATAAGGGAAACCTGATAAGGAGTAAGATTTATCGGAACAGGATCAACAGGAAGAATCTCACTGGGTTCCTTGCTGCATGATAAAAATATCAAAGGGATTGTGAATGAAAATACAACTGCGGTTTTGAAAATATTATATTTCATAATCCTATACTATTTCAAAAACCATGCCATATAACTACGATTTCTTTTTTTGCTTTTTTGAAGTCTCCTGATATGTCTTAAGATAAATAAATGATACAACGAAAAAGATCATCCCCAGTAATAAAAGCATAATGAAAGCAAAAACTGATGGTTATATGCTTGGTCATCAGATTTTTTCTTATTTAAAATATTATGGACTCAACTAATATTACTCCACGATTGTCTTTGACTGAAAAGACGTTTTAATTCTGTTTTGAATAAAAGATTTTGATTATTCTCCAGAACAGGATCTTTTGCAAGAATATCTTCTGCAATATTTCTTACATATTCAATAAGTTGTCCATCCCTGCCAAGGTTCGCAATCTTAAGGTCAAATGGTATCCCGCTCTGTTGTGTTCCTTCAATATCGCCGGGTCCTCTGAGTTGAAGATCGGTTTCTGCAATTTCAAAGCCATCGTTCGTTCCGATCATTACTTCAATCCTTTTAGCCGCTTCTTTTGATAATTTATCTGAGCTCATAAGGATGCAATATGACTGGTCGGCGCCTCTGCCCACTCTGCCTCTTAATTGATGCAGTTGGGAAAGGCCAAATCTTTCCGAACTTTCGATTACCATAACAGTTGCATTCGGAATATCGACGCCAACCTCGATAACTGTTGTTGCGATCAGTATATGAGCATTGCCATCCTTGAACAGCTTCATTGACATCTCCTTGTCAGCCGGTTTCATCTTTCCATGAACTATGCTTATGCAGTATTTCGGGGCCGGGAAAACTCTTGAAATGGTATCCCATCCATCCTCAAGATCTTTATAATCCATCGTTTCAGATTCCTTGATGAGTGGATATACAACATAAATCTGACGATGTTCAGCAATCTGGTTCCTGATAAATCCAAAGACCTTATTTCTTTCTGAATCAGTAAAATGCATTGTTTTTATAGGAACTCTGTCCGGGGGAAGTTCATCTATTACCGAAACATCCAGGTCTCCGTAAAGAGTCATTGCCAGGGTTCTTGGAATTGGGGTGGCCGTCATAACCAGGATGTGAGGTGGATTGAGGTTTTTTTGCCAGAGTCGTGCCCTCTGTGCAACACCGAACCTGTGCTGCTCATCAATAATTACTAATCCAAGATTACTGAACTGAACATTCTCTTCTAGGAGAGCATGTGTTCCGATCAATATATTAAGGGATCTGTCAAGAAGCGACTCCGCTATTGATTTCCGGGAGGTTTTTTTTGATGAACCGGTCAGGAGGCAAATTTTGATATCAATCCCTTCAAGTAATTTACATATCGTCTGATAATGCTGGTTGGCAAGGATCTCGGTTGGAGCCATAATGCAAGCCTGGTATCCGTTATCAATTGCAATGAGCATACTCATTAATGCTACCAGGGTTTTTCCGCTGCCAACATCGCCCTGAAGCAGACGGTTCATCTGTTTTCCCGACCCCAGATCTTTCCTGATCTCTTTTATCACCCGTTTCTGAGCATCAGTAAGAGTAAATGGTAAATTTTTATAGTAGAAATTATTAAAATTATCACCTACACTTGAAAAAACAAATCCATTTAATTTAAGGTTACGGTTGGTTTTAAATCTTAAAAGGTTCAGTTGTATATAAAACAGCTCTTCGAATTTCAGCCGGTGCCTGGCCTTTTCAAGCTCATCAGGATTAGAAGGAAAATGAATCTTGTGAAGCGATTCATGCAGATCCAAAAGCCCATATTGAGAAACAAGGTATGCAGGTAATGTTTCCGGCAATCTGAACTTTAACTTTTTCAGGAGATTGCCTATAAGCTTACTTATTGTTTTGGATGTTAAAAACTGATTTTTAAGCTTTTCAGTAGTACTATACTGTGCCTGAAGTGCCGAGTTAAGTCTTTCTGCCATTTTATTGGCCTCTTCAATTTCGGGATGGATAATATTTATAATTCCGTTAAAAACTCCTGGTTTCCCGAACACAATAAACTCAACCCCAGGGCTATAGCTTCCTGTTATCCATTTTCCACCTTTGAACCAGACCAGTTTAATAGTGCCTGTTTCATCCTGAAAATCAGCAACAAGCCGTTTTCCCGGTCCATGGCCTTCTGTAGAATATCCCTTTAATACACCTCTTATCTGTACAAATGGCAGGTCGGGATCAAGTTCCGCAATTTTATAAAATCTGGTACGGTCAATATACTTATAAGGAAAATAGTAAAGAAGATCACGGAAAGTAAAAATATTCAGCTCTTTATTGAGAAGTTCTGCCCTTTTTGGACCAACACCCGACAGGTAAGTAATATTTGTATCGAGAAATTCCTGAATAATCATTTCTAAAAAGAGTAATTGCAAAAGATATCCGAAAATACGTATTTTTGAAAACCTGTCCTAATTATAATATCAATACTGAAATGATTTTTTTCAGGGCAACCAAATATCTGAAATACATTCTTCTATCAAAGTATAGAAATGGGCATGGTGTACACAGTCCGTTCGTTTTTGATCTTGTATCCCGTGTCTTCCGGAATAAAACTGATCCTGATATTGTCTGTAATATTGAAACGGTAAGAAAGAGATTGATCTCTGACCGTCGGTCCATTATTGTAAAGGATCTTGGTTCAGGGTCAGAAAAACTTAAAACAAATTTAAGAAAAGTGTCAGATATAGCCAGATATTCGCCAGTCCCCATAAAATATGGAGTTTTACTGTCAAATCTGGCGGCTGAATTCGGCAACCAACTCATAGTAGAATTCGGGACATCTTTCGGAATAAGTACAATGTACATGGCTGCTTCTTGTCCCGATGCAGTAGTGTACACTATGGAAGGTTGTCATGCGACAGCTGAAATAGCGAGTCATAATTTTAAAGAGGCTGGACTAAATAATATTAAATTAATTTACGGATCGTTCGACGAAATTTTACCGGATATTACAAACACTGGTATTAATCCAGGACTGGTTTTTATTGACGGAAATCACCGGAGAGAGCCGGTAGTAAATTATTTCAATCGAATGGCAGAAATATCTGATAATAAAACGGTTATAATCATTGATGACATCTATTATTCAAGAGAAATGGAAGATGCCTGGAACGAAATTAAGCAAAATGAAAAGGTCTCCCTTACTGTTGATATCTTCAGGCTGGGAATCGTTTTTTTCAGGGAAGGGATAAATCATAATGATTATATAATCAGATATTAACAAAAATTAAGAATATATAATTTATTATTTGACTTATTTAATATAATTTCGAAAATTCAAATTTTAAGCATTATGAACAAAGCAATTGAGATTCACGATATTGTTAAGAATTACCAGGTTGGATCGGTGATAGTGAGGGCTTTAAGGTCAATCACCATTAATATTGAGAGAAATGAATATGTTGCTATCATGGGGCCATCAGGGTCAGGTAAATCTACCTTGATGAACCTTATTGGATGCCTTGATACGCCATCAAGTGGTAGTTATCTTCTCAACGGTACCGATGTGAGCAAAATGGAAGATGATTTTCTTGCAGAAATAAGAAATAAGGAGATAGGATTTGTATTTCAGACTTTTAACCTTCTTCCACGGTATTCTGCTCTGGAGAATGTAACATTACCTTTAATATATGCTGGAATACCTAAAGCCGACAGGGAAAAAGTGGCTATTGAAACCCTTGAACAGGTAGGGCTTGGCGATAGGATGACTCATAAGCCAAATGAATTATCAGGAGGACAGCGTCAGCGTGTAGCTATTGCCAGGGCTCTGGTAAACAAACCATCAATTATTCTTGCGGATGAGCCAACCGGTAACCTCGACAGTAAGACATCAATCGATATTATGGGACTTCTTGATGATATCCACAGAAAGGGAAATACTGTGATTGTTGTTACACACGAGGAGGATATTGCTAAACATGCTGCCCGAATCATCCGGCTTTTTGACGGAGAAGTTGCAGAAGACTATCGCAATGAAAAGTATGTAAAAGCATAATGCTTTGCATCTGACATTATCTGCAAAAGTTTTTTCCTTTATATTGAACCATGAAGATCTATACCCTTACAGGAGACGATGGTACTACTTCCTTGTCGGGAGGCAGAAGGGTTCCGAAGCATTCTATCCGCATGGAAGCATATGGTTCTGTCGATGAACTCATTGCATGGTTCGGTCTGTTAAGGGATCACAAAGAAAACCTCAAACGAAAAGAACTTCTGATTTATATCCAGAGTCAACTAATGTTATGTGCTGCAGCACTCGCATACGACCGCGAAAATACTAACAGCATAAAGTTATTGCCTGATGCTGATTGCATATCTGTTATAGAAAAAGAAATTGACATGATGGAAGAGACCCTTTCTCCTCTGAAAAATTTTATTTTACCTGGAGGAAATATACTCGTATCATATTGTCATATAGCCAGATGTGTATGCCGCAGGGCAGAAAGGGCAGTTTTAAGGCTGAATGAAGCTGAAGAATCGCCTGAAATTGTTAATAAATTCCTTAACCGGCTTTCCGATTTTTTATTCGTATTATCCCGTAAAATAGGCTTAGAACTTGATATTGAAGAGATTAAGTGGTTTGTATGATATGTTAAAAATCTTAAAAAAGGTATTGTTTTTTAAGTAAAATAATATATATATTTGCAGACTTTGTTTAAAGCTTAACTTAATCAGGAAAAAATGTATTGGACACTTGAATTAGCATCAAAACTTGAGGATGCTCCATGGCCTGCCACTAAGGATGAGCTAATTGATTTCGCCATAAGGTCAGGTGCCCCGATGGAGGTTATTGAAAATCTGCAGGAAATTGAGGATGAGGGAGATATCTATGAAAGTATTGAAGATATCTGGCCCGATTATCCAAGTAAAGACGACTTTTTTTTTAATGAAGATGAATATTAAAAAAGAGACTGACCTCATGAGATCAGCCTCTTTTTTATTCCTTGAATATATCAGCCTTTTTCTTAGGCCTCAGACTATCGAACCAGTTAAAACCTTCCAGCCTAAGTTCCATTGGTTTTAAGGGTTCAGGCGGATCAATAAATCCTTCAGGATTCCCGTTTTCAGAAACCTCTGTTATTTTACCTTTTTCCACATAAACCTCAATATTTGCGCATTTTGACGTGTTGACCCCTGCAACATCTTCGCCATCAAGAAGATAATAGATTAATTCTCCGTTTCCTTTAATATCTATCTTATACAATTCATTGTTTTTAAAATAGCCGGTAAGTGACCGGCCTTTGATCTGGTTAAATCTTAATGTGTCTATCTTGCTTGTCACAAAAGCTGAATTGTATAATTCCAATCTGTCTGTCTGACGGTTTTTAGTAATTATTGCCATTGAATCGGAGGTTAGCTGGTTCTCTCCCGACCAGATTACCGGTGATCTGTAAAACCGGATAACTGAATCCTGAAATGAATAGGCGAGAGAATCGCATTTGGCCTGCAGATTTTTACTGAATACACGGCACCCATAGTAAGCTTTCATCAGTCTGTAACCCTTTGCAGATGTATCAGATACAGTTATTGCGCGTATAGTATCGGCATGAAGAAAAAGTGAGTCACCTCTTGAAACCTGTATGAACATAGCTTTGTCAGTAACCATAAATCTTTCGGGTTGTTTGAAATACCATGCGTAATTTCCCTGCACGATCAGGTTGTTGGTTGTGTCTTCAATTACAACATTGCCAAATGACTGGCCATATCCTGTTATATTATCAAAAAATAATGAATCACCGTGAATGATCTGTTCTCTGTTGTCGATTACAGCATTTTTCCAGATACGGGTAACATCATTTTTTGTGTCGTACCAGCCTTTTTCACAATAAAGATATAGACTGTCGCCATTTAACTTTGTCGGACCGGTAAAAAATGCAGTTTCAGTATTGGTATTGTAATCCATTGTGTCAGCAGTCATTACATAATTGGGATTTACAATTTTCACACTATCCTTGAAATGAAAGAGATTCTCTGACACAAAATAAATACCTATTATGCTTGTAAGAGTATTCCCGGCATTCGTTATCCTCCCTTTAGTATTGTAACGGGCGATTCTGTTTTTTACATCATAATCGATTGCATCGGTATAGAGGTGAGTCTCCTTATCAATCAGTTCTACATTACCTTTAACATTGGCTAATTCACTCTTCCCATCATAAAACAGGTAATCACCAAATAGATCAAGAGTATCTCCCTGTTCGATATGTATTTTGCTAAAAGCCGTTACCTGGTTTTTATCAAAAGAAAAATGAGCACTATCGCACCACATTGTTATTTCATTGTGCTCAAGTTTTACTTTCCCCAGAAAATGGTGTATGTCTTTTCCTGTTTGTGGATCTTTCGTAATACTATCTACATCAGCATACTTAAGTTCTATTTTTTTTCTCTCAGGTTTTTGAATAGGGGTAATCTGTGACTGAAGATTAGGTGATAATAACAGGAAAATCGCGACATAAAGTATATGTCTGACAGGAAATATATTGAGCAGGTACCTGAAATTTTTTATTTCAACCATCCTTTTTTCAAAAATTCACATGATTTGAATTCCTCACTTATTTTAATATAGGTGATCTCAATTTTCTCCTTGATCCATTTATCAGAAACCTTAGTCTGTTCATTCATTAAAGCTGCATTGTAAAGGTTCTGATAATCATCTTTCAGATTCGCAGTGTGTGCCGGTAATTCGTTATCAAGTTTAACTATTCTGAAAACCACATTATTATTCTCATCGGTTGTTCTGAAAGGTTCTGATATCTCGCCAACCTTCATATCTCTGATTTTTATATACATCTCCGGATTCAACTCTTCGAGAGTGAACCATGTGACCCTCTCGGAAGGATTTGTACTTACAAATTTGCCTCCGTTTATCCTGCTGTCTTTGTGGGTTGAAAACCGTAAAGCAGCATCTGCAAATTTTATGCTGTCTCTTCTTATCAGGTTAGCCAGACTGTCGAGTTTTGTAATTGCTTTCTCTGCCTGCTCCGGTTTCACTTTTGGTCTTACCAGAATATGACGGGTATTAACCATTTCGCCTTTACGGTCTATGAGCTGAATAATATGGAATCCATATTTAGTTTCAACTATTTTGGAGACTGTATTCTTAGTGAGACTGAATGCAGCATCGGCATACTCTTTTTCAAGTTCACCCCTTGTGAGGAATCCGATTTCACCTCCGTTTTTTGCAGATTCGGTATCTTCAGAATACATAACCGATAACACATTAAAGCTCTTTCCTGCAAGTATCTGACTTCTGATGTCAAGTAGTTTTTGCCTGGCTTCAGCTTTATTATCTTCATTAGCAGGAGGATCGACCTGTATCAGACTTATTTCATATTTTGCAGGAATAACAGGAAGACTGTCTTTTGGAAGTGAAGAATAGAATCTCTTTAAGGCGGCTGGTGTAACTGTAATATTCTTAGCAATTTTGCGCTGAACTTCTCTGACAACCTCCTGTTCCAACATGGTTTTCTTAATATCCCTTCGTATTTCAACCATACTCTTCTTAACAAATGCAACAAGGGCCTCTTCGCTGCCTGCCCGCCTGATTGCGTCATTCATTCGCATGTTCAGGTCGCCTTCAACTGCATCATCTGTGACGGTGATACTATCGATCCTTGCCTGGTCAAGAAACAGTTTCGACACCAGCATATTCTGAAACACATTGCACCTGAGCTGATCAACCGGAGTTTTGTTCGCGCCTCTTCTCAGATCGGCAACCGTATTCTCAGGATCTGAGAGATAGATAACCTCATTCCCTACAATCGCTGCAACTGATTCGACCAGTTTCTGAGAATTTACTGTCAATACACCGGGCAGAAACAAACCTATTATAACCAGGCAAAATCTTAAATTTCTCTTCATCATTATCAATATATCTTAAAACTATTTTTTTTAAGTGCTTCATTATAAATTCCGTTCTCAAGAGATTGAATATATTCTAATCTCCTTGAATTCCAGATGATTCTCTTTATATCATTCTTTACATATTCGAATGGAGCGAGCGAAGATCTGAGCCTGTAATCCCTTATTGAGATCAAATAGACTGAAATGGAGTCGCTTGTTTCGAAAAAGGTATTTTTTTTAAGAAAATCTTCCTCGTTTTCAATATCTTCCTGCAGTTCCACTGAAAGTCTTTCCATCGGAACCCATTCTTCATTGAAATCATCAAACTTTTCTGCAAACTGATAACAATAACTTTCAAATTGCTGAATGTCGGCCTGTTCATTTGAACGTGCCAGTAATTTTATCTTATCAAGATCCGGTGTTTCAACCGGAAGTTTAATGAAGAGAGCTTTAACAATATTTGAACCGAGAATAAAACTCTTTTCATTGGCGACATAATAATTCTCCAGTTCTGTTTCGGTCAGAACCGTATCCATTTTTTCGAGCATCATCTGCTTCTGGTACTGATAGATAACAAGGTTTGCCCTGGTCTCTTCGAGTTGATTAGCTATTTCATCCTTTAATTCAGGGGATAAATTTTCTTCTGCTTTCTGCAACAGGAGTTCTCTTTTTGCCCATTTATTGATATAATTCTGAATTATAGCGATGCTGTCAGCCTCATTTATGCCACGCTGGATGAGCCGGGGCATCTCATCGTAATAGAGGATAACTTTACCAACTTCTGCAACAGCAATTCTTTTAGTCGTGTTTTTATTATTCGTGCAACCAACTAAAAGAAAAATGGCTGATAGTATAATTACTGTTTTATTCATTGTTCAACTTCTTCTTCACTTCTTCAAGTACCAAACTGTCAATCTTAACGTTATATTTTTCCTTTAATTGTCTTATCCATTCACTCATGAGGTATTCCTGGTAGTCATCAATACTTTATTATTCAAATCCTGTACCTGGCAAACAACCGGCAACAGAAATATCATAATTATTAATAAAGATTTTCTGTTATTCATCAGGATTAACGAATACCTGTTATTCAAATGATTTTCTGCTATAGTTAGGAGCCTCCCTTGTGATGGAAACATCATGAGGATGACTTTCAATAATCCCTGAATTAGTGATCCTTACAAATTTTCCATCCTTCTTGAGAATGCTGATGTTTTTAGCTCCAAGGTAGCCCATTCCTGCTCTTAAACCTCCTGTCATCTGGTAAATTACTTCAGCAAGTGTTCCCTTATATGGCACCCTTGCTTCAATTCCTTCCGGGACCAGTTTCCTTATATCATCTTCAATGTCCTGGAAATAACGATCCTTTGAACCCTGTTGCATAGCCTCAATAGATCCCATTCCTCTGTATGCCTTAAACTTACGACCGTTATAAATGATGGTATCTCCCGGTGATTCTTCAACTCCGGCAAAGAGTGATCCTGCCATAATTGAATCGGCACCTGCCGCGATTGCTTTAATAATATCACCCGAATACCTTATACCACCATCGGCTATTACCGGAATTCCGGATCCTTCGATAGCTTTTGCAACATTATAAATTGCAGACAGTTGTGGAATACCTACGCCCGCAATAACCCTGGTGGTGCATATTGAACCTGGTCCGATACCCACTTTTACAGCATCGGCACCTTCATCAGCAAGCTTTTTAGCCGCTTCGGCTGTACCGATATTCCCTGCAACCACATCCATACCGGGATAGTTTCTTTTTATTTCCTTTAAAATATTGATTACGCTCTTTGTATGAGCATGAGCTGTATCAATTGTTATTGCGTCGACACTGGCATTTATAAGTGCTTCAACCCTTTCCATGGTGTCAGCAGCAATACCTACTGCTCCTGCCACTCTTAGCCTTCCTTTATCATCCTTGCATGAATTGGGGCGGTCTTTGGTTTTTGTTATATCCTTGTAGGTGATCAATCCAATAAGCTTTCCTGATTCATCAATCATCGGAAGCTTTTCAATTTTATGTTTCTGGAGAATTCTTGCTGCTGCTTCAAGATTAGTCTGATGATTTGTTGTGATCAGACTGGTTGTCATGACCTCTGTTATCTTACGCGAGCGATTGTTTTCAAACCTCAGGTCCCTGTTTGTAACAATCCCTTTCAGAATTCCATTTTTATCAATAACAGGGATGCCTCCGATCTTATACTCACTCATTAAATTCATAGCTTCTCCAACAGTGGCATCGAGATTAATGGTTATCGGATCAAATATCATCACGTTTTCAGCCCTTTTGACACGCTTTACCTGCGCGGCCTGTTTTTCGATGGACATATTTTTATGAATCACTCCAATTCCGCCTTCCCTTGCAATGGCAATTGCCAGTTCATCTTCCGTAACTGTGTCCATGGCTGCTGAAACAACAGGAGTGTTGATGCGGATATTTCTTGTGAACATTGAGCTGAGATCTACTTCTCTGGGAAGTACCTCGGAATATGAAGGAATAAGAAGAACATCATCAAAAGTTAAACCTTCATAAAGTATCTTATCTTTTAAAAATGACATCAGATGAGATTTTAAGTTTTTGCTGGCGCAAATTACGAAAAAAACAAGACTCTTAAAACAACTCTTTAATTTTAGTCTTCATAAAAAATTGAATTCCCGCAAGCGCACCCCCGGTTTCTTGCTGCGGTGTTAGCGAGCATAAAAAAATAAAATTCCTTGTTGGGGATCAAAGATTCCTTTCTATCTCAGCCAGCATGGCCCACATTTCCACTAAACTGGCCTGATCGAGCAACCATTTGTACTCGTCATCTTTTACTCCTTTCCAGTCTTTACTGAATAAGCCGTTTTTGTCGCGCACGTGGTTCCACAACTGGTCCATATTATCCCTGTAAATACGGATATACTCTGAATTTCCATCCAATCGGTACAATTCGGCATAACCTCTGAAAAGGATCGCATTAAACCAATTGCCCGTATTTTTGAACAACCTTATGCTCTTTCCTTCGTCTGTTGTAAATTCTTCTGTAAAATGATTAATAGCTGACTTTGCGATTTGCTGTGCCTCTTCCAGGTAAGCTTTATTGCCCGTCAGCTTGTAAATCATAGAAGCTGCCTGCAGCATTTGTCCGCTGTTGTAAGTGTATTTTTGGCGACCTATTTTTCCTGAAAGATTTTTATTGTCGAAATAAAGGTAATCGGTCGAATCCTGCAAGGTAGTATTTGTCCAGTTGTAAATGCGGAGTCCCCAATTAAAATAAGCGCTATCCTTAGTTGCTTCATATAGTTTGAAGGCCAGCACCGAGGCAGGCGCATTCGAACAGGTATTCTTCGAATTTTTCTTCTGTTCGCACCAGTAAATACCGCCCCCAAGCTGATCGTCCCAGCCACTGAGAACAAACTGCCAGGTTTCGACGGACTTTTTCAGGTATTCGGATTTGCCGGTCAGCATATACGATTCGCAGAAATCGAGTGCAAGCCATACATTGTCGTCATAAAATCGGTCGGACTTGCCTGCTGTAGCAATGTAGGACTGATAACAGGAGGGCTTTCGCAGTGAATCGTAATATTGCTCAAGTCCCGGCAAAACAGCTGTTTCCATCATTTGCCGGTATTGTTTGTCGCCCGTTGCTCTAAGCAAAGCATTTACTCCGGAAAACACCCCTGAAGTAGGCCACAGATATGCTACACGTCTGACGCTCTGCGTATCGTCACCGGCCAGATAACTTACTTTATTATCCGGCTTGTACGGATAGTTTTCATTCAGGAGATGATTACGGCCGGCATCATATAAACTGAAAATTTGTTGAAGGGTCGATTTTGCCCGAATCAAGTCATTGTTTTCCGACTTTCCTTGAAACCCAGACAGTACCAGAAACCAAACCAAAATAATGGTGGTTGCTTTAATCAAATTTATCTTGTTCATAATTCATCATTTTCTGTTGATTTGTTGTAATAGACTGGTAGTCATGACCTCTGATCTCTTGCTGGAGTGACGTTTTCAAACCTCAGATCACTGTTTGTAACAATCGCTTTCAGAATTTCATAGATGAGATTTTATGTTTTTGCTGGCGTAAATTACGAAAAAAGCAAGACTCTTAAAACAACTCTTTAATTTTAG
>JAPLED010000019.1 GCA_026391475.1 Bacteroidia bacterium | reverse complement strand
CTTTTTAAATTAAATCCAATATTTTCGGAATGAAAATAAATGCTCCGACAACAACCGAGATAATTGCTGAAATCAACACTGCAGCAGCAGCATAATCCTTTACATTTCTGATCTTTTCATTCCATTCGGGATTAACAAAATCTGCTAATGTTTCAAGGGAGGAGTTCAATAGTTCTGTAAGAAATACGATGCCAATCACAATTATCAGCAAGGACCATTCGTAAGGATTGATCTTTAGTATTATTCCCATAGCAATTGCAATAATTGCCGCCAGAAAATGAATTCTGGAATTATGCTCATTTTGCATCAGCAACCATAAACCATGGAAAGCAAATTTAAAACTTCCAAACCTGGTTTTCAACGAAAATTTATCTGAGTTCATGTAATGTATATGATGAAATTTTTACTTTTCAATGATGAACAATTTTACCTCTGAGGTTATTTATGATAAAGTTATGAAAGTCTGAATTATAAATCATTTAATAATTATTTTATTTAATCCGGGTTTCAATCTTAAATTTTCTGACCCTGTGTCAACCTTTTTTCCATTGAGAAAAACCGCATAATCCCGGACATCCGGTAAAACAAAATCACATTTCATGTTTCCAGGAATGGTAATGGAATATTCCTTTGTTTTTCCCGTCACTTTAAACTCTGCTTCGATATTGCCCCGAATGGTCGGAACGGTAATTTTGGTAAATTCCAGGGTGCTTAATTGTGGTTTGATAATTGCTTTTGCATAACCTGGTTCAACCGGAGCTATTCCCCACATGTAACGCGGGATTATATTTGCAGGAGCAGCTCCCCACGCATGATTCCAGTCGGAATTCGGTTTATATTTCATATCCCAGGCTTCCATCGTAATTGTCGATCCTGTTTTGATCATATTCCACCAGCTTCTGTCGGTAGTTGCTGTCAATAAGGTGAATGCATAATCAGCTTCTCCTGCATTATATAAAGCTTCGAGCAGATATTGTGCCCCGTAAACACTGCAAGCCATTCCCCGCGACTTTATGAAATTTACAACTGTTTTAATATTTTCTTCAGGGACCATGTCAAAAGCCAGCGCCATCATATTAGCATGCAAAGAGGAGTGTTGTGATGTTTCCCCATCCAGATAAATGCCTGTGGTCTTGTTTAAGAGTTTTTCGTTAAATGTCTTTTTTACTTTTACAGCCAGTTTTTGGTAAAAAACCGAATCAGCTGTTTTATCGAGCTGTCCTGCAAGCATCGACATTAATACAAGGTTTCGGTAATAAAAAGCATTGACGACTGTATTGATTTCAACCATATCATAACCATCCCTTTCACCCTCAGATGTAGCAAGTTTCCATCCGGTATCCTTTTGCGAAGGGGGCCAGTCAACTATATCCCTGAGCCGCTCCTTCGCACTTGAAAAACCCAGATTTGTCATTATCTCATCAGTGCAATTTTTTGAACTGATCAACCCGTCCGGGCGTGAAAGGGAGATAAGAGTTTTATGTTTAAGTTCCTCATAATATTTTTTAACCGACTCGATATTTCCTGTGAACATGAAATCGTAGTAAAACATTGGCACAGTGTGTAATATCCATTCAGTCGGCCAGGTAGGATGTTTAATAAAGTATTCGTTTGTCAGACGTGCCAGAGAATATTCACGGTCGGTATAATAATGTCCCAGTTGATTTATATATGCATCTGCTTCATAAGGAATTCTCTCCCGGTCTCCATCAACATAGATGCCGGCAAAAGAGGTGGCTTTCATGCTGTATTTGCAAATGTCCCAGACCTTATTCAGGATTGTATCCGAACTGGTGAAAAAACTCATTTCATCATCGAAGAAATACCAAAATGCTTTCTGATGGATATTCTCAGGATTCAAATTGAAACTGCAGTTCTCCAGTTCACAATACCGGAATGGAGTAATCACCCCGAAAGAGTCAGGAAGCTGGATTGCAGCAGGGCCAGTATTCCTGGCATCCTTCGGGAGATTCAGGATGTATTTGTTTATCCCCGGCTTAACCGGCAATAATACTCTCTGGTAGCGAAGATACCCTCCCGGATTCCGGTCAATTTTATTTAACCCGTTAATTTTTTCTCCAAGGTGGACAATAATTGTATCGTCTGAAACCGGATTTAATTCCAGCACCAATGTTCCAAAAGCATCCTTGCCGAAATCAGCGAAATAGCGTTCTTCTGCAATTTTTACAAATTTCTCAGGCTCAATTAATTTAGTCTGAAACATGTTACCGGTTGTTACATACCCAACAGGCGTTCCTGTAGTAAAAGCCTGAATCTTCGAATAATCAGAGGGATTATCCTTATCATTCCAGATTTTTACCTTCCAGAAGCAGGTAGATTTAACCGCAAGGTTATCACCCCCAAATTCTATTTCCGACGATCTGTTATTTAGGATCTTTTTGCTGTCCCATATATCGGCAATATCTTTTTCAAGTTTTTCTTTTGATGAAGCAACGAGTATCTGATATCCTGTCTGCATGTTTGCATTAATGGGGACGATCCAACTGAATTCCGGTTTAAGATCAAATATTTTTACATTCTCCGGTTTCCTGATAAACTCAACCATTAATCCTGCAGGATGGCCCATAAGAGAAAAACTGAATATACTCACAAGCAGTATATGTTTATTAATCAACTTCATACTCAAATAATTTATTTAGTATTACCAGAATAAGATCAAATTCTTATTTGAAAACCAGATAAAGATATTCATTCTGAAGAAATGCACTGGGTTATTCAAAAAGAAGTGCTACAGCAGCAGCACCGATACCAGCGTGAACTCCAATGACAGGTGAGATATTCACAACAGAGGCAGGTGTCTTCATGGTGAGTGCTTCCATTTTTTCTGAATACCAACGGGCGGCTTCAATATTGTTTGCATGGAGAACAATGTAGTTCCATATTGTTTTATCCTGGCTTATTTTCCTTATGTGCGCCATCACTTTTTCCATATTCGCCTTCTGGTTGAAAGCTTTAGCGAAAACAATTGCTTTTCCAGACTCGTCGATAGATACAATTGGATTAATATTCAATATCTGTGCAATTAATCCCTTAACAGCTGAAACCCGTCCGCCACGGACCATATATTTTATATTACCGACGCTTACAAAGATCCGTATATTATTTGTCCATTTTTCGGCCATATTAACAACCTGATCATGAGAATATCCTGCCTCAATAGCCTGTGCTGTCTTCAAAATAACCAGGCCCAGGGCGCCCGAAATATTTTTGGAATTTATTACAGAAATTGGTTTATTAAATTCTTTACTTATTGTTTGGGCGGCTTTTTGGCTGCTGTTAAATGTTCCACTTAACTTTTCACTTACATGAATAGCAATTATTGAATCATAATGCGAAGCCAGTTGCGAATAAAGATTTGTGAAGGCCTTCTCATTCACCTGTGAAGACTTGGGATAATCAGTATTTTCTTTTAAAAGTGTATAGAATTGTTCCGGTTGGATAGTGATTTTATCAAGATAGTGATTCTCACCGAAATTGATACTCAGGGGCAGCAGATTAATCTGGTAATTATCGATTAAATCCTGTGCAAGGTCACATGTCGAGTCTGTTACCAATGCTATTTTCCATTTTCTGTTATAAACGATCTCGCTTTGCCGGATCATATCGTCGGCTTTCTGGAAATCGAGAGTACCCGTTTTTCTCAATTCGTTGAACAGTTCGGCCGGATTATTTGTGTGCAGATGTATTCGCCTCATCCTGTCAGAGCCGGCAACAACAATGGAATTTCCGTATTTTTCAAGAGTTGACAGTAATGCTTTCGTATCGATCGAACTTTTTTTAATAAGTGCTTCAGTGCAATACCTGAAATCGACTTTTTCAGAGATCGACTCTTCAATCTTCTCAAACAGACCAATTTCGGCTTTAACCTGAATCAGTTCCTTCAGGTTGCGATTAGTAATAAAATCAATAATACCTTCAACGAACAACACAAATCCCTTTGCCCCGGCATCAACAACGTTTGCTTTTTTAAGAACAGCCAGTTTTGATTTGGTTTCAATAAGTGATTTATTAAGTACGTTGAGAGAACTAATAAACATTTCGTTGAAATCAGATATCCTGTACCTGTTGTCGTAGATATAATTTGCCCAGTCTTTGATCACTGTCAGCATTGTTCCCTCAACAGGATTAGCTACTGCCTCGTAGATATAACGTACTGATTTTTTAATACTTTCGGCAAACTGGCTTATAGTGATAGTTTTATAATTACCGGTTTCGGTGCTCATTCCATAAAGGAATTGTGCAAAGATTATCCCGGAGTTACCACGAGCATTAATAAGTGTGGTTTCAGCAATCCTGTCGGCTGTTATTTTATAAGACCTGTGTGGGTGAAGAGAATCAATTACCGACCGGATAGTAGAAGCCAGATTGGTTCCGGTATCGCCATCATTTACAGGAAATACATTAATCTTATTAAGCTCAACCTGATGTTCAATAACTTTTCTGGCACCGGCAATAAAAGTATAATACAGTCGTCGGCCATCCATTTCATTTAGCGGTTCCGGGGTCACTAATGTCATATGTTGTTAACTTACAAGTGTTTTGCAAAGGTAATGATTACAACAATCTTAATAACCATTAATCCTGTTAATAAACAATAAAAAAACAAAAATGTTCTAAGGCTGTAATCCCCTGATCTGAATGCTGACTGATGTATATTTTTGTTACAACTTCGTTTTTTTAATCATCGGGTTGACTTAATAAAACTACAGAAAATATATAATTTTGAAAAAAATATTGTATGAATAGTTGTTCATATGAAAAAGAGTTCATACATTTGCAGAGAAAAAATTTTAAACTCATAAAAGGATGAAAAACAATACAACAACTCCGGTTTTTGGAGACGACTTTATGTTCAGAGATTATGAAAAAAGATATTGCATTAATTCTTTGAAGGAGGGAAATAGCCTGTTGGTTTTAGGCATCAGAAGAACAGGCAAAAGTTCATTACTGAAAGAAGTTGCTCGAATTATGAGTGATGATGGATACCATATTATCGAAATTGACTGTCAGGATAGTAATAAGCCATCTGAACTTTTTTTAGAAATATTGAAAGCCTTACCTGCAGACTCATTTCAAAAATTAACTGCATATTTGAAAACTTTAAAAAGTCTTCCTAAAGATATAATTGAAGTCCTTAATATAGAGAGTATTAAAGGTTTTGGTGTTGATGTTCAATTTGACAAAAAAATCAGGGATTATTGGATGCCAATTTCAAAATCAATTGAAAAAATTCTTTTGAATAGAGAAGAAAAAATCATTTTGTTTTTGGATGAGTTACCTTACTTTTTCGAGAATTTAACTGACCCTAAAAATCAAGGGGGATATTCGGAAGTTGAAGTCAAACAAATTTTAGCCACACTTAGAAGCTGGCGAAATGAAGGAATTCAAATGACTTTATGTGGTTCATTAAACATTAGTTATTTCCTGAGTTCAAAGTCGATTTCCGAAAAACTTCTTTCAGGATTAAATTCAATTGATATAAATCTATTTACAGATGATGAGGCTAAGAAATTGCTCAAAAAATTAGCCAAAAGCAGAAATATTACCTGGATAACCGATAAGATTGCTGCAAAAGTCATTGAGTTGGTTCAGGATAATGTTCCCTTTTTTATTCAGACTTATTTTGGCTTTTTATCCCTTGAAAAGGAGTGTTCTTTAGAGAGATTGGAAGAAATATTCGAAACAAAGGTTTACCCAAGTCTGATAAAGAACTTCCTATACCAGTTTGATGAAAGGTTAGAAAATTATTCCCTGAAAGAAAGAAAACAAGTTGATATAATTTTAGATTACATCTCGAAATATGACAAAGCTTCATTCGAGGATATACGAATTAAAAATAAAACTCTCGATTTAAAGGTCTTCCATAAACTGATCAGCGACGAATTTATAAAACCCACACGCGCTGGTAATTGTTCTTTTACATTAAATATTGTAAAAAGCTGGTGGAAAGAAAAAAGAGGATTATGATAATTGAATTATTATCATATTAATAATATTGAATACATTTCAAACAAAACTATCAAACAATGAGCATATTAAGAAATATTGAAAAATTCAACACCCATAGTATGAGTGATGATACTATCCTTAGTGTTGTCACAGGACGGGATATGCTAATACAAAATCTATCAGCAATAATTCAGGAAAACATAAAACAACCCGATACTATTCAACATGTTGTTTTAATAGGCCCAAGAGGGATGGGCAAATCATTTATGCTCAGGTATTTTCAAATTATAACTAAAATGCAAAATGTAATCGGGGGATTCGTCGATTTTGCATTATTGCCTGAAGAACAGCACAATATAAATACAGCTTCAGAATTTATTGATGAATTACTTGCCAGAATCGGCTTTAATGACTCTGATTCTAAATCATCGTTATGGGATGCTAATCATGAGAATTGGACAAGTTCAGTAAATAAACTCCGAAATGAAATTGAAAAAAGGAAGATTGAATATAGCAACTATTTATTTATAGCTGCTGTGGAAAACCTGGATGTTTTGTTAGAGAGCGTTTTCAAATCGAAGGTGGATGAATCAAGGTTCAGAAAATTATTATCCGGAACGCCAAATTTTATGCTCTTTGCCACAAGTTTAAAATCTGATATTGACACCGACTATAACAAACGCCTTTTTTATGCATTCCAGAAATTCCATGTCGAACCCTGGAATGAAGATGACTATCTGATTTATTTTCGTAAACGATTCGAACTTTTAAAGGTGCAAAACCCGGATGTATATGACAAAAAAGACATTGGTCTTTTGACAAATAAACTGAAAGCAATTAGCAGATTTACCGGCGGAAGCCCGAGAATGGCTGTCGTTTTAACCAATTTGATCTTTAATGATGATGCAGTTAGTACAGCCCAAACGTTAAATGATATTGTCGAAGACCTTTCCCCATATTACCAGGATCTGATGTCCAAAATGCCGCCCAGAAGCAAAATTTTGTTTGACACTTTAATAAGGGAAAAAGAAAATACCTCCCAAAGCGAACTTGCTACAAAAGTTGGGACACAACAAGCAACAATCTCACAGGCGTTCAAATGGCTTTTAGACAACCATTATATATCAGGTCATAAGGTAAATGGCGAAAAACAATACAGATATTCGGTTTCCGACAGGGTATTCGTTTTGTTTTATTACAAGAGATATATCCATAATGGGCTGCAATGCAGTTATATACGAATACTTGCTGATTTTTTGGTATCTTTTTACGATATCAACGAATTAAGTAAAAACACTTTAAAATATCTTCAAAGCAGTAATAAACCTGAAGGGATTGAATTTGCAAAGCTGGTATTTCAGAAAACAGGAAAGCTAGATAAAAACATTAACTGGGAAAACTACAATGAAGTTGAAAATGAAATTAAAAAAATTGCTAATAAAGAAGAATTAAGAAACTTATTTTCAAAAGCAGAAAATAAACTCAGTGAACATGATTATAAAGAGGCATTGAAATTACATCAGGAAGCGCTTGAAAAATCTATTCAGGAAAATGATTTTTCTCAACAACTAACATGTTTTGAAAAAATCGGCAGGGATTTTTACGAATTAAAGGAATATGAAAAGGCGATAGACTATCATCAAAAAGCATATGAATTAAGGAAACAGGAAGGGGATATTTCAGAACAAGCCTGGAATCTTGAGCGAATTGGAACGAATTTTTACAAACGAAAGGAATATGTAAAGGCTATAGAATATTATCAAAAGGCATATGAATTAAGGAAACAGGAAGGGGATATTTCAGAACAAGCCTGGAATCTCGAACAAATTGGATGGAATTATAATGAACTAAAGGAATATGAAAGGGCTATAGAATATTATCAAAAGGCATATGAATTAAGGAAACAGGAAGGAGATATTTCAGAA
>JAPLED010000016.1 GCA_026391475.1 Bacteroidia bacterium | reverse complement strand
ATTCGGTTAAGAAATACCTTGCGACCGGAATTCCTTCAATGTTTGGTTTCTGGGGATTCGCATCATTCGATAGTTCTGATGTTAAAGGAGGAATCCCGTATCCCGGTGAGGGAGAAAAAGCTGAATGGGGTCATGCCATATTAGCAGTTGGTTATGACGATGCCAAGAAGATCAAAAACCTTAAAAGCAATAACGTAACTACCGGTGCACTTCTTATCAGGAACTCATGGGGAAAAGAGTGGGTCGATAAAGGTTATGGATGGCTGCCTTACGATTATGTATTGGATAATCTGGCATCGGATTTCTGGTCTATCCTTAGTATGAATTTTATTGATTCAAAACAGTTTGGGTTGTAACCTGTCTTGGGGTCTTTCTTTCAAACGGTCTCAAATTTAATTTTACGTTGCCATATTTTAAGAAACAACCATCTAATGATGTTGAAGAAAATATGTGAATGATGTAACTTCTTTCTGCAATTGTGTAACGCTTTCTCCATTAGTATGACTCACCTTTGGTCTGTGAAGATTTATTAAATGATTATAATCATGAAAATTTCTAAAATCTTTTTATTTCACAAGACTCTTAATAAGAAGGATTATTCTACAATCAGTTCATTAGGTATATTGCTATTGATAGGATTGATTGTTTTAATAGTATTTTATATTAGAGGACATTCTATTGGATAAATCTAAAATATGAGTAAATTAAAATCAAATAAGATGAAAGCTTTAAAAATCATCGTTATCGGAATGGTGTTGTTTCTTGCAGGCGCAGTACAGGCGCAAGTTGCAGTGAGTGTTAATATTGGCTCGCCTCCGCCATGGGGTCCAGTCGGATATTCCGGAGTGCGTTATTACTACCTGCCCGATGTGGAAGCCTATTATGATGTTCAATCGTCCATGTTTATTTATAATACCGGAGGAGCATGGGTTCATAGAAAATATCTTCCCAGGCAATACAGAAGTTATGATTTGTATGACGGATATAAAGTAGTGATGACAGACTATCGCGGCAACACTCCTTACACTTATTTTACAGAGTATAAAACGAAATATGCAAAAGGCTACCACGGTCAGGCGCAAAAAAATATTGGAGAGAAGCCGGGAAAAGGAAACTCCAACGAAAAAGCATTTTCTAAAGGATACTCAAATAAAAAGGTTAGCAAGGGTAATGGCAAAAGTGCCGGATCTGGTAATGGCGGTGGAAAGGGTAAGAAAAAATAATGATTCTGCTATAATTCACACCTATCTTGCTAACCTTTTTTCAATCGATCAAACGCGATAGCAAACTACTTCAAAATGTGGGAATGATGTAACTCTTTTTAAAAGTTATGTAACATTTACGGAAATTAAGCGGATTACCTTTGAAATATACTAATAAATCAATGTTATGTCACTATTAACTATCTTACTTGTATTAATTGTTGCAGGTGTTCTTCTATGGCTTGTCAATAATTACATCCCCATGGATCGTAAAATCAAACAAATCTTAAACGTTGTGGTCGTGATTGTTGTAATCGTTTGGCTTCTCAAGGTATTTGGGCTTTTCAGTTACCTGAAGGATTTTCATATTTAAAATAAAAATTATGAACCTCAAAAGAATTTTTGGCGGGTTACTTACTGTCCTCGGAATAGGTAGTCTTATTTATGCTGCAGTGTTATATGTAAATAACCCAGGTGGTACTCATGATATTAAATCGCTTATCATTTACGGCATACTCGGTCTTATATTCTTCATTGCCGGCATTAGCCTTATACGCACAACAAAAGACGAATCATAAAGTGTGAATTATGTAACTTCTTCCAAAAATTGTGTAACATTTATTAGGTTAATGATGCACAATTTTGCGAATTAATAATTCATTATATATGAAACAAAAAGGCGACGACAATCAGAACCTGTCAAGTCTGCTGTCAGACAACGAAGAGCAAGAAAAACGTGCAGCAGAATTAATCATTGCTAACAAAGAACTTGTCTTTCAACACGAAGAGAAAGAAAAACGGGCAGCAGATCTTATCATCGCTGACAAAGAGCTTGCTTTTAAAAAAGTAGAGAAGAAGAAACGGGCCGCAGAATTAATCATTGCTGACAAAGAGCTTGCCTTTCAAAACGAGGAGAAAGAGAAACGGGCCGCAGAATTAATCGTTGCTAATAAAGAGCTTGCTTTTCAAAACAGGGAGAAAGAAAAACGTGCCGATGAGTTAATCATTGCTAACAAAGAACTTGCCTTTCAAAATGAGGAGAAAGAAAAGCGTGCCGATGAGTTAAACACTGCTAACAAAGAACTTGCCTATCAAAACGAAGAAAAAGAAAAACGGGCAGGAGAGTTGATCATTGCTAATAATAAGCTTGTCGTTCAGAATAAGGAGAAAGAAAAACGTGCAAATGAATTAATCATTGCTAATAAAGAACTTGCCTTTCAAAACAGGGAGAAAGAGAAACGTGCAGATGAATTAATCATGGCTAACAAAGAACTTGCCTTTCAAAACGAAGAAAAAGAAAAACGTGCAGCAGAATTAATCATTGCTAACAAAGAGCTTGCCTTTCAAAACAGGGAGAAAGAAAAACGTGCCGATGAGTTAATCATTGCTAACAAAGAGCTTGCCTTTCAAAACGATGAGAAAGAAAAACGTGCAGAAGAATTAATAATTGCCAAACTGAAAGCCGAAGAAAACGATAATTTAAAAACCGCTTTTCTGCAGAATATGTCTCATGAAATACGCACACCTCTGAACGGTATTATCGGTTTTTCCGGGTTGCTGGATTCTGAAAATTTGAACAAGGATGATATCAAAGAATTTACAGCTATAATAAGTCAAAGCGGAAAACGGCTTATTGAAATTGTAAATAATGTTCTCGATATTTCAAAAATTCAAACAGGACAGGTTGAGATTGAGCGAAAACCAGTATTAATTAATTCAATATTTTCGGATTTATTTACCTTTTTCTCTCATTTTGCAAAAATTAAGAATAATAGTATAAATTACCATAATCTGGATGATAAAAAAAGAATCATATTTTCAGATGAAACCAAAGTGCATCAGATTCTTACGAATTTATTAAATAATGCTATAAAATTTACAGAATCGGGCAGTATTGATTTCGGCTATGAAATCAAAGATAATATTATACAATTTTATGTGAGAGACACAGGAATTGGAATACCACCAGAAATGTACGACAGGATTTTCGACAGGTTCACGCAAGCCGAACAATCCCTTTCGAGAAATTATGAAGGAGCAGGTCTGGGCCTGGCTATTTGCAAGGGACTTGTAGAATTGCTTGGAGGCAGAATCTGGGTTGAATCTGAAATCAACAAAGGGACAACATTTTTCTTTACTTTACCATATATACCTGTTGCTCTGCCTTTTCCGGTAGAAGTTATACATTCAAAAAGTCCGGTAAAAAAGGCTAAAGGGAAAATCCTGATAGCTGAGGATGATTGGATAAGTTACCAGTTTCTTAATAGATTTTTGGTAAATTCTGAAATTACTGTAATTCATGCTGAAAACGGAGAGCAAGCAGTAAGATTTGTCAGGAACACACCCGATATCGATTTAGTTCTTATGGATATACGAATGCCTGTTATGGATGGGATTGAAGCAACAAAACTAATAAAACAGATTAGACCGGATTTGCCTATAATTGCTCAGACAGCCTATGCCTTCAGCGAAGAAAAAAACAAAATTTTATCTATCGGTTGTGATGAATATTTGGCAAAACCATTAGATAATGATAAATTAAAAGAATTAATAAATAAATATTTGAAATAAATCGTCATGGGTAGTTTAACGGCATTAATATCCATCGTTTTGTTTGGAATCTGTAAAACGGTAAATCTGAGAATAGATGTATCGCTATGAAGTACAAGGAAAGTTAAAGCAATTATATTATGATGGAAGAATACAAATTATTCACTCCCGTTAAAGTTGGTTTAGTTGCATTGCAAAATCGTATCGTTATGGCTCCCATGACTCGCTCTCGTGCAATTGGTAATGTCCCTAACCAATTGATGGCAGAATATTATAAACAACGATCAGGGGCCGGGTTGATAATAACAGAAGGTACATCACCATCGCCAAACGGACTGGGTTATGCCCGCATACCCGGAATCTATAGCAAGCAGCAGATTGAAGGATGGAAAAAGATAACATTGGCGGTACATTCAGGTGGTGGAAAAATATTTGTACAGCTAATGCATACCGGAAGGATTAGCCATCCCCTCAACATGCCTGAAGGGGCGCAGATTCTTGCACCGTCGGCTGTAAAAGCGGCAGGACAAGTGTGGACCGACTCTGAAAAGTTACAGGATTTTCCAGTACCCAAAGAGATGACAAAGGAAGACCTGTTACATACAAAAACAGAATTTGTTACTGCAGCAAAAAATGCGTTGGATGCAGGATTTGACGGTGTTGAGTTGCATGGAGCTAACGGCTATCTGCTCGAACAGTTCCTTTCACCTGTAAGCAACACGCGTAAGGATAATTATGGTGGAAGTGTTGAAAACCGTTGCAGGTTTGTTATTGAGGTGGTAACTGCAGTAGCAGAAGCCATTGGAAAGGGAAAAACCGGAATCCGTTTATCGCCTTATGGGGTTGCCAGTGATATGCCACATTACCCTGAAATAGACGCTACTTATAAATACCTGTCGGAACAGCTCAATAAAATTGGTATTGCGTATATCCATCTTGTTGATCATTCTGCAATGGGGGCACCTGTGGTGTCAATGGAACTTAAAAAACTCATACGAAAGAATTTTAAAAACACCATTATCCTCTCTGGTGGCTATGACATGGAGAGAGCAGAGGCCGATATTCAAAGCGGC
Organism: Bacteroidia bacterium; assembly: GCA_026391475.1. Taxonomy (GTDB): domain Bacteria; phylum Bacteroidota; class Bacteroidia; order Bacteroidales; family VadinHA17; genus LD21. The sequence continues at coordinate 15,530 of JAPLED010000016.1, read as the reverse complement.
CTGGGTGACCTCGTGGCATTCGGGCGTCCCTTCATTAATAATCCCGATCTTATTGACAGGTTTAAAAAAAATTGGGCTTTATCGCAAGATCTGCATATGGATTTATTTTATACTGCTGATGAAAAAGGTTATACCGATTATCCGCTCTTTTAAAGTCTGATCAACATAATTCTCTAAATACATGGATTTCGTAGACTATTATAAATTATTAGGGATAGATAAAAAGGCAACGCCGAAGGAGATCAAAAATGCCTACCGGAAATTAGCCAGAAAGTATCACCCCGATTTAAATCCGAATGATAAAAATGCGAAAAAGAATTTTCAGCAGATTAATGAAGCTAATGAAGTACTGAGTGATCCTGAAAAGCGTAAAAAATATGACCAATACGGAAAGGATTGGCAACACTCTGAACAGTTTGAAAAATCAAAACAGTACCAGGGACAATCGTCAAATTCACGTGGGACAAGGTTTTCAGGGGCACAATCTGAAGGGGATTTTTCCGACTTTTTTGAATCAATGTTTGGTGGTGCAGCAAGCGCTGGCAGAAGCAGACAGGTGAAATACAGAGGAGAAGATTTCAATGCGGAATTACATCTTGATCTCATCGATGCTTTTAAAACCCACAAACAAATGTTAACGGTAAATGGCGGAAAAATAAGAATTACTATCCCTGCCGGAATTGAAAACGGGCAAACAATTAAAATAGCAGGGCATGGGAGCCAGGGAATAAATGGCGGACCTAACGGCGATTTATATATAACATTTTCAATAACCAATCACCCCGTATTTAAGCGATTAGGAAATAATTTATATGCTTCGGTTGATTTAGATTTATATACAGCAGTGTTGGGAGGTGAAATCACAATTGATACATTGAACGGAAAAGTAAAACTAAAAGTAAAACCCGAAACGCAAAATGGAAGCAAAATAAAGTTAAAAGATAAAGGATTTCCTGTTTATAAAAATGATGGCCAATTTGGAGATTTACACATAACATATACAGTTAAAATTCCTACAAATTTAACTGAAAAGCAAAAAGTATTATTTACAGAATTATCTGAATCGTAATTTAATAAACGTATGTAATGCAAACAGAAAAATTAACAGCTGTAGATATATTTTGTGCTAACCACAACATTGAGATTTCATTTATCAGTTTATTACAGCAAACCGGATTAATAGAAATTACTACTGTTAAAGAAACAGGGTTTATTGATTCAAACCAGCTGCAACAATTAGAAAAAATTGTTCGCTTTTATTACGAGTTGGATATTAATCTGGAAGGTATTGAAACCATCACTCATTTGCTAAAGCGGGTAAACTCTCTGCAGGATGAAATTATTGCGCTCAGAAACAGACTTCGTCTTTATGAAACGGAATTGTAACAGGCACAATTGTGAGACTCTGATTCATTAAATCAATAATTAAACATAATAAAAATGAAAAAAAATAAACATCTGGGTATTTGTATGGATCATTCAAATGCTTTTTTAATGGAATTAGCAAATGATACGATTGTAACAAATAATATTGTATCAGAATCTGCACATCCTGAAAAAGAATTCAATTTGTACAAAAGTGAAAAACTTATACATATCAAAGAGCAACACCAGCAATCAAGCTATTACAAAAAGCTAAGCGATATTATTAAAAATTACCAGGAGGTTGTTTTATTCGGCCCAACAGAAGCCAAAAGCGAATTATTAAACTTGTTAAAAGCTGACCATCTTTTTGAAAATATAAAAATTGAGATAATAGATTCTGATAAAATGACGGAAAATCAAATGCAAGCCTTTGTCAGAGAATATTTTAAGTAATTTATTATTCTCTCTCCTTTATCTTCTCCCCTTTTATTAACCCACCCCTGACCCCCCGATAAATCGGGGCAGGCTCTCCCAGGAGGGGATTTTTTTAAACTACTTTCTCCTTTCTCCTTTTTCCTTTTTCCTTTCTCCTTTCTCCTTTCTCCTTTCTCCTTTCAAGTGAATGCGTGAATCATGTAACTTTTATCAAAAATTGTGTAACTCATATTACTGCAGCTTGACATATCTTTCAAACATATTATTATTGTAAAAAAAAGTAATGAAAAAAGCAGGTATCTTCATTATCCTGATCGGTTTAGGATTAACCATTTTTACAGCCATTACTTTCTTTACCAGAGAGAAAGTAGTTGATATCGGACAAGTTCATATCACCGCAAACAAACCGCACCACCTCAGTTGGTCGCCGTTGATCGGCATTGCTGTAATGGGGATTGGCGGAGTCGTTTTATTGCTGTCTCCAAAAAAATAATAAACATGACAGCAATAGAATTTTGTTCACAATTACTAAGTCTTGAACACAGCTTACTGAAGTTTGCATATCATCTTAACCTTAAAAGAACGGATGCAAAAGATCTTGTACAGGAAACTTATCTGAAAGTATTAATGAGTCGGGACAAATATGTTGATAATCAAAAATTTAAAGCCTGGACATTCACAATTATGAAAAATACTTTTGTTGATAACTATAGGCGCAGTTGCAGTAAGAACACATAAAAAAAACTGACCTGTCCCGCACAGGTTTTAATGCGGGGGCGGAGCTGAAAAGCCAAATGAGTAGGAATTAATTAATATTTATGCAAATGAAAAAAATTGTAATAACTTGTTTGATTGTGTTTTGTTTGGTTTCGATCAGTTATGCACAGGATTACAATACAGGGATCGGACTGAGAGCCGGTCCATACTATGGTCTGACTGTTAAGCATTTCACCGGTGAAAAGTCTGCCTTTGAATTTCTTCTTGCCAGCAGATGGAGAGGGTTTGAGATTACCGGTCTTTATGAAATCCATAACCAGGCTTTCAACACAGAAAGATTGAAATGGTATTATGGATTCGGAGCGCATGTTGGCTTCTGGAACGGCGATTATACTCACAGTTACTGGGGAGATCCAGGAATAAATTATACTGTTATAGGTATAGATGGAATACTGGGTCTTGAATATAGCTTCACGGAAGTTCCAATAAATTTAGGTATTGACTGGAAGCCCGCTTTAAATCTTGTTGGTTATTCAGGCTTCTGGGCCGATGGCGGAGCACTCTCAATTCGCTATATCTTTTAAAACACAACAGTACCAGGCTTGAATTGATGGGTGATAAGAAAAATAAGGTGGATTGTTGATCCTTATCATATCTGTTACAAATAAAAAAGACCGTCTCTGTTTGATAAAGACGGTCTTTTTGTATTTAAAACTTTTTGTTAAAACCGGTATCCGATTGAAAGACCGAAACCTGTATTTTTAAATGATGATTTATCACTGGAATCTTTAATGTTAAGCATTCCAAATTGTGTGTTCAGCTGGCAGAATATCCCGCCTGCCATTTCATATCCGGCAAAAATGTTCCCACCTGCATCAAATGTTTTAAAATCTCCACCTTTTGTTGCTATAGCATAACCAACATAGGGTCCAAATCCAACCATAACATATCCATTACCCAACAAGCCTTTGTAAACAAAGTTCAAAGGCAATTCAATATAAGAAAGCTTGTAAGTACTTGTTGAATTTTTTGCTCCTTTTGTGGTAAATAGTAATCCGGGTTGAAAATAGAACTCCGGAGCAACGGGTATCTGAATATTGACTCCGGCGTGAAAACCTAAGATCATATCATTTTCAAGTTTGTTCCCACCATCATCTTTTCCATTCAGATTCTGGAAATTTACACCGCCAAGAATGGCAAAGGATGTTTTTCCTTTATCTGTACTTTGAGCAATTGCCAAAGGGGCTGAAAGTATAAGGATCAATACAAAAGAAATAAGTTTTGTTTTCATATTAAATTGTTTAAGATTTTTATATTCGATTTATTTGTAACTAATCAGTCCGAAGTCCGAAGTCTGAAGCCAGATGGACTAAGTTTCAATCTTCCGTCTTCCGTCTTCCGTCTTCCGTCTCTTCCTATTTAGCTGCTTCTTTTGCAGCTGCAGCCTTCATCTTTTCATTTGCAGTAATCAGAAACTCAACCCTGCGGTTTTGAGTGCGACCTTCTGCTGTCTCATTGTCATATTTTGGAACAGTTTCGCCAAATCCTTTAATCGTAAGACGGTTGGCAGTTATACCTTCACCGGCCAGATAACCCGATACGGTAGTAGCCCTTTTTTCAGATAAGTTCTGGTTGTACGCTTCAGTCCCTTTGCTGTCGGTATGCCCCTGCAATTCAATATTCGTGTCAGGATAACTGTTCAGAACCGTAACCAGTTTATTAAGGTTAGTTTTAGCATCAGCCGAAAGACTCGATTTGTCAAATCCAAATAGAACATTACTGCTGAATTCCACAACGATTCCTTCACCTACACGTTCAACCTTTGCATCAGGAACGGTCTTTTTAATTTCCTCAGCCTGTTTGTCCATCTGATGGCCAATCACAGCGCCTGTGGCTCCTCCGACTGCAGCTCCGATAATTGCACCCAGAGCAGTATTACCTGAAGCCTTGCCAATCACCGCGCCCATTGCACCACCTGCTGCAGTTCCTACAACAGCTCCTTTCTGTGTTTTGTTCCATGAAGCGCAACCTGATAGAATCAAAGCTGCACTTAAAATCATGATTAAACTCATTCTCAACTTTTTCATAATAGATTTATTTAATTGTATAAAAATTTCTGAACTGAAATTTGCCTGCCGGTATTCATGGATTAATATTCTGCGAAATTATGCTCATCTGAAATAAGAAGTGTTACATAATTTTGGGTAAGAGTTACATGATTCACACATTTTGGATATGCGATGAGACATTTTATAAATAATACCGGACCATTCCATACGGCATTATATATAAAGGATCAACCACCCGGTTGCGCTGCAGAAAACATGTGAATAATGTAATTTATTTCAAAAGTTATGTAACATTTAAGCCGGTGTATAACTGTATATTTATGCTTTATAATCTCACTTCACAAATGAAAAATTTAAACCAATGAAAATTCTGGTAATTGGATTTCTTGCATTATTTTGCTGGTCAGCACTATCAACTTATATCTATGTATGTAAGGTAAAAGGATTGTGTAATGAAACCGAAACTATCGAAACTGTCGTCAACCAGAGAAATGTCATCGCTGTAGACACTTTATCTAAGCCATTAGTGCGTGAACAGGCAGTAATCCCCAAAAACCTGTTAATCTACTTTGCATTTGACAAATCTGAATTCAATTCTGATGCAGAGACAGACAAGTACGTTAATGAATCAAATGCGTATCTGGATCAAAATTCACAAGCCAGGCTCAGTATCACAGGGCACACCGATGCAGTCGGATCCGATGAGTATAATCAGGCTCTGGGTTACCGGCGGGCTCAAAGTGTGCAGCATTTTTTTGAAAGCAAGGGCTTGCCTGCAAATAAGATCATAATAGAATCCAAGGGCGAGAAAGAGCCTGCAGATGATAATAATACAACACCAGGAAGAGCAAATAACAGGAGAACAGCAATAACTATAAAACACTAAAATCATGAATACTTTAACAATTCTTTTAGCACAGACAAGAGGTGAAGCAACCATTGTGATAATTTCTTTATTACTGGGTGCTGCAATCATTGGGTATGTAACTGCATGGCTTTATTATAAGTCGATTTATACAAAGAGAATTAAAGCTATTGAATCCGACAAGCATGAATTGAATAACCGTATCGTCAACCTTAATGGGGAAATAAGTAATCTGCATAAAAGTCTGGATGAAAAGGACAAAGAAATGGAACATCTTATTTTGTTGCATATTGCAGAACGTAAGCACTTACTGGATTACAAGAGTTTTGGAACAGCCACAATGGCAGAAAAGGATGACCTGAAGATGATCAGCGGTATTGGTCCTTTTATTGAGAAAAGACTGCATGCATTAGATATTTATACTTTCAGACAGATCAGTAAATTCACTGCTAAGGATATTGAAACGATTAATGTTGCTATTGTGTACTTTTCAGGCAGGATTGAACGGGATGAATGGGTTGCACAAGCCAGGGAACTTGTGCATGACAAAGATAACAGGACGGAGCTGTTTAAACGGATCAGTGAAAGAAAGACGAACATTTTCTACAATAGGATAGGAGTTGCCAAAAAAGAAGAAGCTGATGACTTAACCATCATCAGCGGTATTGGCGGATGGATTCAGGAAAAACTCAATGTGCTGGATATCTATACTTTCCGACAGATCAGTAATTTTACCAAAGAAGATGTTGTTGCTGTTGCTGAGGCAATTGAATACTTCCCCGGCAGAATTGAAAGAGATGAATGGATACTTCAGGCACGGGAACTTGTCCGTATCGCAGGTAATAAGACTGAACTCCTTAAGCGCATCAGGGAAAGAAGGGGAAGAATTTACTACGACAGGTTAGGGTTTGCCCATAAACACGAGGCTAATAATTTAACCCTGATTGATGGACTTGGATTATGGGTTGAAGAACGATTAAACGCGCTCGATATATATACTTTTGATCAAATCAGTAAGCTTACACACACAGATATAGAAACCATTACTGAGGTACTGGAAATTATTCCAGGTCGTATTGAGAAAGATAACTGGGTTGGTCAGGCCCGTGAACTTGCAAAAAAAACACCACTCATTAAGCATCAATGATACTCAATAACAAAAAAATATATCTTTGATACTTTAAGATGTATGTAAACATAAAACATTGCGAGTGAAACTTAAGAAACTAAAACTGACAGTATCTTCAAAAGAAAAAACTTCAGATTCAGATAACGGTCCGTTTCCAATAGTCGGTATCGGCGCATCGGCTGGCGGACTGGAAGCGTTAGAGCAATTTCTGAGTAATGTGCCTGAAAACAGTGGAATGGCATATGTTGTTATCCAACATCTGGATCCTACACAAAAAGGCATGTTGCCGGAGTTGCTTCAGCGAATTACCAAAATGAAAGTTTTTCAGGTAAAAGACCGTATGGCTGTAAAAGTAAACAGCGTGTATGTAATTCCGCCAAATACCAGCATGTCTATATTAAAGGGGGTGCTTCACCTGTTTAAACCAGTGGAAGCAAGAGGACTGCGCCTTCCGATTGATTTTTTCCTATGCTCGCTTGCCGACGACCGGCATGAACGAAGTATCGGTCTCATTCTTTCGGGCATGGGCTCCGACGGCAGTATAGGAATCGGTGCCATAAAAGAAAAAAAAGGAATAGTGATGGTACAGGACCCTGCCACGGCAAAATTCGACAGCATGCCCCGCAATGCCATCGATTCCGTGGTGGTCGATATTGTGGCTCCAGCCAACGAGTTGCCTGCGAAGCTCATTGGTTTTCTTAAACATATTCCTATCATCAGATCAGATCAGGATATAGATATTAAAGACAAAAGTGCTCTCGAAAAAATTATTATTCTGCTGCAAACCTATACCGGCAATGACTTTTCATTGTATAAAAAAAATACAGTGTATCGCCGCATCGAAAGACGCATGGGAGTCCACAAAATTGATAAGATATCTTCATACGTCCACTTTTTGCAGGAAAATCCAAAGGAAGCGAATATTCTTTTCAAAGAATTGATGATTGGGGTAACTAGTTTTTTTCGTGATACTTTAGTATGGGAAAAGTTGAAAGAGACGGTTATTCCAGATATTATTGCTAATCAGCAAGAGGGTTCAATATTGCGGGCATGGGTACCAGGGTGTTCTACCGGAGAAGAGGCATATTCATTAGCCATAGTGTTTAAAGAAGCGCTTGAAAAAATCAAACCGCACGGAAACCGTTCGTTACAGATATTTGCTACCGATCTCGACAATGAATCTATTGAGATAGCCAGGAAAGGCATATTTCCTGCAAATATTTCTGCCAATGTATCACCAGATCGCCTGAATCGCTTTTTTAAAGCAACAGAGGAGGGTTATCGCGTCAATACTGAAATAAGGGAAAAAGTTGTGTTTGCACAACACAACATTATCATGCATGCGCCTTTTACCAAGATCGATATCCTGTCGTGCCGCAATCTGCTTATATACATGGATACCGAGTTGCAAAAAAAATTGATCGGGCTGTTTTACTATAGTATTAACCCTGAAGGAATTATACTCCTGGGCAGCTCCGAAACACTTGGAACGCAGAGTCACCTTTTTACACCTGTGGATTCCAAATTGAAAATTTTCAAACGCTCCGTTGCTTCCCAGATACCTGAGTTATTAGATTTTCCTTCTTCATTTTCCCGGACCAAACCGGTCAATATTGAAAAACAAATACTTGCCGGATCAACCCAGAATATTCAAACGCTTGCCGACCAACTGCTGTTGCAGCATTTTTCACCTGTCGGTGTTCTGGTGAACGAAAATGGCGACATCATTTACATCAGCGGACGTACGGGAAAATATCTGGAGCCGGCGGTTGGTAAAGCAAACATGAATATTTTTGCAATGTTACGCGAAGGTTTGCGCAACGAATTTCCAGTTGCCTTTCGCAAAGCCATAATGAAAAAAGAATCTGTGGTTTTGCGCAATATCAAAGTTGGTACAGACGGTAGTACGCATACCTTAAATGTTAACATTCAATGGATTGATAAACCCGAACCTTTAAACGGCAAGGTAATGATAATTTTTACTGATGTGCCGGATATTACTAACATCAAACTGCGGGCAAAAAAAGGAAAGAAGATTTTAGCCAATATCAGGCAATCGGAGTTGGAGAAAGAGTTGCAGCATGCTCGTGAAGAGATACAGAACACTCTCGAAGAAGTACAGACTTCGCAGGAAGAACAGGAATCTACAAACGAGGAATTACAATCTACCAATGAAGAACTGCAATCTACCAATGAAGAACTTACGACTTCAAAAGAAGAAATGCAAAGCCTGAATGAAGAACTTCAAACGGTGAATGCTGAATTGCAGTCGAAGGTAGATGATTTTTCGCGGGTGAACAATGATATGAAAAACCTGCTCAACAGCACCGATATTGCTACTTTGTTTCTCGACAAAGAATTGAATATCCGTCGCTATACCATTCAGGCGACCAAAATTTTTAAACTGATAAAAAGCGACATAGGACGACCTTTTACCGACCTGGTTTCAGACCTTATATACCCCGAATTGGCTGCCGATGCTCTCGAAGTATTAAAGACACTCGTATTTATACAAAAATCAATTCCGACCAAAGACGGGCAATGGTTTTCCAATCGCATTATGCCCTACCGCACCTTCGACGACAGAATAGATGGCCTGGTCATCACTTTTTTCAACATCTCCGATCTCAAGCAGGTGGAAATAAAATTACACGAAACAGAGCAAATAAATCGGTTGCTCTTAAATTCATCGTCAGATGTAATAATTAAATTATCAACCGACGGGAAAATACTGGAGTTTAATACTGAAGCTGAAAAATTTTTAGGCAAAAAACGTGTGGATGCAGTAAACCAGAATTTTATTCAGATGTTTATTCCTGAACCGGCGCGAAAAAAGACTGAAAATGAAATGAATAAGCTGCTGAAAAAAGAGCTGGATGGCAAATTCAAAATGCAGGTAATTGCAACCGGTGGTAATACCTCCGATGTAAAATGTTCCGTAAATGTACTGCTCAACAACCTGAAAATGGCAACAGGAATGATTTTATCACTAAAAGAATAATTATAACATGACTAACGAAGAACAGAATTTTACAGATGCCCAAATGCTGCGTATAAAAGCCGAAGAACTTCTGAAAGAGAAGCAAAAAAAAGTTGACATTTCGGTTAAGGAAGCTGACGCGAAAAAACTCCTTCACGAACTACAGGTGCACCAGATAGAATTAGAAATGCAGAACGAAGAGTTGCGTCAGGCAAATGAAACGGCAGAAACGGCTCTTAAAAAATACACCATGTTGTACGATTTTGCCCCGATGGGCTATTTTACACTCGATTCTGATGGTAGTATTTGCGATTTGAACTTTACTGGTGCCGAATTGCTTGGTGAAAAACGCTTTGCTTTGGTAAACAGCAACTTTAAGCTATTCGTTTCTGAAGCGTCGCAGCCTGTATTTAACAAGTTTTTCAGTAAAATTTATACCAGTAATACTAAAGAATCGTGCGAGGTGATGCTTGGTTATGACAATAATCCTTTATGCCTTGTTTATATGGAAGGCATAGTTACCGGCGATGACCGGAAATGCCTTTTGTCGGTAGTTGATATTTCAGGCTTTAAAAAGCAGAACAATCATTAAATACTACCATTCAAAAATATTAGTCACAAAAGGTGCAGCGCTTTGGTAAATATGTGAATCATGTAACTTTTTACCAAAGTTTTGTAATATATTCTAAATTCAAAGGGTTTAACTTTCCTATGTGAAGTTTCATTCATGACAAAATCAGGTTATCAATGAAATAATTCAATTTTTTTACATGATTCAGCTAACCCAAAAAGCAAAAAAATATGTTTAATAGGATGGTTGTGCAGGACGCACTGAAACACAGTTTGACATTGGATAACAATCCAGGATGGATTCCAGAAAACCCCGTAGATGATCAGAGTAGTGCTGCTTCGCTGTTAATTCATGACATTTTTGGCGGTGAAATTCTGAAGACACATAAGAAAAAAGGCTGGCATTTTTATAACCGGATTAATGGTGAGCGCATCGATTTTATGAGAACAGAAATGGGTAAATCCTCTGAAGAAAATTGCTTCGAAGACCTTCCTTCTACTCCTGACGAGACTTATAATTATTTTGAGCAGGAGGAATATGCAACCTTTTTTATGAGGTTTATCTGGGCATTCGAAGAAGCAGTAGGTCTGGATAAATATCAGCCTGCCTATACAGCCTGAAGGCTTTTAATACCTTAAGAAGTCTGTCATATTCCCTTTCGGTTTTTTTTAAACTTTTGAAAGCATCCTTTAAAGGTATCTGATCTCAGGCACTCATAGAATGCTTCCCCGGATTACTAACTTATTTTAAATTAATAAAATGCATTAATTAATTTTTAGTAACTTAGCTACATTCTAAAATTCAGCCATGAAAACAAAACTCTATACTACTATTTCAATTCTGATAATTCTATTAATTGGATTTGAAGTAAAGGCACAGGAGAAGAAACCTGTCTCAGGTATTGTCACAACCTTCCATCAGGTCCCTTTGAATAAAGTAAAAGTATCTGCATTAAAATCCGGGGAGATAGCATATACTGATTCATTTGGCCGGTTTACTATACAAAGTTATAAAAAAGATGTTCTGACTGCTACGGCATCTGGTTTTGACGATAGAAAAATCAGGGTGGGTAAACAAAACATTTACACAATAGACCTTCTCTATGAAAATAACGTCACCAATTTTAACGATGCTGTAAATAATGGACATATCACCGAAACTGCCCTTCAACATGCAATTAGCGCAGATCAGCTTAAAAAAGGAAAGGATTATTCGACTTATGGTTCTATATATGAACTAATTGGTAGTGAGTTTTATGAAGTCAGTGTAAAGGGCACCACTGTTTATAATAAAAAAATCCGTTCTCTTAATTCTAATCCCCAGGTCCTTTACGTTGTTGATGGGAAAGTTGTTTCCGATATTTCATTTGTAATTCCCGCTGATGTAAACGAAATTGAATTTATTGATGATGTTGGCGCAACAATGTGGGGAGTTCAGGGCGCTAATGGTGTCCTGAAAATTACATTAAAATAATAGTAAGATATTTTTCAATGCTGTTTTAATCCATAAATAACTTTCTCATTATATTCGGACGTAGCCCGTTCCTCTATGCCTTGGTAGGGTAGGAGATAGTTCAGAAATTAACTGAATGGTATTGACGGGATGGGAAACTAAAGAAAATAATCAAATTACCGTTGATATGTTATGATACTTTTGCGCTTCGATGTTCGGGGTGTAGCGCAGCCCGGTTAGCGCATCTGGTTTGGGACCAGAGGGTCGCAGGTTCGAATCCTGCCACCCCGACAATTTAACAACTCAATTATCATATTATCAGATAGTTGAGTTATTTGTTTCCCTACAATTTTACCACAACTCAAAAAACTGGCTTTTTTTAAGGGATTTTAAACAGTAAACCCCGGCTTTTATTTCCGGGGTCGTCTCGTTCACCATGGGAGACCCCTCCCCCAGGATGAAACACTAATTTATTAAGTTGCTCAATTATTAGGATTTCGCCAATGCTCAACTTAAAATTAAATACCCTGTATTTTCTGCACCAATATCAAAATATATTGTGTCAAGCAATCCATCTACATAAGTATAAAATGGCATTAATTGAGGTTGATAACCGTTTTCAGCATCAATCATAATGATACACTGAACATTTGGATATTGACCGAAAATTTCGGCATAAAGAGTATTATAGTCTGAAATTGTCGGTTTGGCATCTTTTGTAAAATCAATAATGGTTTTAAAAAGTTCGACTTTAGCTGGGATGTTCTTTTTCATACGTAAATAATTATTAAGTTAAACAATATCAACATATTATAAATTTAATTATTTTCATACTTGTTTGTGTTTTTTAAATCATGGGTATTTCATTTAGATTTATTTTTTAGTTGATTTTTTAAGCTTACTAAATAGAATCTTAAATACCAAAAGATTGACCCGGCAATATATAACGGTTTGATCTTTTTTCTTTTGTTCTGAATAGTCGGTAAAATTGGTTTTATTAAAAGTCTTTTTTATAGTGTCCGATTCGTCCGGTTTTGTATTTATTTGTAGTTTTCAAGTAGGTCGCAAAACGACGAAAATTCTTTTTGTCATAAAATTGAAGTGATAAAATTTTCAAAAAGTACTATCCCTTTATTATAGCAATCTTGAATTAATTGAGATTTTTGTGCGGTTGGATTTTGATAACTCTTAAAACCACCAGCTTGCATTTGTTGTAATTCCTGATAACTATTTGAAACAATATCAAAATCTTTTTGGTATGTTTTATCTTTGTATATAACTATAATTTTGATAGTAGAATGTGCTTCTACTATACTTTGTGTATTACCAGTTAACATGGTAAAACCTATACCAGTCGTTGATTGTTCTCTCAAATAAAATTGAGTTTGTTTTATTGTAACATTCATTTCATTAATTGAATAATTATTGAATTTTGATTCAAAATAATTTTTCCAAATTGTTTTTAATCCAGTTTCAGAAGCATATTTAAATGCTTTATTATTTTCTGATTTAGTTCCATTTTTATATTCATATTTATATAATATAAAACCATCTTTTACATCAGATGAAACTTCATAATTAACTTTAATGTCTTTGTTTTTTGACATAAGAAGCACATTATCACTAATGTTTGTTTGTAATGGTAAAGTTACCGCGCATGATGTCATTATGAACATCACACTTAAAGGAATAAATAATTTTTTCATAGTTTCAAGTTTTAATCGAAGTTACTAATTTCCAAACAAATAGATTAATAATTAAATAATTCCAGATAAAGTTTATTCAAACAATTTTGCCTGTCCCTTATCTGTTTGTTTTAATTGTGCTGACTTTACAACGGCAATCTGGTGACTGGTCGGGATAGTTATTCTTTTGCCGCTCAAAATATCCTCAACCGTTACTATTTCTATTTTTGGGTATTCCTGCTCCATCAAATTATTTTTATACTTACCAATCTTTTTACATTCAGCAATCATTTCCCTGGTAGGTGGAAACAAAGTAATGAAATACCCTATTGCTGCCTTCTCCCGCTCAATAGTACCGTGCAGATCCCTGATATAAGAAACATGAGGGGTTTTATCTGACTTCACACTGAATAAAACTTGTTTCAATTCAATATCGCTGTTTTCATTTCTGTCCTGCATATAAGCAATCCCATCAATACCAGCATCCGCACCTTTCTTTTCATTTATCATTGCCCGGTTATTTGAATAGGTAAGAACAGCCCACTTTTCAAATTCCTTTCTGGTGCGGTCTTCTTTTTTGTGAGCCAGTGCAACGGCGGATTCAAAGTCCTCCGGGATACCATTTATTTCAATATCATTTAAAACACTTTTACCAAAGCTGTCTTCCAATCTTTTAAGAATTAATGAAATACTTTGGTAGGTTATATCTACTCCAATCCAGTTTCTATTTAACCGCTCTGCAACTGCAACGGTGGTCCCGCAACCGCAATAAATATCTAAAATTAAATCACCTTCGTTGCTGCTGGCTTTGATTATTTTTTCTAATAATGCCTCTGGTTTTTGAGTAGGATAACCGAGGCGTTCTTTTGCTGAGGGCGCAACAAATGGTATTTGCCAAACATCGTTATCCCTAACACCTTTCTCATCTATTTCCCTATTACTAACCAAAAGTGTTTTTTGTCCTTTTTTAAATCTATGTAAAACTCCTTGCATTTTTCTTTCAACTGAACCCTCTGTATAGTCAATGTAGAGCGGATTAAAAATGTAATTGTCTGTTTTAGTATAAAAGAAAATTATATCGTGCAATCCTTGAAATTTTTTTGCTTTGCCTGTCCATCTCCTATAATGCCAAACAATCTCATTTATAAAATCACCACCTTTTGAACAAAAAATACTATCTAAAACCAATTTCAAATAATGGCTTGCAGTAGGATCACAATGCAAATAAAAACTTCCGGTTGGTTTTAATACTCTGAAAATTTCTGCAACCCTTAATGTAATATGAATAAGATACGCCAGCAAATCACCTTTACCCAAAACCTTTTCCAGCCCGATTATTAACTCAATGGATTGCTTTGTAAAAACTCCATTGTAATTAGTTGTAATTTGTTCAAATCCTTTTACCGCCTCATCGTCCCATGTCCAGGTATCAATAAACGCTTGTGCCTGGGCTTTGTCATCACTACCAATGTTATTATAAATCTGGTTGTAGTTTCTTTTTGAATTGAATGGAGGATCAATGTAACTTAAATCAATACTGTCATCCTTTATGTATTTTCTTAGTACCTCTAAATTATCACCGTAATAAAGTTTTTTCATACGCTTTTTGTGGTTGGCACAAAAAATCAGCGTGGGTTAGTTGCATTTACTTGTATCTGTGGGATTCGACACCCATACCTACGAAGTAAAGCAACGCCCACGCTTTGCGTGAGCATTTACTGAACTTCCCCGTAGGTATTTGAAATGTCGAATTTTCAGATACAGGACTTTCGCTAAACGCTAATTTTTATATGTCTTTAGTTTTCTATCTTACCATATATTACTTTTAAAATGAAAGGCAATTTATAACTTCTTATCATTATTTCAAAATAAACTTTATTCCGGACGGGTTTCAATTCAACTATTGTACAGTTTAAACACTTCGGATCTTTTGATCCGATGTTAAGTCAGTTGTTTTAATTCAACAAAGATGAGGTAATTCAGAACATGGCAGCGGAACAAAAAATAAGAACGCAGAAATTATGCGGGCAACTTATTCAGGAAGGCCAGGCGAGGGGGGAAATAGCAAAGCAAAAAGATGGCAGACCAACAAGTGTACCGGAAGGGAACACATATAAAACCCTTTCCGCTTTTGTCTATAAAAATCATTCAGGGGTGAAGGTAATTCCTTTAATCGGGATGAAATCTCTGCCCTCAGCTCCTGTGAGCTGGGTGGCTTGCATCCGAGGCAAACTATAATTCAACATCTTTTCAATGAACAAT
>JAPLED010000104.1 GCA_026391475.1 Bacteroidia bacterium | reverse complement strand
AAAATCATTAATTTCGGATGTTCAAAAAAAGTGTTTTGCTGAAAAAACCAAGATATATCAATGCAGGGGGTAGTTTGCTGGACCTTGAGATACCAAAGGTGATGGGCATATTAAACATTACACCCGACTCTTTCTATAAAGGAAGCCGTTATAATTCTGATGAAGATATACTCGGAGCAGCAGTCAGAATGATGGAAGAGGGTGCTGATATTCTTGATGTCGGCGGATATTCTTCTCGTCCGGGGGCAGTAGATATTTCGCAGGATGAGGAGGGTAAGCGAGTTTTGAAAGCTATAAAACTGATTAGCAGAGAGCTGCCGGAGGCTATAATATCGATTGATACGTTCAGGGCTGATGTTGCCAGAGAGGCAATAACCGGATGCGGAGCTCATATGATAAATGATATTTCCGGAGGCGATGCCGACAGTGAAATGTTCTCAGTTGTTGAGAAACTGAATGTACCTTATATAATGATGCATATGAAGGGAGATCCCCGCATTATGCAGGATAATCCTGTATATGACGATGTTGTGGCTGATATTCTGAAATGGTTCGGAGATAGGATCTTCAGGCTTCAGTCGGTGGGAGTGAAGGATATTATTATTGATCCGGGTTTCGGATTCGGTAAAACAGTCGATCATAATTTTGAACTTCTGCGGCGGCTGGGTGATTTCTCAATAGCCGGATTACCGGTACTTATTGGGGTTTCCCGGAAATCGATGATCTGGAAAACGCTCAGGATAACAGCTGATGAAGCACTTAACGGAACGACTGCTTTAAATGCAATTGCTCTTGTTAATGGCGCTGATATTCTGCGTGTTCATGATGTTAAGGAAGCGGTACAAACAGTAAAATTAATTGAAAAATTAAAAACTCTGTAACTGATCAGTGTCAAATGTATTAGGTCGGAAGTCGGAAGTTTTAACAATCTTCGGACTTCAGACTTCGGACTTCCGACTTATTAGTTACAAATTAAGAATGTTTCTTATTTTTGACGATTAATATTTTTAGCAATATGCCATTTCATATAACCGCACTTGATATAATTGATATAGTCCTGGTGGCATTAATACTATTTCAACTTTACAGGCTGATCAGAGGAACTGCAGCATTCAGTATTTTTCTCGGGATATTTTTTATTTACCTGTCATGGCTTGTAGTAAGAGCTCTCAACATGGAGTTGATCAGTGCATTGCTCGGACAGGTGATGGGTGTTGGTGTGATAGCTCTTATTATTGTATTTCAGCAGGAGGTGAGAAGATTTCTTCTTGTTATCGGCAACAGGTATATTAACAGACGCAGGTTTTCATTAGGCAGGCTTTTCTCTTCTGTAAAGGAAGAACCTGGAAGCCTAAAAGAAGCTGAAGAGATTGTAAGAGCTTGTGAAACAATGGCTTCAAAAAGAACTGGTGCCCTGATAGTTATTGGCAGAAAAAGCAGTCTTGACCTTTTTTTTGAAGGTGGTGAAATCCTTAAAGCACAAATCAGTGCTGAGTTACTTGAAACAATATTCTTCAAGAATACACCATTACACGACGGGGCTGTGCTTATCGAGGGAGGTCTTATCCTTGCTGCCAGGTGCCCGTTGCCAATTACTGATCAGGTTTCACTCCCCCCCCGTTTCGGAATGAGGCACAGAGCCGCAGTTGGAATGTCAGAACATACCGACGCTCTTATCGTTGTAGTTTCTGAAGAATCGGGTTTTATAACCGTTGTTGATAACGGTGAGATCAGGGAAAATATAACCTCAAACGAATTGAGGAACATCCTTCTGATGGAGAAGATCTGGTAATAAATTTTTGCCTCACCCCCTCCCGTCCCCCGCTCCCGAGAGAGCGGGGGAGGCTGATAATAACTAATTTAACTTAAATAACATCAGTGTCTCAGCATCTTTTATATAGATCTTATTTTCTGCAACAATGGGGAATGAATAAATTGGTGTTTCGGAAACCTTGTATCTGGCAACTTCAGTATAAGCTGTTGATACCGGCTTGAGAACTATCAGGTTTGCTGTACTGGGTAATCCTATCAGGACTGAACCACAGTCAACAATGGTCGCAAAATCGCTATTAACTGCATTATCGATCCAGGCAGTCTGTCCGGTTGCTGCATTCAGACAGTATATTCTCTTCTGGTCGGTAAAACCATAAAGA
>JAPLED010000058.1 GCA_026391475.1 Bacteroidia bacterium | reverse complement strand
TGGCTTCAAAAAGAACCGGTGCCCTGATAGTTATTGGCAGAAAAAGCAGTCTTGACCTCTTTTTTGAAGGTGGTGAAATCCTTAAAGCACAAATCAGTGCTGAGTTACTTGAAACAATATTCTTCAAGAATACGCCATTACACGACGGGGCTGTGCTTATCGAGGGAGGTCTTATCCTTGCTGCCAGGTGCCCGTTGCCAATTACTGATCAGGTTTCACTCCCCCCCCGGTTCGGGATGAGGCACAGAGCCGCAGTCGGAATGTCAGAACATACCGACGCTCTTATCGTTGTAGTTTCTGAGGAATCGGGTTTTATAACCGTTGTTGATAACGGTGAGATAAGGGAAAATATAACTCCGAATGAATTAAGGAATATTCTACTGATGGAAAAGATCTGGTAATATGGTGCTGGGTACTGGTAATAATAACTAATTTATCTTATACAACATCAGCGTCTCAGCATCTTTTATATAGATAAGGTTTCCGGCAACAATGGGGAATGAATAAATTGGTGTTTCGGAAACCTTGTATCTGGCAACTTCAGTATAAGCCGTTGATACCGGGTACTGGGTAATCCTATCAGGACTGAACCACAGTCAACAATGGTCGCAAAATCGCTATTAACTGCATTATCGATCCAGGCAGTCTGTCCGGTTGCTGCATTCAGACAGTATATTCTCTTCTGGTCGGTAAAACCATAAAGAAACCCATCTTTAAGTACCGGTGTATTCCATTTTGCTCCAACCTCTGTGCTGCTCCAGAGTTCCTTTGTAACGTACTCATTGCCTGATTTTTCTACTTTAATTGCTTTCATTCCGGTACCCTGGCCGGTATAATATATTGTTTGTCCGTCAATATATGGACTAACGCAATTATAGAACCGCTGCTGAACAGGTGTTGCAATCTGCCAAAGAAGTTTGCCATCCGTCAGGTTAATTGCCATAAGGTTCTTCTCTGTTTGTACTATAAGGTGTTTTTTCCCGTCAACAGTCATAACAGAAGGAGAGGCATAGGCAGGTCCATCTCCGGCCCATTTCCATTTTTCGTTTCCTGTATTAAGATCAAGAGCAATCACCTCTCCGTTATCTTTTGTGCCCACATGAGCAATGCATAAATTATCAACGATGAGTGGCGACATTCCTGTAAAAAACTGGGGCACCACGTTTGCGGTGTTCTCTTTTCTCCAGATTACTTTCCCTGTATTGGCATCGAGACAGGAAAGGATTGCCGATGCACCAAAAGTAACAATCTTCCCATTAGCAACTGCGGGGGTACTTCTTGGGCCGGGGTGAGCAGCTGACGGACCTGTAACAGCATTTGAAGGATACTGGTTCTTCCATAATTCTTTGCCTGTTACTGCATCGAGACAGAGTACCACCTCTTCATTTCCCTGCCGGGTGTTCAGATAAATTTTATTACCTGTAAGTACTGGTGTAGCATCGCCAAAGCCTACCTGTACTTTCCATTCCTGTTTAAGATCAGTTGGCCAGGCTGAAGGAGCCTTAAATCCGGTTACCTTGCTGTCGCGACCAATGCCCCTGAATTGTGGCCAGTCCTGTGAAAAGGAGTCAGTTGAACTGAGAATAATAAGTGTAGCTATTACACTGATTATCAGATTTGTTTTTTTCATCCGTAAATAATTTGATTTAAAAAGGTCGGATGGAGCTCGCATGTCAACATTTTCATGCAAGTTTGTGTTTCCTGAAAAACATGCTCGGTTCATCATAATATAATTGTTTTTAATGGTATAATGTAATCCGCTCCGACGTGTCGGGGCCCGGTTCATGATTTTTTTGTTTTAATTCGTTAAAGCTGCTTCTGGTAAATTTAAATTTAAATAAAATGAAATCCAAATAAAAATATATTGCTGCGAGGTTCCTGTTCTGCATCTTTAAGGGTCTTTTAAGAATTTTTAAGCGAGTATATTTAAAAGCTGTTTCGTTTATTTTTATTATGTTTGGAGTTGGCTAAAAAGTGATAATGGTTATTTTTAACGAACAATATTTAACAACTTGATATAATTACTTAATTATGAAAAACTTATTCCTGAAAATCATGGCCTTGACGAGTTTCCTCGGTTTTATCGGATGTAAAAGTTCCACGGATCCTGCAACATGGAGCAGTAAGAAGATTGATAAATGGTTTGAAAAAGGCGAATGGCTGAACGGTTGGACTGTTTCGCCTGATGCTTCTATAAACAGAAAAGTGTTTGCAGTTTCTTATTTTAAAAATAAAGAGAGATGGGACAAAGCTTTTACTTTTTTGAAAAACAGTGATTTGTCAAAACTTGAAATAAAACGGTATAATATTGATGGTGACAATCTGTATGCTCCTGTTAGTGAGTATCTTACTAAGAATGAAGAAGATGCCAGGTATGAAGCTCACCAGAAATACATTGACATCCAGTATGTTATCAGCGGGGTTGAACAGATGGGAATTGCTCCGATATCACAGAAAAAAGATGTTCTTGTACCATACGATGCAACTAAAGACATTGAATTTATGACTGTCAATCAGGGTGTTAATTATAAAGCAACACCAGACAAATTTTTTATATTCTTCCCTTCCGATGCACACCGTCCGGGATTAAAAGTTGGAGAAAATTCACAAGTACGAAAGGTAGTTGTGAAGGTGAAGGTTGACTAAAAGGCATCAGGCATCAGGCTACCGGAAGAAGAAAACCTGTTGCCTGATGCCAGTTGCCTGTCGCCTGTTTTTGAACAAAACCTTTTTTTTAAAGTTATAGATTTAAGCATAGTTTAAATTTGCTTATTAGCTTTTGTATCATAAGATGACAACATTATATGATCTCAATGAGGGAGAAGAGGGGATAATTCTGAAGATCAAGGGAAGAGGCCAGTTCAGACAACGGCTATCAGAGATGGGGTTTGTTGTCGGGAAAAAAGTATCGGTTATTAAAAAAGCTCCTCTCCGTGATCCCATAGAATATAAGATCATGGGGTATCATATTTCGCTAAGGAACAGTGAAGCACAGCTTATAGAAGTAGACCGTGGCAGTATATCTCAGGAATTCCATTCCTCTAATGGTGTACTTATAAGTGAAGATGAAAATGGTTCATGGTTAGATAAAACCAAACATATACAGATCGCACTGGTCGGTAACCCCAACTCGGGAAAGACAACGCTCTTTAACTTTGCATCAGGTTCAAAGGAAAAAGTTGGCAACTATGCCGGGGTGACTGTCGATTTAAAAGAGGCCAGCTATAAGCAATCGGGTTATAACTTTTCAATTGTCGATCTGCCCGGAACATATTCAATAAAAAGCTATTCACCGGAAGAGATATACCTAAGGAATTATATTTTCGATAATAAACCTGATATTGTTGTTAATATAGTCGATGCTTCAAACCTCGAGAGGAATCTGTATCTGACAACCCAGTTGATTGATATGGGTGTTCAGATAGTAATTGCCCTGAACATGTTTGATGAGCTTGAGAAGAAAGGAGATATTCTGGATTATAATTCTCTTGGTAAATTATTAGGAGTGCCTGTAATCCCTACTGTAAGTTCGAAAGGAAAAGGAATAAAGAATCTCTTTGATAAGATAATTGAGGTTTATGAGAACAGGGAGCCTGCTGTGCGTCATATTCATATCAACTACGGCCTCGAAATTGAAAATTCCATTTGCGCGATACAATCAAAAATAAAGATTGAAGGGAACAGGGCTTTCACAAACATCATTTCGGCACGATATCTTGCCATCGAGTTACTGGAAAATGATAAGGAGTTTTCAAAGAGTATCACTCGTTGCATTAACTCCCCGGAAATAATTCAGACAGCAAAAAGGGAGTACCTTAAGCTTGAAAAATTATTTTCCGATCCGGTCGAAACAGTTATTACCGATCTTCGGTACGGCTTCATTTCAGGAGCATTGAAAGAGACTCTGAAAATCAGCAAAGTTGAAAGGTTACAAAAAACGAAAATCATAGATAACTATCTGACAAATAAATATCTGGGTATCCCGATCTTTGTTTTTTTTATGTGGCTCACATTTTTCACAACTTTTAAACTGGGAGGCTATCCGAAATATTGGATGGAGCAGGGTACCGGAAAACTTTCTGAATTGATCTCAAATATTTTACCATCCGGAATTTTCAGAGATTTTCTTGTTGAAGGTATCATTGGCGGGGTTGGCGGGGTGATTGTCTTCCTTCCCAATATTATTATTCTGTTTTTGTTTATTTCATTCATGGAAGATACCGGTTATATGGCCAGGGCTGTATTTATCATGGATAAGATGATGCATAAGATCGGTCTGCATGGTAAATCATTTATTCCGCTATTCATGGGATTTGGCTGTAATGTGCCGGCAATTATGGCAACCAGGATTATTGAGAGCCGCAGGGATCGTTTGATTACTATGCTCATAACACCATTCATGTCTTGCAGCGCAAGATTGCCAGTCTATATACTGTTTATAAGCGCATTTTTTGCAAAAAATCAGGGTTCAGTTTTGTTTCTCCTTTATATGCTGGGGGTATTATTTGCGATATTATCAGCCTTACTGTTGAAACGCGTATTTTTCAAATCGGAAGAGATACCATTCGTAATGGAACTTCCTCCCTACAGGGTTCCCACAGTAAGAAGTATCTTTAAACATGTATGGTTCAGAACAGGATTGTACCTTAGAAAAATAGGCGGAGTAATTCTTCTGGCATCTGTAATAGTATGGATATTAAGTAATTTTCCGCGGACAGTTACCTATTCCAGGGATTATACGGGGGAAATCGTAAAGGTTGAAAAATCACAGTTAACCAATAATGAGAAAGATGAATCGGTAAACAGACTGATGCTCGAGCAAAACAGCGAGAAGCAGGGCAAATCTTTTATGGGAATAATCGGACGTTCAATCGAACCTGTTATGAAACCGCTCGGTTTTGACTGGCGTCTTAGTGTCAGTATACTTTCAGGTTTGGCGGCTAAGGAGGTTGTAGTTAGTACGTTAGGAGTTATTTTTCAGTCCGGTAATGACTCCGGAAAAACATCTCTGGTTGAAAAGATACAGACTCAGAAGGATTCTGCCGGCAGGACAATATTCACCCCGCTGATAGCATTCTCGTTTATGTTATTCATTCTTACTGCAGCCATAAGTAGAGAATCGGGCAGTTGGAAATGGGCTGCATTCACAGTCTTTTATACAACCGGAATAGCTTGGTTGCTGTCAATTACGGTTTATCAGGTGGGGAGTTTGTTTATAAATTAAATCCGACTCACACTTATAAAATAAAAATCTTCAACTTGAGTTAAATAATTGTTTTTTCACATTATTGTGTTTATACTTGTTTTAAGTCACTATAAACACTAAATAATGAAATATAATTTTTTATTGGTTCCGGTTTTTTGCATGATATTAACATCATGTTTTCAAAAGAGTTCAGACCCTGTTGATTTCGTAAATCCGAATATCGGCGGCATCAGCCCATTGCTTGAAACAACAGTTCCTCTTGTAAACCTGCCCAACAGTATGATGCGAATTAATCGTCTTCCGGGAAATTACCAGGCAGAGAAGATTAACGGATTTCCCTTCATTCTCTGTGGTCATCGCAATGGCACCGCGGGCCTGCTGATGCCGGCAGCAGGAGAAATATCAACTGATAAGAAAAGGTGGCAAAGCTATT
>JAPLED010000037.1 GCA_026391475.1 Bacteroidia bacterium | reverse complement strand
TAAAGCTTTAGGTTCATTGATTGAGAAGAGCCTGAATTAACTTTGTGAAGACGTGAAGTAACACAAAGAAGAATAATGGATTAAGAATTCTAATGAAAAATTTATTATGAAAAAATCAATAACAGTTTTTTTGTTTTTGCTCATACTGGCAGGTACCGAAGCCGGTGCCCAAAAAGAAAACCTCGTAACCGTTAACCAGTTAGTGATTGTGGCAAATAATCCTGGAACAGTTATCAATAAAGATATTTACGGACATTTTTCCGAACACCTTGGAACCTGCATCTATGGAGGAATATGGGTTGGTACCGATTCGAAAATTCCAAATACATACGGAATCAGAAATGATGTTCTTTTTGCACTTAGGGAAATCAAGGTTCCGAACCTTCGCTGGCCAGGTGGTTGTTTTGCAGATACTTACCATTGGAAAGACGGTATAGGTCCGAAAGAAAAAAGAGCTTCTATCGTAAATACTAACTGGGGCGGTGTAACCGAAAACAACTCCTTTGGAACGCATGAGTTTATGAAACTGACTGAACTGTTAGGTTGCGATGCTTATATTAATGGTAATGTCGGTTCAGGATCAGTCAGGGAGATGGCAGAGTGGGTTGAATATCTTACTTCTGATTCGGAAAGTCCGATGACCAAGCTGCGTAAGGAAAACGGCCGTGAAGAACCCTGGAAAGTGAAATATTTTGCTATTGGGAACGAGAACTGGGGTTGCGGAGGAAATATGACAGATGCGTTTTATGCAAATACAATGAAACAATATTCCACATTCCTGGGTAACTATGCAGGTAATAGACTTTATCGGGTAGCTTGCGGTCCTTCTGATTATAATTTCGCTTGGACTGAAACTTTGATGAAGGATGCAGGAACACGGAACATGTTCCAGGGAATATCGGTACACTATTATTCGGTTGTGGATGGATGGGGTTTTAAAGGATCTGCGACGAAATTTGATGAACGGGAATGGTTCGAGACTATGAGGTTGAATCTCCAGATGGACAACATTCTTAAAGGTCATTCAGCTATTATGGATCGCTACGATCCCCAGAAAACAAAAGGACTTGTCGTTGATGAATGGGGCAACTGGTTCAATGTGGAACCCGGAACCAACCCCGGCTTCCTTTATCAGCAGAATACAATGCGTGATGCAATAACCGCTGCAATTCATCTTAATATCTTTAACCGGCATGCCGACAGGGTAAAGGTTGCAAACCTTGCACAGATGGTTAATGTACTTCAATCTGTGATACTTACAAAGGATGACAAAATGGTTCTGACTCCTACATATCATGTCTTCAGGATGTTCAGGGTCCATCAGGAGGCTAAACTTCTTAACATTGATCTCAGATGTGAGGATTATACCAACGGCAATAAAAAGATACCTGCTATTTCTGCATCAGCATCGGTTGATAAAGATGGCAAAGTGCATATTTCCCTGGCAAACCTCAATCCCAATAAACCTGTCACTGTAACCTGTCCTGTAATAGGTGATACATTCAAAAAAGTAACCGGAGAGGTTCTTACTGCCGGTGAAATGAATTCATTTAACAGTTTTGAAAGTCCGGAAATTGTAAAACCGGTTACATTTAACGGATTTACACTTAAGGATGGAATTCTGACTATTACTATGCCATCTAAATCAGTCGTTGTTTTAGAACTAACAAAATAAATCCTGCATGGAAAAACTCATCAAGGTTATAATTACAATTGCCGGTGTTGTATTGTTGATACCTGGATGTGTTAAGAAGTCTTCATCAGGTGAAGATTATCCTATTCAACCGGTTCCCTTTACATCAGTTAAACTTACCGATAACTTCTGGGCTCCGCGGATAAAAAAGAATGCATCGGTAACAATTCCTATTGCCTTCGGTTATTGTGAATCAACAGGCAGAGTAAAAAACTTCGAAATTGCCGCTGGCCTTGATACAGGCAAATTTCAAACTATTTACCCTTTTGATGATTCGGATGTTTTCAAAATTATTGAGGGTGCCAGTTATTCACTTCAGACATATCCTGATCCAAAACTCGAAGCATACCTCGATACCCTTATCTGGAAGATTGGTCTTGCGCAGGAAGATGATGGATATCTTTACACTAACCGTACGATTGCAGAGATGCATGGCGGTAAAGGATTACATGAGTGGGCCAGTAAAAACAGATGGGAACTCGATACGGTTCTTAGCCATGAGCTCTATAATTTAGGTCATCTATACGAAGCAGCAGTTGCACATTACGAAGCTACCGGTAAACGTTCCCTACTGGATATTGCTTTAAAATCGGCCGATCTCGTGAATAAGGATTTTGGCTGGGACCGGGTGAAAGTTTATCCGGGGCATCAGGTTATTGAAATGGGACTTGTCAAGCTTTACAGGGTTACCGGTGAAAAAAAATATCTCGATCTTGCCCGTTTCTTTCTTGATGTTCGTGGACCACATGGAGAACAGTACAATCAGGCTCACAGGAAAGTTATTGATCAGTCTGAAGCTGTAGGTCATTCAGTAAGAGCTACATATATGTATTCCGGCATGGCCGATATAGCCGCTATTGAGAAGGATAAAGCCTATCTGAATGCAATTACAAAAATATGGCAGGATATTGTTTATGGGAAAATGTACCTAACCGGAGGGATTGGGGCGACAGGTGGAAATGAAGGTTTTGCCGATCCTTTTGTATTACCCAATATGTCAGCTTATTGCGAGACATGTGCCTCAATAGGGGATATTTTTTTCAATCACAGGCTGTTCCTTTTGCATGGTCAGGCTAAGTATATTGACATACTTGAAAAAACACTTTATAATTCGATGCTTTCAGGGGTCTCATTATCAGCCGACAGATTTTTCTATCCTAACCCGTTGGAGTCGAATGGACAACATGAACGCAGTGCCTGGTTCGGTTGTGCCTGCTGTCCTTCGAATATTGCCAGGTTTGTACCTGCTATTCCCGGATATGTGTATGCCCTTACCGATAAAGAGCTTTATGTCAACCTTTTTATTTCCAATGATGCAAATATCAACATGGGAAAGAGAAAAGTCAACATGTCACAAAAAGCAAATTTCCCCTGGGATGGCAAGGTCGAAATAACTGTTAACCCTGAAACCAGGGGGAAATTTGATCTGAAGATCAGGGTTCCCGGATGGGCTCTTAACGAAGCGTCACCCGGAGGGCTCTATAAATTTACCGATCAGAATAATGAACTTATAAAACTTCTGGTTAATGGCGAAGATTTTGAGATTAACCTTGTAGAGGGATATGCTGTAATTTCCAGGAATTGGAAACCGGGAGACAAAGTTGAAGTTGAATTTCCAATGCCTGTCCGTAAGGTTATTGCTGACGAAAGAGTAAAGGAAGATATAGACAAAATAGCATTTCAGAGAGGTCCTGTCATTTATTGTGCCGAATGGCCCGATAACAATACTGGCAATGTACTTAATTTCGTAATAAAGAAAGATGCTGCCTTTACAACAGAATTTGAACCATCGCTTCTTGAAGGAATACAAGTGATTAAAACTTTCGGGTTTCAGACAAAAAGAAATCTTGATGGTAAAGTTGAGTTGCTTAATGAGGAACCTGTTACCCTGATCCCTTATGCTTTGTGGAATAACCGTGGTGCCGGACAGATGATGGTCTGGCTTCCGACTACAGAATGATAAACGATTTATAAAAACATTAATGATATGATTACCAGCTCTTTTCCTCGATTGATCGCAGCAATTTTACTTACAGGTGTTTCTTCCATACTTGTAAATGGTCAGGGAACAATATCTCTTCCTTCGGGAAAAAACCTTGCTGTCGTTGCTTCTCAAACAAGTTCATCACGTTCTGGTGCTTCAATGACCTCATTGAACGATGGGCTTATACCTAATAATACCGGTAGTATGCGCGGCGGCGGCAACAGACCCCCGCAGCGCCCCACGGCACAATGGGTACAATATGAATGGACTCAGCCTGTTAAAACCAGGGCGATTGCCGTTTTCTGGTGGAATTATGAAAACACTGTCAGACTTCCACAAGCTTACAGGATTAAATACTGGAACGGAAATGATTTTGTTCCGGTGAAAAATGCTACAGGACTTGGCCTTGTGAATAACCTGTTCAATATAACTACATTTGATCCGGTACAGACAACTCAGCTGAGGCTGGAAGTAGATTCTGTCGACAGATTTTTGGGTACTATGCTTGAATGGATGGTCTTCCAGGCTGAAAATTCACCCAACCATCCGCCGGTAGTTACTGCAGGAGTTGATCGTTCAGTAATGCTGGGAGGGAAAACATACTTGTCAGGCGGCGTTAAATCTGTCACACCTTATAGCAAGATTGCATGGAGCAAAGTCTCCGGACCGGGTAATGTTAATTTCGCTGATGCCGGCTCTCTTAAAACTACTGCTATATTTACACTGTCAGGTGATTACATTCTGTCAATGACTGCTATAGAAGGTGATCTTTCTTCTTCCTCATCCCTGAAGGTAAAAGTGCAACAGCCTCCGCAGACTGAAAGGCTCGATGTTGTTTATACAAAGCGTTACAAGATTGACAGCCCGTTATGGAACGACAGGGCTAAAGCGATGATTGTTAACTGGATCCCATGGTGTATTGATCAGATAAACAGGACCGACCTCACATTAGGAGAAGGTGGTTTAGATAATTTCATTGAAGCGGGAAAAGCTCTTCGCGGAGAACCGCATGGGAAACATCTTGGATATGTTTTTTCAAATGCATGGGTTCATCAAACCATTGAAGCTATGAGTATTGCACTGATGGTTGATCCACAAGACGATAAGGAGATCATAGCAGCCCAGGAAAAAATGAAGGCAACAATTGAAAAATGGATCCCTATCATTCTTGCCGCACAGGAACCTGACGGGTATCTCCAGACAGCTTACACCCTTCGCGATACCACCAGGTGGAAAGAGAGATGGTCGCCACGAACCAGAGGAAATCATGAAGGATATGTTGCAGGCTATTTCATCGAATCAGCAATAAATCACTATACACTTACCGAGGGCAAAGACAAACGGCTATATGATGCTGCAAAAAAACTTGCCGATTGCTGGGTTGCCAATATTGGTCCGGGTAAGAAGGAATGGTACGATGGACACCAGGAGATGGAGCAGGCCCTGGTTCGTTTCGGTCGATTTGTCAATGACATGGAAGGTAATGGCCACGGTGACAATTACATCAAACTCTCAAAGTTCCTTCTTGACTGCCGTCGCGATGGCAGTGAGTACGACCAGAGCCATGTTCCTGTACAACAGCAATATGAGGCAGTAGGTCATGCGGTCCGGGCTGTTTACAATTATTCTGCAATGGCTGATGTTGCAGCTGAAACCGGCGACATTGATTATCAGAGTGCTGTTATGTCGCTGTGGGACAATATGGTAAATAAGAAGTATTATATAACCGGTGGTGTTGGCAGCGGGGAAACATCCGAAGGTTTCGGACCAAACTATTCTTTACGTAATAATGCATATTGTGAATCGTGCTCAAGCTGCGGATTGATCTTTTTTCAGTATAAAATGAATATTGCCTATAACGATGCAAAATATGCTGATCTTTATGAAGAGACAATTTATAACGCCTTGTTGGGTTCTCTCGATCTGGAAGGAAAGAATTTCTATTATACAAATGGTCTCTCAACTTCGCAATCACGTTATTCCTGGCATGTATGTCCATGCTGTGTAGGTAATATCCCGAGGACACTGCTTATGATCCCCACATGGACATACGTAAAAAGTAATGAAGGTTTATACGTAAACCTGTTTATCGGAAGTACAATAAAAGTAGAAAAAGTTGCAGGAACCGATATTGAAATGATCCAGAAGACCGATTACCCATGGAGCGGTGAGGTTTCAATAACTGTAAATCCCAAACAAACAAAAGAATTTACTTTGTTTGTCCGGGTACCAAACCGGACAACTAGTTCGTTATATACTCCGACACCTGCAATCTCGGGACTTAAATCTCTTACAGTTAATGGAAAAACCATTACACCAAAAATTGTAAATGGATATGCTGTTATTAAACGTACCT
Source organism: Bacteroidia bacterium (assembly GCA_026391475.1). Classification (GTDB taxonomy): domain Bacteria; phylum Bacteroidota; class Bacteroidia; order Bacteroidales; family VadinHA17; genus LD21. Next base: position 4,734 of record JAPLED010000037.1, on the reverse strand, counting down.
GGAAAGCAGGAGATAAAGTAAATCTGGTTTTACCGATGGGAATTCAGACCATTACAGCTGACGGGAAAATTGAAGCTGTCAGGGGTAGAGTTGCCCTGCGTTACGGCCCGATGATTTATAATGTTGAAAAGGCCGATCAGCCTGATATCGACAAATATATCAGTACCGGACCTCTTACTTTGGAATGGAGGGGTGATTTGCTAAACGGGGTGATGACAATTAAAGGCAAATGGGATGATGGGACACCTCTTCTGGCAATACCCAATTATGCACGTAATAATCGTAATTCAATACATTCAACAGATAAACCGGGTCCTGAAAACAAGGACGGTGGATCGATCGTCTGGATAAAAAAACAATAATAATTGTAGGGACAGGTCGCGACCTGTCCCTACTACTATATGAGGTGTTAAATGTTAAAACAAAACAAGGACAGGTCATACAAAATTCGATTGGTTTGATTATTTTTAGAGGATAAAAGGAATTTATCTTCCATTCCGGTTTTTGATTTTCAGAATTATTGATGATTATGAGAAAACCCCTGATACATAGCCTTGTCTGTCAGAAAAAAATTAATCTGGAAGTCTTCATCAGAAAGTTAATGAAGGGAGTCTTTCTATTTTCTTTTTTTTCTGTTTTTAATACATCATCACTTTATCCGCAGGACAACAGGGTTGTATTTTCTCATCTCGATGTAAATAACGGATTATCAGAGAATTGGATAAAATGTATTTTCAAAGATTCAAAGGGATTTGTCTGGTTTGGAACAAATAGCGGACTAAACCGGTTTGACGGATACAAATTTGAGATTTTTCAGGAGAATATTTCGGATTCAACAGCAATTGCTGATAATTCAATAAATGCAATCACTGAAGACAGAGATGGTAATCTGTGGGTTGGTACGGGAGGTGGCGTCAGTATTCTTAATTGTGAGACCTATAAATTCAGAAGGGTAAACCTGCTGCCTTCAGCCCCGCTGTTATGCCAGGACGTTGGATATATAACAGCTATGGCTACCAATCGCGAAGGTAATGTATTGATAGGAACGCATAACGGATTGTTTTTTTTTAATCAGAAAAACGAAACCTTCAGGCACATACTGATTGATGAACAATCGTGCACTTCTCAGTTAAATAATATTACTACAATTACTTATGATAAAACCGGTTCGTACTGGATCGGAACCACAAATGGATTTATTATAAAATACAATCAAAGTTCAAATTCATTCGAAAAATTTGAGTCTTTCAAGGAAGGGAACGGCAGAAACGGGAGCATTGCAAAATTATTCGTTGATAATGAAAATATTTTATGGGTAGCCGACCTGAATGGTCTTTACCTTTTCAATATCAGGGAAAAGTCCTGGGATTTTAATTTTCAGAAAAATTATGGGACGGGTTTCACGAATTTACAAGTTACCGCGATTGATCAGGACATTGACGGCCTGATTTGGGTTGCCACTGACGGTAAAGGTGTTTTCATATTTAATAAGAGAGATTTTAGTCTTGTCAATATTATAAACCTGCCATATGCCGAAGGTGCACTTTCGAGTAATGGTATTTCCTCATTATATTGCGATGAATCAGGTATTGTATGGATTGGTACATCAAAGAAGGGCGTCGATTTCTATAAGAAGAATGTCCGGAAATTCAGGTTATTCAGAAACTATCCAACTGATCCTAACAGCATCAGCAACAATGATGTTGATTGTATAACTGAAGATGTTAATGGCAATATTTTGATTGGAACCAATGGCGGCGGTTTTAACTACTATGACAGGAAAAACAATAAATTCACTCATTATGTTTCCCATCCGGGTAAAGCAAATAGCCTAAGCAGTAATATTATTGTTTCTGTTTTTGAGGATTCTGAACAAAAAATCTGGATTGGGACCTATTTTGGCGGATTAAACTGTATGGATCCTGAAACCGGAAAATTTACAGTTTTCCGTCATAGTGATTCCGATTCAACCACCCTTTCGGATGACCGTGTTTGGGGTATCTGTGAGGACAGTCGTAAGAACCTCTGGGTTGCCACACTGACCAACGGGTTGAACCTCCTTGATCGTAGAACTGGTAAATTCAGACGTTTTAACTCACAGAATAGTCCTATATGTTTCGATTATATCAATTCATTTGCCACAGACGAGAATGATAATCTTTGGCTCAGCTCTGCTCATGGACTGATCTTTTATGATCCCGTACAAAACAGGTCAAAATGCTATTTTAGCAATCCTGAAACAACAACCTCCATTAGTGACGACCATGTTATTTCAACTTTTAAAGACAGCAGAGGTTTGTTTTGGGTATGCACCAACAACGGATTGAATCTGATGGACCAGTTAAGCGATAATTTCCGGGTTTTCAGAGAAGCGGATGGTTTACCTTCAAACAGTGTTCTCAGGATACTGGAAGATAATAATTCGAATCTCTGGCTGAGTACTAAAAATGGACTCTCAAAACTAATAGTTAGTAAAACAGATGGGAAAGATTCTCTTTCTTTTCGATTTGTAAACTATGGAATGAGTGATGGTTTGCAGGGAAAGGAATTTAACGAAACTGCTGCTCTTGAAACAAGAGACGGAGAACTCTGGTTTGGAGGACCGGATGGCCTCAATGCTTTTTATCCTCTCGAAATAAAGGAAGACAGTTCTTCTTCAAAACTGGTTATTACCAACTTTAGAATAGATAATAAAATAGTCAGGTATGGTGAAGTAATCAATAACAGGGTTTTACTTGAAAAACCGATCTTCAATACCGATAAAGTAGTCTTGAAATATAAGGAGAACTCGTTCACTATTGACTTTGTTGCTCTCAATTATTTCTTCCCCGAAAAAAACAGATATGCCTATAATCTGGAAGGATTTAATGATAAATGGATCATTACAGAAGGAAAGGAGAACTTTGCAACTTTTTCCAACATAAAGAATGGTAATTACACTTTTAAATTAAAAGGTACAAATTCAGACGGCATCTGGAATGAATCGCCAATTACCCTCAAAATAAAAATTCTTCCCCCAGTCTGGAAAAGCTGGTATGCTTATGTTATCTACATCATCCTGATATTATTATTGCTCGCTTTCCTTCGTTATCTGACACTAACCAAAGAGAGAATGAAAATGCAAATGGAACAGGAATATATTGAATCGCTGCATATTCATGAGATTGATTCTTTGAAAATAAAATTCTTTACAAATATTTCCCATGAATTCAGAACGCCGCTTACTTTAATTCTCTCTCCTGTAGAAAAGTTGATGATTCAATGGAAAAATAAGCCGGAAGAAAAATATCTGAATCTCATACTCCAAAATGCTAGAAGACTGTTGTTTATGGTTAATCAACTGCTCGATTTCAGAAAAATGGAGGTGCAGGGGTTCGGATACAATCCTTCATTAGGGAATATTATAGCCTTTATTGAAGAGGCGGTTTCTTCATTTAATGATCTGTCAGAGCAGAAACATATTCAGCTTTTTTTCCGTTCTGACATTAAAGAGTTGAACACATTGTTTGATAAAGAGAAACTGGAAAAAATAATGTTCAATCTTCTCTCCAATGCCTTCAAATTCACCCCTGTTGATGGGAACGTAACTGTAACTATTTTGCCTGACCGGGCAGGTAAACAGCTTGACAAAGATGGAGATATCGCAAAATTTTCACATCTGATAATCAAGGTTGAGGATACCGGGATAGGCATTCAGGCTGACAAGATTGATAACTTGTTTATTAATTTTTACCAGGTCGATTCTGCAATGTCCGGCAGTCAGGGATCAGGCATCGGTTTATCACTTGTGAAAGAATTTGTGAAACTGCATGACGGTGAAATAACTGTTGAAAGTGAACCCGGGAAGGGAAGCTGCTTTACTGTTAGTCTGCCTGTCGCTGGTTACGGGAAAGCTTTAATAGCAAACAGTTTACAGAGAAATGATAACCATGAGTATTCTTATAAATCCTCATTATTGCTTTACGATACTGACTTAAATATTGTCCCGAAAGAAAAACCGACACTTCTGATAGTTGAAGACAACGATGATTTACGGTTTTATATCAAGGATAACCTGCTGAATCAATATAATGTTTATGAAGCTGCAAACGGGGAAGAAGCTCTTGCAATAATTCTGAAAATATTTCCCGATCTTATTATCAGTGATATAATGATGCCCGGAATGGATGGGTTAGAATTATGCCGGAGGGTAAAAGCTGATAAAAATATTTGTCATATTCCATTTATACTTCTGACTGCACTATCAACAGAAGAAGAACAATTTGAATGCCTTGAAACAGGTGCTGATGATTGTATTACCAAACCGTTTAATTTTCAGATACTGGAAGCTAAGATCAGTAACCTTATCAATATAAGGAGAAATTTAAGACAGGTTTTCAGAAACAACCTGAAAATTGAACCACATGATATTACTATAACCTCCCTTGATGAGCAGTTTATTAGTAAAGCTCTTGATCTAATTGAAAAAAACATATCAAAAGCAGACTTTACTGTTGAAGAGTTAAGCCGTGATTTAGGGATAAGCAGAACACTTCTGTATAAAAAAATACTTGCAATTACCGGTAAGCCTCCACTTGAATTTATGCGTTCGCTTCGCCTGAAGCGTGCAGCACAACTTTTGCAGAAAAGTCAGCTCCATGTATCGGAGATTGCCTATAGGGTAGGGTTCAATGATCCTAAATACTTCAGGAAACATTTTAAAAATGAGTTTGGCGTACTTCCATCAAGGTATTC
>JAPLED010000108.1 GCA_026391475.1 Bacteroidia bacterium | reverse complement strand
CGACGGTTTTACTGGAAAACCTGCTTTAGTAAAAACATCACAATACTTCTCCACAGAGTGCTTTAACCGGATTTTATTCTTTCCCGTAATTATAGATTTTTTTTCGGTTCTCCCCTTATCTATTACAGCTACAGGAACTCCGGATAATCTGAATAAAAGTCTTAAAATCTTTGACCTTAAAACATCATGAAGATCAATTATATAATCAATCTTCCCCTGCCCTCTTATGTCTCTGAAAAGTCGCACCAACCCTAAAAAGCCTTTGTGCCTGTTTTTTAAATCAGGAAGAAATAACCGGAGTCCTTCAATGGAAAAGAAAAATGGTTTGAAAGCAGGTCTTGTAAGCAGAACCAGTTCAATGTCAGGATATTGTTTCCTCATCCCGGTTAGAACAGGAGTAGTAAGGGCCACATCACCCATTGCAGAGGTTCGGATTATCAGCAGACGCATTTCAATATCTTTCGTAGGATTTTTCCTCGATTAGTCCGGAAGAAGTCTTAATATTTATTTCCCTTTTAATCTCCGATCTTTTGTCGTTTTTAAGATATACAGATCGAGCAGTAGCTATAAAATCATCGCCAAAGTCCTTATTTCTCTCAAGGTCGCGTATATGGTCCTCTATGTCCCATAATTCACAATTCACCTCATACAATGCTTTATATAATGTATCTGTTATGCTTATGATTGAGGAAGAGACACTGATCAGTTCGTCGAATTCCTTTTTCAGATTAACAAGTTTAGCCTTGTCTTTAATCCGTTCAAGTTTTATCTGGATGATAGTGAGTTTATCAATAATCTCACCATTTGATACTTCAATTTTCATTTTGAGTTATTTAGTAATTCAAAAATAACATCTTATTTAATACGGATCTACATCAATGGCGATCTTAAGTGAAGAAGCTCTCTTAATTTTTTCGAGTCTTTCAATCGCCTCAATGATCAGCTGCTTGGCTTTTGCCGGAGGTTTTTCCCTTTCAATTTTTATCAGTATTGTTTTAATATACCATAACTGCACCTGCGAAATAACAGGAGATTGAGGGCCAAGTACCCTTTTACCGAATATCTCTTTAAGATCACGTCCAAGTATATCTGAATAATAATTTAACTGAGCTCTGTCTTTATGTTTAATACTGATTTTAACCATCCGGCAGAATGGGGGATAGTTGAAGGTCATTCTTTCTTCAGCCTGGATCCTGAACATACTTTCATAATCGTGCCGGAGTACCTGTCTTATAATCCTGTTAGCAGGATCAGATGTCTGGATCACAACTTTACCCTGTTTCTGCCTGCGTCCCGCTCTTCCGCTAACCTGTTCCATTAGCTGATAACTTCTTTCGTGTGCCCTGAAATCAGGGTAGTTCAGCAGATTGTCGGCATTTAACACTCCTACAACCGTAAGATTTTCAAAATCAAGTCCTTTGGAAATCATTTGTGTTCCGATAAGAATATCGATTCGTCTCTCTTCAAAAGTCCGGATTATTTTGTTAAAAGAGTTTTTGTTTTTGGTGGTATCCTGGTCCATTCTTGCTACCCGGGCAGCCGGAAATACAATTTTTATCTCATCTTCAATTTTCTCGGTGCCGAATCCTCTCGTTACCATTCCGGTAGAATGACAGTTTCCGCATTTGGAAGGCATAGTGGTGGTATAACCACAATAGTGGCACACCAGTTTGCTGATACCTTTATGATATGTAAGATTGACGGCACACTGAATGCAGACCGGTATCCATCCGCATTCCGGACACTCGATATACGGAGAGAATCCTCTCCTGTTCTGGAAAAGAATTATCTGTTCGTCTTTCCCGAGTGCCTCATCCATTGCCTGAAGCAATTCAGGGGTAAAATGTGAAACCATCAACTTTTTTCTGTATGCCTCACGTGTGTTGGCAATTATTATAGCAGGCAATTTGATAAACCCGTACCTCTCTTTTAATACTGTGAGTCCATACTTCCCATTAACAGCATTATTATAGCTCTCAATAGAAGGGGAAGCCGAACCCAGTATGGTTTTTGCTTTATGCAGGGCCGCAAGCATAATTGCAGAATCACGGGCATGATATCGGGGTGCCGGATCGTGTTGTTTATATGACCCGTCGTGCTCTTCATCAACAATTATCAGTCCGAGGTTACTGAACGGAAGAAACAGGGACGATCTTACTCCGAGAATTAACCTGTAACCGTTTAAAGGATCATCATTTGAAACCCTTTTCCATATTTCCACTTTTTCAGGATCGCTGAACCTTGAGTGGTAGACGCCTGTTACTCCACCAAAATGTTTTTTCAGCCGGAGTATTATCTGTGTTGTAAGGGCTATTTCGGGGAGCATATAAAGGACCTGCTTTCCGATTTTTAACTGTTCTTCAATAAGGTGTATATAAATCTCCGTCTTTCCGCTGGATGTCACTCCATGCAGCAATACAATATCTTTCTCCTTAAGTTGGTTTGTAACTGATTCGTAAGCTAGTGACTGAGCTTCACTTAGTTTCCTGACTGGTTCATTATAGCTGTCGGAATCAGTTAATCTTGTGACCTCTAATGATGCAGATGACAGTATTCCTTTTCCGGTAAGAGCTTCAATAATATTTTGTAAGGAACCGGCTTCTTTCAAAAGAAGTGACTTTCTGATAGGTTTAATTTCCGCTCCTTCAGTATATCCGGTTAACCTGATATAAGCCGAAAGGACTTCCTGTTGCTTTGGAGCCCTTACAAGCCTATCGAGTATTAAATTTAAGTCAGAGTCATTATATTTTTCTGAAAGTCTTATAAATGTTTCTGTTCTTGGTTTATAACTATTAAGACTGGTTTCTGAAGGCAGTGCCGCTTTCATTACTTCCCCTTCGCTGCATAGATAATACTCTGATATCCAAAGCCATAACTTTAACTGGCTCTCATTAATTATCGGAATAGCATCGAGGACATCAATTATTGTTTTGACATTTTTAACGGCAGGTGTCTTATCGTGAATGTTGCAGACAATTCCTGAATAGAAGTTCTTCCCGCCGAATTGTACTGTGACCCTTACCCCGGGTTTAATTTTTTCAAGAAAATCGTCAGGGATCCTGTAGGTGAATCTTCCCCTTACTGCCAGGGGCAAAATAATATCAGCAAACCACATTTTTTTCATCTGTCAAAGCAGAATGCAAAGTAAGAATAAATAAAGAATTATATGAATCCCTGTCGAGGCCAATCATTGAATAAAAGCAGAGTTGGCATATTTCAGATTCTATTTTAAACAATCATTGGATCACTTCTTTCCGGGTATATTTAAAAAGTGTTAAATTGCAATCAGGTATTTAATATTTTACTTTACAAATATCCTGCGATTTAATACCTTTATTGAATGGCATTTAACTATGTTTCTGATTGAAATAAACTGATAATCATATTACAAAAATACAGCAGTGATGGACAGAAAGGATAAGCAATTCTCAGGAGGCAGAAGATACAGGAACGATGAAATAACCGTTTATTGGAAACCATCGGCATGTGTTCACGCATCATACTGTTACAGAGAGCTTATTGAAGTTTTTGATCCCAGCAGGAGGCCATGGGTTGATATGAATGGTTCCACAACAGCCAAAATTATTGAAGTTGTAAATTTATGTCCTACTGAAGCTCTTGCCTGGAAGTGGAATGATGATGAAAAAAACGGATCGGTTGGCAGTGATCAACTAAATCATATTAAGTTCAGAAGGCCTGAACTTATGAATACTAATGATTCCGTTCCGGAAGAACATCCTGTATCGATTAAAGTAATGGTTGACGGACCAATTGTTCTTAAGGGAAATTTTACTCTTGCATATAACGGGAATAAAAAAGAAGTACAGGAAAGCATAATTTCAATATGCCGGTGTAGAGCAAGCGACCATCAGCCATTCTGCGACGGGCAACACAGGAAAATCGGTTTTAATGGTTAATATTTCAGGTATGGAAGAGAATAAAGAACATAAATCTCAGGCAATTATTGAAGTAATTGATTTCGGACCATTGAAAATTACGGGTAATTTTATTTTAATAGATTTAAAGAGAGATACTGAGGATTCTCAAGAAGAGGTTTGGCTTTGCAGATGTGGAAAATCGGGAAATAAACCATATTGCGACGGATCGCATAAGAAATAGGTTCTCCTCTCAGACATTAAAAAATTCTAAAATTCTATTTGGAGACTACATGGAAACAGCTCTGTCCTTTTTCATATGTAGCCCAGCACTTTTTTTCTTCTCTTAATTGCCAGATAACTTCCGCAAGAGATTCTTTTAAGAATTTATTATCGCAATTTGTTAAAACCCATTTTCGTGCTAAAATCCTTTTGTAACTTATATCGAAAGCATTCCCATAAAGGTGAGGACTGTTGGCAGAAGCATTCCGGTTGTACTTTCTCAGACTTTTTATACTTTCAGTTTTTCTCGTCATTGATGTCACAATAAATCTGGCCCCTTTTAATCCCTTTTGCGAAGTTTTTTCCCTGAACCTTTTGGCAATTTCGTCAAGAAGAATCTTGCTTTCTTTTGTAACATAAGGGTAACTAAATGTCATTCTGTTAACTATATATCTGTTCCCGGTTTTAACTTTTACTAATTTGCCCTCCGAAATTCTTTGCTTTATTTCACTTTCATCCTTGCAGACTTTAATCCCTTTTCGTTTTGCCTCAGCTGAATAATCTACAATTTTATCGTTTAGCCTTCTGCTGAAATCCTTTTGTTTGTAATCTATGCAACGGGTGCTGAAATAGAAAAACAGATGATTCTTTCTTTCTTTAGGAATAATAAAATAGATTGAAATTAAAACGAGAAAAATAACAGAAAAGATTTTCAGAAAAAAAACGAGACGCAAATTATTGAATTTCATTACCCGATATCTATGTAAAAACAGATTTTTGAAATAAATCAATATTGATTGATGCCTCGCATTTCTTAGTTTAAAACCTTTGTGACCAGTGCCGCAGCCTCTTTAAACGACACGGCTGAAAACACAGCAAGCCCCGAATTATCTATAATCTTCTTAGCCTCTTCTGCATTTGTACCCTGAAGTCGTACGATTACCGGTACTTTTATTTCTCCGATCGATTTATATGCTTCAACCACTCCGTTTGCCACCCTGTCGCATCTGACAATGCCACCGAAGATATTAATCAATATTGCTTTCACTGCAGGGTCTTTAAGAATAATCCGGAAGCCGGCTTCGACAGTCTTGGGATTGGCACCACCACCAACATCCAGAAAATTTGCCGGTGCCCCGCCTGAGAGTTTTATTATATCCATAGTCGCCATTGCCAGCCCTGCTCCGTTAACCATGCAGCCTACATTTCCATCGAGTTTTACAAAATTGAGATTATGCTTTCCTGCCTCAACTTCAACAGGGTCTTCCTCATTAATGTCCCTCATACCGATAAGGTCAGGATGCCTGAACAATGCATTATCATCGAGAACAAGTTTGCAATCGACTGCCAATATCCTGCTGTCGCTGGTTTTCAGCACCGGATTAATTTCAAGCAGCTGTGCATCGCTACCAATGAAAGTCTCATAAATACCCGAAAGAAACTTCTGCATATTTTTAAATGCTACCCCCGACAAGCCCAGGTTAAAGGCAATATTGCGTGTCTGAAATGGCTGCAATCCGATACCCGGATCTATTTCCTCGGTAAAAATCAGATCCGGTGATTTTTCAGCAACCTCTTCAATTGACATTCCACCTTCAGGAGAATACATAAAAATGTATCTTCCGCTGTTTCTATTCAGCAGAATACTTACATAGAACTCTTCCGGTTCAGAATCTCCTTTGTAATAAACATCCTGTGCAACGAGGACCTTGTTCACCTTTTTTCCTTCTGGCCCAGTCTGTGGAGTAACCAGCTGCATACCCAGTATCTGGCCGGCCAATTTGCCGGTTTCTTCGACAGATTTTGCCAATTTTATACCACCGCCCTTACCCCTTCCCCCGGCATGTATCTGTGCTTTTACAACGAAATATTCAGACCCGAATTTCCCCCTTAACTGTTCTGCAACTGTCACTGCCTGTTCAGGAGTTTCTGCTACAAAACCTTCCTGGATGTCGACATTGTAAGCTTTAAGTAACGACTTCCCCTGAAATTCATGAACATTCATTTTATGACAGTTAAATTAAATAATAAACTCTGATTCATAGAATTCACTGGTGACAAAATAACAATAATTACCAGATTATTTAATTATTTTCGCATAAAAAAGAATGCGGAAGCTTCTCAACAGGGAACTTGAAAGAAAGACAGTAGTTCAATTCCGGAAATCTAAAAAATCACCATTTGCTATTGTTCTGGATAATGTCAGGAGCCAAAGTAATGTCGGCTCAATTTTCCGAACAGCAGACGCTTTTCTTACAAAGGCGATATACTTATGCGGGATTACAGCCAAACCACCTCACAGGGAGATTCAAAAGACTGCTCTTGGAGCCACTGAATCTGTAACCTGGAAATACTTTCCAAAAACAACTGATGCGATTCTGGATCTTAAAGAAGAGGGGTATAAAATTATCGGTATTGAGCAGACTGAAGGATCCGTTGAGTTGCAGGATATGCATGTTGAAAAGGGAGAAAAATATGCCCTTGTATTTGGTCATGAAGTAGATGGAGTAGATCAAAATGTTTTAAATCTCTGTGATATCTGTGTTGAGATACCGCAGTTTGGTACCAAGCATTCGTTCAATATTGCGGTGAGTGCGGGTATTGTGTTATGGGAACTGAATAAGAACCTCACCCCAACCCCTCTCCCAGGGGAGAGGGGCTAATACGCTGTATGTCTTTATAATGCCCCCTTCTCTTTCAGGAGAAGGGGCAGGGGGATGAGGTATTTTAAGACAAAAAAGGCTGCCTTAAACGGGCAGCCTTTTAATATTATAGATAATTCTTACTGAACTATTGATTTAAATGCATCATCATTGAAGAACTTTGCAAACTCAAGGTCAGTTTTTGCATAAGCTTTCCAATCAGCTTTAAATGCAATTGCTTCACGAAGGTTGCTGAGCATATAATTCTTATCATCAAGACGTGCACCGATAATAGCTTTCAGATAGGATGGTTTTCCGCATTTGCAGAGTTCCTTCATGCTATCAAGGGTTAATTTTGCTTTGTTAACATCACCTTTCAGAAGCTGTGCAAGAGCGAGGTTGAAACATGGTTCAGTTCCAAAGTAATTAACAGCTTTGTCATATTCACCTTTTGTAATAGCAATAACACCAAGACCCCACTTTGATTCAGGAGTTGCTGTTGTCATCGAATTGAAATACCCTTCAGCTTTAACTAAATCACCTTTTACGAGTGAGCCAAAACCAAGGTTATTCTTGATCATGTCGTTATTCTGGATAGCTTTTGCCTTTTCAAATGCAGCAATTGCTTCGTCAGTTTTGCCTAACGCCATGTAGGTGTACCCGATGTTGTTTGCTGCACGTATGCATTTCGGATAGCTTTCTGCTGCTGCCTGGTAGAATTTAAGCTGTTCATTAAGATCCGTTGTAAGTTTTGCCGCATAAAGCATCTCTTCAAGGCTTAAAACTTTAGGATCTGATTTTGCCTGAGCAAGTATCTGCTCATCGCTGCGTCCTATCTTATCAACAGAGACCATCATTTTTGATCTTCTTAACCTTGGAAGGATGTCAGTTTTAAGGGTTTCAAAAGCTGCTGCCATATTCTTAATTTCTTTCTCACGAACATCAGGATCAGAATACATAGAGAGAACACGGAGGATAAGTTCTTTATCCTGAATGGTTGATTTTTCTACTTCTGTCTTAAAACCGTCCCAGTCTTCAGCAGTGGTTTTTGAATCAAAGAAACCAGCACCTTTAGCAGCTTCAACCTTTTCAAATTCTTTTTTAATGAATTTGTCAGCAGAAGTACCTCTGTTCACAGAAAGTTTTTCATTCAAATCAAATTTTCCGTCAGGAGAAGCATATGAACTGATCTCGGCAGTTTTAAACTGGCGGTTAGGATCTGTACTGACAGTCTTGATGTACTCTTTAAGAAGAGCGATATCTTCCGCTTTAAGTTCTGTGCTGCGAATATCTGACTTATTTATAAGGTAGTTTATGTCAGCTGCCTGAACTTCGGGAGTTACTCTTACATAATTATCCTTCATCATAACAGCCTTACCATGTTTCTCAACCAGAGTTGAGGTGGCAATTACACCATCAGCCAGTTTAACAGGGTCAAAATCGAGACTTTTTTTACCTCTTACAGCTTTTACTCTTAATACCAGCTCTGAAATCTTCATAGCTTCCTTGTAAGGAATTTTATCTGTATAGGTAAAATCTCCACCGGTATAAGTGATTACTTTATTATTAGACTGAACTTTCTCTCCCTGAAGAACCTGAACTTTTTCAAAAGCAGTTTCGCCACCAGCGTAAGTAAGAACAGGAGTAGCAGTAATGGTAGTCTTCTTATCAAAGTACTTAGCCGGGAAGGTACCTTTAATTGTCACTGGAACTACACCAGCATGTGTTTCAAGAATTTTAGGAGTAACCTCATACTTAATTAAGTTAGAGTTTTTCTTCATCTTATTCAGGCCGCTGCAACTTGTCATAACGGTTGCGGCCATGATAAGGATAAAATAGCTTCTGAATTTTTTCATAGTTTAAAGTATTATTTGTTTATGATTCCTTGTTTGTCAGTTTATAATGAATATTATACTAAGTTTTCAATATAGGTGCAAATTTAAAATAAAATAGCCACATTTAAAGCAAATTAAACAAAATATTATGACTCTCGGTAATGATTAACAATATTTTTATAATTTATAGTCAGACAGGCTTTTAACGATCGGTTACAAAATTGTTCCCCATAATTTCTCCTGTCCACCCTATAATAAAATAATCCGGATAGTATTAAGTGCATTTTGTGGAAATCATCTGTTGTACCACGAGTATTGTCCGCCATGATAATAAATAGTTGACGGACAAAGATGACTAATCTTCAACAATCAAATGTTACAAAATATTGGGAATAAGTTACATTATTCACACATTTGATATCTGACATAATCATAATTTATCTGGTTTTGTTTATCTTAGACTATACTCATATAAATATTTACAAAATCACCATATTCAAACCAACAGGGTAATCGTCAAAAAAAATAGTGTCAATTATTTTGGAATAATGGTTTTCATTGGCAACAAAGTCTATATCATTTATATCAATAACAAGATATTTGTTTTCGGGATTTTGCCTAAAAAAAGAAAAATAACTATCCTGAATTTTCTGAAGGTATTCTTTAGTTATTGATTTCTCATAGTTGCGACCCCGACTTTCGATATTCTTAATCAACCTGCCAGGATTAAGGTGAAGGTAGACATAGATATCGGGCTTGGGAAGAGATCCGTAAATGATATAGAATATCTGCCGGTAAAGATTATACTCATCTCCGTTAAGTGTTGATGCAGCAAATACAAGCGATTTCATAAAATAATAATCTGCTATCGTAAAAGTCTTAAAGAGATCCTGGGGAACCAGTTCTTCCTTAAGCTGTTTGTACCTGCTTGCCAGAAATGAAAGTTCGAGAGGAAAAGAATATTTTTCAGGGTCGTCATAGAATTTCGGGAGAAAGGGGTTATCGGCAAAATGTTCAAGAATAAGACGAGCATTAAACTGATCTGCTATTCTGCTGGCCAGGGTGGTTTTCCCTGCCCCGATATTTCCTTCTATAACTACATAGTTGTATTTAATCTTCATCCCTGAAAATTACAAAAAATCCCGCAATTGCGGGATTCTGTTTAATTATTCTGATTTTGTTCAGGATTTCTTCTTTCAGGCTCTTGCCTTGGAGGACGTGGGAGAAGTTCTTTTCGTGATAATTTGATCTTTCCGGTTTTCGGATCGATATCAATTATCTTAACTTCTACCTCCTGCCCTTCTTTCAGAACATCTTCCACTTTGTTGATCTTCCTCCACTCAATCTCGGAGATATGAAGTAGCCCATCTTTGTTTGGAAGTATCTCTACGAATGCCCCAAACTGGACTATTGTCTTAACCTTTCCTTTGTAAACCTGTCCGATTTCAGGAACTGTAACAATTTTTTTCACCCAGTCGAGTGCTGCAGTTATAACTTCAGCATTCTCGCCAAAAATATTGACATCTCCGTGACCATCAATCTCTTCGACGATTATTGTGGCTCCAGTTACACGTTGTATTTCCTGAATAACTTTACCGCCGGGACCTATCAATGCACCGATCAGTTCTTTAGGAATAGTAAGCATCTCAATCCTTGGAGCATGAGGTTTAAGCTCAGGACGTGGTTCTGCAATAGTCTGGCTCATTATATCAAGGATATGCAATCTTCCGGCTTTGGCCTGGTGAAGAGCTTTCGAAAGTATTTCGAATGAAAGTCCTTCCACTTTAATATCCATCTGTGCAGCAGTAATGCCATCACGGGTTCCTGTCACTTTAAAGTCCATATCGCCAAGATGATCTTCATCACCAAGAATATCAGAAAGAATTGCATATTTTTTTGTCTCTTTATCTGTTATAAGACCCATTGCAATTCCTGATACAGGTTTCCGAAGTTTAATCCCTGCGTCCATAAGAGCGAGGGTACCGGCACAAACTGTTGCCATAGATGAAGAACCATTTGATTCAAGAATATCTGAAACAACCCTTATTGCATAAGGATTTTCCTCATCAGACGGCATCATATTTTTTAGGGCACGGTGAGCAAGGTTTCCATGACCTATTTCCCTTCTGCTTGTTCCGCGTGCAGGTTTAGCTTCTCCTGTAGCAAACGGTGGAAAATTATAGTGGAGTGTGAATTTTTCTTTTCCCTTATTCAGCACATCATCAATAATCTTTTCGTCCAGTTTTGTGCCCAGTGTAACTGTTGTAAGCGACTGGGTTTCACCTCTTGTAAACAGAGCTGAACCATGAGTGGCGGGAAGAGTATCTATTTCGCACATTATCGGTCTGATCTCATCTGGTTTACGTCCGTCGAGACGAGTGTTGTCATCGAGGACAAGTCTTCTTGATGCCTCTTTTAACACATCGTGGTAGTATTTTTTAACAAGTGCTTTATTGGCAGCATCCTCTTCGGTATACTGACCAAGAAATTCAGTAATAATAGATTCTAAAGCATCCAGACGCTTATGCTTATCTGCAGTTGATGATTTTGCTGCCTGGTAACATTTGTTATAAGTTTCGTCCCAGACTTTTTTTCTGAGATCTTCATCATTCACTTCGTGGCAATACTCCCTCTTAACTGTAGAACCTACCTCTGCTGCAAATTCCATTTGTGCTTTGCAATGTACTTTAATGGCATCGTGGGCGATTTTAAGAGTTTCGAGCATTTCTTCTTCTGAAACTTCTTTCATTTCACCTTCAACCATAAGAATATTGTCGTATGTGGCTCCTACCATCAGATCGATGTCTGCATCCTTAAGCTGAGTGGCAGTCGGATTGACTACAAATTTATTGTTTATCCTTGCAACCCTTACTTCCGACATGGGGCCATTGAAAGGAACATCTGAAACTGCAAGAGCCGCCGAGGCGGCCAGACCTGCCAGTGCATCGGGAATTATGTCCATATCGGCCGAAATAAGGCTGATAGTTACAAATGTTTCTGCGTGAAAATCATCAGGAAAAAGAGGTCTTAATGCCCTGTCAACCAGCCTTGAAATAAGTATTTCATAATCTGAAGGTCTGGCTTCTCTTTTCAAAAATCCACCAGGAAAACGTCCCGATGAAGCATACTTTTCTTTATACTCAACCGATAGCGGCATGAAGTCTGTATCTTCCTTTGCCTCTTGTGCTGACACAACAGTAGCCAGCAACATTGTCTTTCCCATTTTTAACAAAACAGAACCGTTGGCCTGTCTGGCCATTCTGCCTGTTTCAAGGGTTATTGTTCTCCCGTCGCCGAGATCAATAATCTTCTCTTTTACTTTAAACATTATATGTGAGTTTTATGAAAATTGAAATTACTAAATATTTTAAACCGTATGAAAAAAGGCAATTTCGAATTGCCTTTTAACTCTATTTACGTAATTTCAGCGCTTTTATGATTTCGCGATACCGCTCGATATCTTTAATTTTCAGGTAGTCCAAAAGTCTTCTTCTTTTCCCTACAAGTTTGATAAGCGCCTGCTGGGTACTGAAATCTTTTTTATTCTTCTTCAGATGTTCGGTAAGATGATTGATCCTGTACGTAAACAGCGCTATCTGGCCTTCTGCTGTACCAGTATCGATTTCAGATGTTCCAAACGTTTTGAAAAACTCCTGCTTTTTTTCAGTTGTTAAATACATGTCTCTAATTAAAATATTGTTTATCCATAAATAAATCGAGTCTCCAATTTTGGAACGCAAAAATAAGGCTTTTTTATGTAAATTATCAAACAATTGGCTTTTTTTTACAAAGTTCTTGAATTATTTATTTTTACAGGAACGAATAAGTATAAATAATAATTGTTCCTGTGTTATTATAAAGACGGAAAAACTATACCAAACGTTGCGTTGAATAACGTTATCACTCAGCTATTTGTCAAACAAAATATGACTTTCATCAAAAGAAGTGCAGAGTTTTTAAAGATATAGCATGTATTACATTGTAAAACCCACCCCAAACCCCTCCAAGGAGGGGATTTTAACCCATTGTATCAATCTCAGCCTCTCTTTAACCCCCTTCTCCCCCTCCTTCACTTATGGTTCCAGAATAAGGTCCTTTTGATCCTTTAGTTTCTTTCCCATGCTGATTAGTTTACTTCCGATGCGGCATTCGAGACATTTCCTTTTTTTGCAATATTCATTTCTGAGCTGGATCAGTGCCTGGGAATAAAAAGCCGATTCTGCTTCGATACCTGCTGCTTTCCATTCTTCTGTAATTGAGTTCTCCTCAGCATGGATATTTTCAAGGAAGGTAAGTGCTCTTTCACAAATATCCTGGCAATCTCTGCTAAGGCCATAGACAAATATTACCGGGATGATTGCATTTATGAGAAATATGTCGGTTGCCTGCGATCCGGTGCATTTCGAAATATTCCTGCTTTTCTTCCCGAAAACATAATGGTCGTCCCAATAATCAGAAGCAGTTACTTCAAACACCTCTTTAAGCTGCCCGATATCAGTTGCTTCTAACACTTTAGAGAATAGTCCGCCTGCAAGTGAAAGCATGGCTGCCAGCTGTGATAATCTGACTGTCGGAAAATTAGCAGGTCTCAATCTGGAAAATTTCCATAGCCAACCATGAATAGGCTGAAGAGAGTATTTTGCTGAAAGAATCCTGTACTCCTTTATCAGGTCGCGGTAATAATCATCAGTAAGAGCCTCTTTAAAAAGTCCCTCTTCGAGCATCCCGGCTGTTCCGAAAAGCAGAGTTTCAATCTGAAATCTGTTGTTAGCATGTTTGCGGATTATTCTGAAAGGAAGGGTTGTCGCGAGCATCTCAAAAGGTTCGGTATTAACCCTGAATCCAAAATAGCGTGTCAGTAACCTGTAAAATGTCTCCTCCCAGTCGTTCCCGGTTTCTGAAAATATCTTAAGAATTAATTCTGATTTACCTTGTAATCTTTCAATTACTAGCGAATTAAGCCAGTGGCGTACAAGAATATTATCAAATTTCTTAATTTCATCCTGACAGGCTATTATATAAGGATTATTAACAAGGTTTATATATTTTTCATAAAGTTCAGGATCAAAGGCTATTTCGACGGTTAACAACTCTTCCCCTTTT
This sequence comes from Bacteroidia bacterium, assembly GCA_026391475.1. Classification (GTDB taxonomy): domain Bacteria; phylum Bacteroidota; class Bacteroidia; order Bacteroidales; family VadinHA17; genus LD21. The sequence goes on along the minus strand of JAPLED010000108.1, from coordinate 14,917 downwards.
GCATTGAAAACCCTTTTGTCATTTTCAGCAACAATATGAAGAATAACATTGTTGAAAGCCGGGTCATTCTGGTGTCCATGGTTATCAAAATGAGATGACCTGGTATGAATTTCAACATTACCGGCCCATACGGTACCGGCAATAGAGATCCGGGCATTGAAAAAATCAGGACCTGCATCGCGGTTATATTCACCGGGATGGATGACAATAATTTTATTCCCGTCGTTATCGAAAAGCTTATCCGGGTTATAGAGACCGTATTTCCACAGGTAATGAAGAAACTCCTCTTTCATTTTAGCACGAATTAAATGAGAAAGCAGCAAGGGTATAAATATACGAAAAATATAAATGTTATCAAAATCGGAGGTAGTAGCAAAAGTATTTCAACCACCCCGTCATCCGCCAAATAGCGGATGACACCCCTCCTTTAAAAAGGAGGGGAAACTATTGATATACAGTATTATAACTTTCTCCTCCTCTTCAGAGGAGGAGTACCCTGACCGAAGTGTCAGGGGGAGGTGGTGGGCTTTTGAGACGACCTCTTTTTGTAAGAAAATATTTCTAAGACAAATAAATTCTGAATTCTTAGAATTCTTTTCAGATCAGGTTTCTTTCAGTTAGATATTTTTCCATCTCGATCTGGATTTCTTGTGCTTTTTCGCCGGCGACTTTATCAAAATTTTCGCTATTATCAGCAAAGATAATTCCTCTTGAGGAGTTCACCAGAAGACCGCATTTGGAGTTCATCCCGTACCGGGCCACATCTTTAAGACTCCCGCCCTGTGCTCCCACCCCCGGGACAAGTAGAAAATGATCGGGTACTATCTTACGTATGTCTTTCAGCATTTCTGCACGTGTTGCACCAACAACATACATCATATTATTAAGGGTACCCCATTTTTGTGAGATAGACAATACTCTTTGGAAGAGCTTTATTCCATCTTCATCGTGATACTGAAAATCATCAGCACCTTTGTTGGAGGTAAGTGCAAGAAGAACAACCCATTTATCATTATATGAAAGGAATGGCGTTATGGAATCTTCGCCCATATAAGGAGCAACTGTTATAGCATCGAAAGACATATTTTCGAGAAAAGCTTTCGCATACATCTTTGAGGTGTTTCCGATATCTCCCCGTTTTGCATCGGCAATTACAAAGATGTCAGGATAGTTTTCTTTTATATACCTGACTGTCGCATCAAGCGATGTCCACCCCTTTGCTCCATAACATTCATAAAATGCAACATTAGGTTTGTATGCTACTGAATATTTATGAGTTGCATCAATAACCCGTTTGTTGAATTCAAATACCGGGTCTTCTTCTTTAAGGAGAAATGAAGGAATTTTTTCAATTTCCGAATCGAGTCCGATGCAAAGAAAAGAGTGCTTTTTAACGATATTTTCAAATAACTTTAAATGGTTCATCATCAACCGGTTTAGATATTGCTCTCTTTAAGCAGTTCAGCATTTTCAGCCATCTGTAATTTATCCAGAACCTCCTGGATATTACCATCGAGGATTGAAGGAAGGTTGTAAATAGTAAGGTTGATCCTGTGATCGGTCATTCTTCCCTGTGGATAGTTATAAGTCCGGATCTTTGCAGAGCGGTCGCCTGTTGAGACCATCGTCTTTCTCCGGCGTGAGACTTCATCAAGATATTTCTGGTATTCAAGATTATAGAGCCTTGTTCTAAGTTCTTTTAATGCTTTATCATAGTTTTTAAGTTGCGACTTTTCATCCTGGCATGTAACTACAATATTTGTAGGAATATGAGTAAGTCGAATTGCAGAATATGTTGTGTTGACAGACTGGCCTCCCGGGCCTGAAGAACAATAAGTGTCCTTACGGATATCTTCTGTTCTGAGATCGACATCAAATTCATCAGCTTCTGGAAGCACAACAATTGAAGCAGCGGAAGTATGAATACGCCCCTGTGTTTCAGTCTGGGGAACCCTTTGTACACGGTGAACACCTGATTCGTATTTCATTGTACCGTAAACACCATCACCGGAGATACTCAAAACAATTTCCTTATAACCTCCTGCAGTTCCTTCAGAGACATTATTAACATCAACTTTCCATCCTTTTGATTCAAAAAACTTGCTGTACATCCTGAAAAGATCGCCTGCGAAAATACTTGCCTCATCACCTCCTGTTCCTGCCCTGATCTCCATAACAGCGTTTTTCTCATCCTCGGGATCGGCAGGGATTATCAGCATCTTGATCTCCTCTTCCATTTCGGGTATGCGCGATGTGAGCTCATCCAGTTCAGCCTTAGCCATCTCCCTCATCTCTTCATCCTTTTCGGTTGAAAGTAGTTCTTTGGTACTGGTTATATTGCTGAGGGCCAGCTTATATCTTTCGTACGACTCAACTATAGGGAGGAGATCTTTATATTCCTTATTTAGTTTGACATACCTTTTCATATCCGAGAGAATCTCGGGCTGGGTAAGAAGGTCACCGACCTCTATGAACCTTGTTTTCACACCCTCCAGCCTCTCAAGAATAATGTTGTTTGCCATAGTATAATTAATTTTCAGGGTGCAAATATAATAAGAAATGGGGGGAAATAAAAAGGTAACAGGCACCAGACAGCAGGCAACAGGTTTATTATTAGTCTAATATTCGAATGTTCCGAATTCAGAACTTATTGTCAGCTTTTTCTTATCCCATGCTTCACAATACCCGATTATTCTGGCTTCAAGGTTGAATCCGGCTGCTATATTGATGATTTCAGAAGCATTCTTTTCCCCGGTGTAGATTTCGAACCGATGACCCATGTTGAATACTTTGTACATCTCCTTCCAGGGTGTTCCGGATTGTTCATGAATTATCCTGAATAATGGTGGTAATGAGAACAGATTATTTTTAATAATATGCATATTATCAATAAAATGCATGGCTTTAGTCTGTCCCCCGCCCGAGCAATGAACCATACCATGTATTTCAGTGCGCATGGTTTCAATTACCTTTTTAATTACCGGGGCATAAGTGCGGGTTGGTGAAAGCACCAGTTTGCCGGCATCAGTATTTAAACCTTCTATCGGGTCTGTCAGCCTAAGCTTGCCAGAATAGATGAGATCATTAGTCAGGGTTGTATCAAAGCTTTCAGGGTATTTTGAAGCAAGGTACGGTGCAAAAACATCGTGCCTCGCTGAAGTAAGTCCGTTACTACCCATACCACTGTTATATTCCTTTTCGTAAATAGTTTTCCCCGAGGATGATAGTCCTATAATAATATCGCCTGCCTTAATATTATGATTTGAAATAATATCAGCCCTCTTCATTCTTGCAACAACTGTTGAATCCACAACAATGGTCCTAACCAGGTCACCCAAATCGGCTGTCTCCCCACCTGTTGACCAGATGCCAATCCCAAGGCTCCGGAGTTCTTCTAGCACCTCTTCTGTTCCATTAATGACTACAGAAAGAACCTTTCCGGGGATATGGTTTTTATTACGCCCGATTGTTGATGAAAGAAGGATATTGTCATAAGCGCCAACACAAAGGAGATCATCGAGGTTCATAACGATAGCATCCTGAGCTATTCCTTTCCAGACCGAAAGATCGCCTGTCTCCTTCCAGTAAATATATGCAAGTGATGATTTTGTACCAGCTCCATCGGCATGCATTATATTACAGTAATCATCATCGCCACCAAGAAAATCAGGTACTATTTTACAGAATGCTTTAGGATACAGACCCTTATCAATATTCTTAATAGCTGCATGAACATCCTCTTTTGCTGAAGATACGCCTCTCTTACCATATTTTGATTCGGATTGCATTTTGATTAGATCAAGGGGTAAAGATAGAAAAAAAGTCTACTGAATGAAATGGTGCTGGATACTTGGTGCTGGTTGCAGGATCGAAATGCTTGGGAAAAAGAAAAATATCCGGAAGAAATTTTTTCTCCCGGATAACACGATTAACTAACCTGTCAAATGACAGACATGAAAATCAGAAGTAAAATTTTTATCGGTAATTTGAAATTTTGAATTTAACCAATCTCAGAGGCATCCCTTTAAAGTTTTTCAACTTTGCCACTGCATATACATATCCTTTTGATATAACGAAAGTGCTTTCAGAAAAGCTTAGGTCATAATCATCGCAGACAAAACTTGTTCTTGCTAATTTCTGTCCATTGTTGTTATAGGCAATCACATTAAAAATGTTGCTTTCCTTCTGCTCTTTGGAAGTAAACTCAAATACCAGGAGGTTTCCTTCATCATCAGAGATAATATTTGAAAAGCAGGGGAAATATGGATCGTAGTTTTTAATATCTCTGTAAATATCAATGTTATGCAGCCATTTCAGCATAGGAAAACCCATTATGGTATAATAACAGAATCTCTTTCTCCTTTTTTGTCAACCGGTCGAGCATTTCAATTACAATTCGTTGTTTCTCATTCCTGATATATTCTGTCTGCAAATCGAAGTTTAGTTCTTCGGCTTTTACCAGAATTTCTGCATCGTTAAGCTCATGTCTATTTGAGTTGATGTGCGTTTTAAATAAATTCAGAAAAACTTTATACAACCATGCCCGTAGATTTTCAAAAACCACATCCTTTTTTAGTTCCATATAAAATCTTAAAAAAGTCTCCTGAGTAAGATCTTCACATTTTTCAACAGAAACATTTAACTGGCGCCCGAATCGTCTTAATTCGTTATAATATTTCTTATAAACCTCATCGAAACTCATCCGCCCTGAGTATTTATTTTGTAAGAGTTATGTATATGACCAATTAAGACCTTTTTTGTGACATTGAATTCAAATAATTTCAATTTATATGAAAAGATATCGCTTTTCAAGATCAGGTATGCTCATCTTATTTATCTTTACCCGTTAACCTGGAACATAATGAAGATTACTAAACAGATAACTATATGAAAATCAAAAAAATTACAGCTTCCATTCTTACTTTATTATTTCTGACCCTTACTTCTGCCGGCCAGAATTCAACACCAAGAACCCTGCTTCCGGAAAATATTATTGATGAACTAATCGGTGAAGCCTCAGGAGAAAGGGCCATGAATCATATTTATGAAATGGCTGCCTATATCCATGACCGTCCTGCATCGGAATATTCAGGCTATTTCTTTGAGACACAATATGTCCTGGACAGGTTGAAGGAATATGGACTTGAGGGTGCAGTGGTGAACAAGTATCCGGGAGGAACAACCTGGGATGGTGTAAAAGCTACTCTGTGGGAGATTAGTCCCGGCAAATCGAAGATCGCCGATTATGGTGACCTTCCGGCTGTACTTGCCTCTGGCAGCACCAATGCAGATGTTACTGCCGAACTTGTATGGGTAGGTGAAGGACGACAGGAAGATATTGAAAAAGCAGGGGTGGAAGGTAAAATTGCTGTTACCTCAGGAAACATTGCTATGGTACATTCACTTGCAGTAGCAAAGGGTGCACTAGGAGTAATATCGTACGATTCACCTCGGCCGCTTCAGGTTCCACTGGCAATTCCTATTTCAGGGATTGGAGGAAGAAGAGGTAGCGAGACCACATTGAAATTCGGATTTTTCCTTCCTCCTCGGGAAGGGATTCTCCTTCGCGACAGGCTAATGGGAAGGGAAAAAATTATCGTGCATGCAGTTGTTCAGACACAGAATCTTGAATATGACATGGAAGTCCCTTCATGTATTATTAAAGGAATTGACCCTGCGGCAGGTGAGGTAATTTTTTCGGCTCATCTCTTTGAAGGTTATGTGAAAATGGGTGCTAACGATGATCTGTCAGGTTGCGCTGCAATACTGGAAATTGCAAGAATGATCAATACAATGATAAATGAAGGACGAATAGAAAGACCAAAACGAACAATAAGGTTTATCTGGGCTCCTGAATTTTCAGGAACAGGACCATGGGTTGTGGAGAATAAGGAAATTATGAAAAATACTCTTTGTAATATTAACCTTGATATGGTTGGTCTCTGGTTGCTGAAGAGCCAGTCATTTCTGTGTATGCACAGGACTACGTATGGTAATCCGCACTATATCAATGATGTAATGGAAAACTATTACAATTTTGTAGGTCTTGGCAACAGGGCAGGTCTGGCAGTTTCGGGTAGAGGTGGATTTGTTAAGCGTATTGTTTCGCCAACGGGTTCAGATGATCCTTTCTATTATGCTATAGATGATCATTACGGTTCTTCAGATCATGAGGTTTTCAATGATTGGGGTGTACAGGTTCCAGGAATTATGATGATCACATGGCCGGATCTATATTACCATACATCACAGGATATTGCTGATAAGTGTGATCCTACAGAGCTGAAAAGAGTTTGTTTCATTGGTGCCGCTGCTGCGTATACAATTGCAAGTGCTGATGAATCACTGGCTTCAAAAATAGCCGGGGAAGTTACAGGCAATGCATCAGGACGTATTGGTAAGCAGATGGAAAGAGCTATGGATGAGATTGAAAAAGCAAAAAAGGAAGATTTTGAAACTCTTTATAAAAGAACAAAAGGATTTATTGAAGCTGCTGTAAAAAATGAAAAAGCTACTCTTGCTACCATCTCAGAACTGGTGGCAAATTCCGCAAATTTCAATCCATATTTATTAAACCTTACAACATCAATTGATGCTTCAGGTAAAGCATCAATCATAGCTTTCGACAGTTATGCAGATACAAAAGCAAAATCCCTGGGACTTCCGGGAATAAGCTTTAAACCGACAGATCTTGAAACAAAAGCTAAAACTATCCTGCCAAAAATGACTTCGCTGGTGACTGAAAAAAGTTACAGAGGATACGCTGAAGCGCTCTCCAAACTCGATCCGAAAATAAAAGAAAAATTTCCGGTCAATGATCGCAGAATGGATACACAGGAGCTTGGAAGATTGTGCAACGGGAAGAATTCAGCTCTCGATATTAAAAAGCTGCTTGATACACAATTACAACAGGGAGAGACTAATCTTCAGGATGTTATTAATTATATTTATAATCTTAAAGAAGCTGGCCTGGTAACTTTATAAGGTATTCTGAACAGATCAGATATTTTATTTCTTTCCTGTATAGACCCATTCAATTGACTGCTTAAGTAGGGTCCTGAAGTTAGGGTTCTCGAAGGTTGGGACATCGTGACCGCACTGGAGTGTTACTACTCTGGCTTTTCCGTATTTTTTTGTCCAGCCGATAATTGGGGTACTGCTGGGTTCTTCGGTGGTCAGTAAAGGTGTTACACCTGCTTCAACATAGTAACCTTTATATGTTTCATCGAAAATCTCAAAATCCTGTAATCCTTTTGTTACAGGGTGTTTTGGATTGGCGATCTTGACGTTAAAATGCAGGTCGTGGATGTATGAACAAACCGCATACTCTTTACCGTTCACAGTTGTTGGTTTGTGGAAATACTTTCCACCGATGATATTAAAATATTCGGGCCAGTCATCGTAAGCACAGATGCTGTGATGTAACACCACCAAAGGCTTGCCTTGTCTTATACAGTCTGCAAAAACCTTTGCCTGTTCATCAGTAATTTTCTGCCACATGTGATAGAAAACCAATACATCGTATTTACTTCTGTTTTCAGGTAAAAACATATCATAAGCAGCCGGCAATTCTGCTATCTGGTACGAAATATTATCGCCCAGACTGGTAAGCATCTGATTAAATTGTTCCACCTTATAACTGTGGCCGCCGGTAATGACTAGAATGCGGATTGGCTTGGCAGGGGGATTAGTGGCTGATAGATTAAGAAATGAAATCAGAACAACCATTATTAAAGTCAGGATTTTTTTCATATTTAATCTCTATTTCTTCGGCGACTCATAATCAGTTTTTAGTACTCTGAATTCAGTTCTGCGGTTAATTTGATGGGCAATCTCTTTCTGTTCATCATTTGCAAGGGTATTTATGTATTGCTCTGAAAGGGCAGTGCCTGTTTTAAGGAAAGGATTCTGTGTATTTATGTCAGCATCAACAATTTTCGGTGTTGATTCACCATAACCTTTAGGTGACAGTCTTTCCGGCTCAACCCCTTTATCGATAAGATACTGAATAACAACTTGTGCTCTTTTTTGTGAGAGATCCTGGTTATATTCTTCTGTATCACGCGAGTCGGTATGCGACATAAGTTCAATGGTTACGTTAGGGTTATCCAGAAGAGTTTCAATAAGTTTGTCAAGCGAAACCATTGATTCGGGTCTTAGATCCCATTTGCCAAAGTCGTATAGAATATTGGGCAATTCGATTGGTTTATCGATCGCTGTAAGTAGGATAGTTACCATGAATTCGCGGCTCTTCTCCTGTCCCTTGGTTGACTCTTTCTCTTTTCCGTTAAGGTAACCTCTTTTTGTGGCAAGGAAAATATAGTCAACATCGGCTTTGAGAGCAAATTTGAAATCCCCCCCGGTACCTGTCTCGGCCTGAAGGTTCGATCCATCGCTTGCGATGAGCTGAACAAGAGAACCGGTAATTGCTGTTCCGGTTTTTTCGTCTTTAACAAGTCCTGTAACATTGAATTTCAACGGTGGTAACTCGAAAGAATACAAGTCGTCATTACCTTTTCCTTTCCTGGTTGAGCTGAATATTCCCCGTTCATTTCCATTCTCGAATGTGATACCAAAATCATCGGCAAAACTGTTAACCGGTGGTTTCATATTCTGCACCACCCAGCTTCCGTCGGGTTGCGGTTTTGCTTTAAAAATATCAAGACCACCCATTCCGATAAGTCCGTCTGAAGAAAAGTATAATGTGCCATCTTCCCTGACATATGGAAAAAGTTCATCACCAGGAGTATTAATATCCGGGCCAAGATTTACCGGTTTTGACCAGGCTCCTCCTCCATTAGCCTTAGTTATCTTCCAGATATCTTTTTTACCAAAACCTCCTGCGATATCCGATACAAAATACAATGTTGAGCCGTCAGAAGACAGTGAAGGATGTGCAGCTACGACTGAATCGGGTAGAATTCCGATATTTTTAGGATCGCTCCATTTATCGCCTATTTTTTTTGAGTACATAATTATACAACCCTTTTTTTCGCGTTTTCCAGCTTCACACCTTGTAAAATATAGTTCTTTATAATCAGATGAAAATGAAGGAGTTCCTTCTTCGAACTCACTGTTGATGACTTCGACCGGAACAGGGGTGCTCCATTTAGATTTTTTATCAATGCGACTTTCGAAAATATCTGTAAAACTCTGTCCGGTTACACCATGGGTTTTATTACCAGCCGCATCGTCGCGTGAGGATGTAAAATAAATCAGTCCAAAATCATCGCGTCCGTAGGCCGGGCTGAAATCAGACTCTTTTGAGTTTAAGTCTTTAAGTTCATCGACCTTATATGCTTCAGGGTTCCTCAACCATTCAAGAGCCAACTCACAGGCACGTATCTCCTGGTCAGCCCTGGCATCTGACGGAGCTATTTGTTTATATTTTTTAAATTCATCTATTGCCATCTGGTGCTTACCATTTTTCTTCATTGATTCAGCAAGCCAATACTGGGCTTCGGGGTTTGAATATGAGGATTTAACTGCCAGTTTGTACCATGTCTCTGCATTTTTCGGATCATTTATCATGCGGTAACATTCGGCAATCATAAACACCAATTCGGTTCTTGAATTTTTATCCGTTTTCTTGGTTTTTGAATATGTATTCTTAAACTGATCTATCGCATCGAAATACTCCCCGGCACTGAAGGAGGAATAGGCTCTCTCTGCTTTTCGCTTCTGTGCTGTAACTTCCGGAGAAGTTACAATAATCAACATTATGATCAGCAATAATAATCGTTTCATAATTCCGCCTTCAATTTGACCATAAAAGTAATCAATTTAAGGAATTCTGATAATATAATTAACGCGACCGCTCCATAAATATTATAATTAAAAAGGATCCCTGAATCAGGAATCCTTCTACTCAAAGCTTGAAAAAAACTAACCAACCCTTTATCTTGTAAAAAGTAATTCTCTGTATTTGGGAAGCGGCCATATCTCATTATCGACAATGAGTTCAAGTTTGTCGATATGCGTACGGATCTCTTCCAGGTAAGGTTTAACATTACTTTCATAAGCTAATGCCTTTTTATAAGTGCCCTCAATCACATTAGCCTTTCTACGTTCCTCGATCATCTCATTAACCAGTTTCTTGATCATCGATATATGATCTGAAATAGTCACTATCATCTCTTTACGTGCCCCAGCGAGTCTTTCAAACTCGATATCGTTGAATACTTCTTTAAGACCTTTAACATTTTCTATAAGAGAGGTCATGTAGGTGATAGCAGTCGGAATGATGTGATTGATTGCCAGATCACCCAGGACACGGGCTTCAATTTGCACCTTCTTTGTGAATTTTTCATATTCAACCTCGACGCGGCTTTCGAGTTCTTTTTCTGTAAAGATACCCGTACCTATAAGCACCTCTCTTGATTGTTTGGTCAGATACCGGCTTATTGATTCAGGAACGCTGGCAATATTACAAAGGCCCCTTTTCCTGGCTTCCTGATGCCATTCCTTACTATAGTTGTCACCTTCAAATAATACTCTTTCCGATTCTAAAATATATTTCTTTAACACCTGGAAAATGGCCTCATCCTTGTTTCTTCCCTTTTTAATAATGAGATCGACATCTTTCTTAAATTGAGTAAGCTGATAAGAAACAGCGGCGTTGAGGACAATCATTGAAGTGCTGCAATTAGCAGATGAACCTACCGCCCTGAACTCAAACCTGTTGCCGGTAAAAGCAAAGGGAGATGTACGGTTCCTGTCGGTATTGTCGAGTAGTATTTCAGGTATTTTACCAATTCCAAGTTTAAGTTCGGTCTTTTGAGCCGGGGTCATTTTTTTATCTGTCACTTTCCGTGCAATATTCTCAAGCATATTTATCAGGTAGGTACCAAGGAAGATAGAAATTATTGCCGGAGGAGCTTCGTGGCCTCCAAGCCGGTAAGAGTTTGACTCGTTCATTACTGATGCTCTGAGAACTTCATTGCTATCATTGACAGCCTTAATAACATTTACAAGAAAAGTAAGAAACTGAAGGTTTGTCTTTGGATTTTTACCGGGAGATAATAGATTAACTCCGGTATTGGTAGCCATCGACCAGTTATTGTGTTTCCCTGAACCATTTATCCCTGCAAATGGTTTTTCGTGAAATAAAACTCTGAATTTATGCTTACGGGCAACCCTCTTCATTATATCCATAAGCAGCTGGTTATGATCAACTGCAAGGTTTACCTCCTCGAAGATCGGGGCACACTCGAACTGATTCGGAGCTACTTCATTATGACGGGTTTTAACAGGGATTCCAAGTTTATAAGACTCGCATTCAAAATCTTCCATAAAACACATCACCCTTTCAGTAATGGATCCGAAATAATGGTCAGAAAGCTGCTGATCTTTAGATGACTGATGGCCCATCATGGTTTTTTCGGCAAGAACCAGATCGGGTCTTGCATAATATAATGCTTCATCAATCAGAAAATACTCCTGCTCGCAACCTAGGGTAGCAATTACTTTGTTTACATCTTTATCAAAGTACTGGCATACATCAACTGCTGCTCTGTCAAGTTCCGACAGGGCTTTCAGGAGCGGAGCCTTATAATCAAGAGCTTCTCCGGTATATGAAACGAATATTGTTGGTATACAAAGAGTTGTTCCGACTATAAAAACAGGTGACGAAACATCCCATGCAGTATATCCTCTTGCTTCAAATGTATTACGGATACCTCCGCTCGGGAAACTTGAAGCATCCGGTTCAGACTGCACGAGAACTTCACCCGAGAAATTTTCAACAACCCGTCCGTTGTCTCCAAACTCAATGAATCCGTCATGTTTTTCTGCTGTTCCGTCAGTAAGAGGGTGAAACCAGTGAGTATAATGAGTAGCACCTTTCCCGATAGCCCACGCTTTAAGTCCGGTTGCAACCTGGTCAGCTTCCTGCCGGTTCAGTGATTTACCTTCATTAATAGCACGTTTCACTACTTTATATGCCTCCTTGGACAGGTAATGCTCCATTTTTGGAAGATCAAAAACATTTTCTCCGTAGTACTCGGAAACAATTTTCGATGGTGTAGTAACTTCAACGGGTTCCCTGTTGAATACCTCTCTTAATGCACTAAATCTGAGTTCTGCCATTTTTATAAATATTTTTTTACAAAAATAGCTATTTTTTAATATGTACTCTATTTTTTATCTATTATATTTATTTTTTATATGTTTTTTTATCAACACCCCCTATTTTTTGACACTATTTTGTAATATTTTTATGCTTTTTTATGATTTACCTTGTTTTTTACCATCATTCAAAAAGATTCGCTAAGAATCCCCTTTGCTGGTTAGTAACATACCAGAGTCTCCAAATTATTTAAATTCTATCAGATATACTTTGAGTATGAGAATTATCATTTATTCAACAATGAATATGATGTAGTAGTTCTGAAAAGGAGGTGAAGAATTCAGGGAAAGTCATACCTGCTATCTATCCTGAAGTTTCTGATTTTCTAAACTACTCTGTTACTAGCGATTACCAGACAGTCAACAATTTATTACCAGGTCTGAGTTTTAATGAAAATTTATTATATTTGTCGCCTGTATTAAAAAAGTATATTTCTATTAATTAAAAGAACATATTACATGTCAACACTTCAATTTTTACGCGAGAAAGCCGGAGTATTAGTTGCGGGAGTTATTGGTCTTTCTCTTTTTCTGTTTGTAGTTAGCGATTTCTTCGGAAGAGGAAAAGGCCAGAGAATGAAGCAGAAAAAATATTATGAGATCGGCAAGATAAGTGGAGAATATGTTTCATATCAGGATTATGAATTAAGATTACAGAATCTGTTAGAGATCTATAAATTATCAGGAAAAACGAATATTGATGAAGCTACAACCGAGACGATAAGAGAGCAGACATGGCAGCAGATGGTAAGGGAAAAAATTCTGGATCCCCAGTATAAGAAGCTCGGGATAGGAGTCAGCACTGAAGAGGTTGACGAGCTGGTTCTTGGGAACAATCCCCACCAGATTGTTCAACAATTATTTACCGATCAGCAGACCGGAGCTTTTAATAAATCTTTTCTTGTGAACTTCCTGAAGCAGACGGAAGTTGACGAAACAGCAAAAAAATACTGGTTATTCTTTGAAAATGAAATTGTAAACGACAGGATGAATACTAAATATAATAATCTTGTCGCTAAAGGATTATTTGTTACTTCAAAACAGGCAGAATTTGACAAAAATCTTGCCGGTAATACTGTTGATTTCAGTTACATCCTTAAAAATTATGCTTCTTTGTCCGATACTTCAGTCACCATCTCTGAAAGTGATATACAGTCTTATTATTCAAAACATAAAGAGAGCTACAAAAGAACTGCATTAAGGGATATCGAATATGTGACATTTGATGTTGTTCCTTCTGAAGATGATATTAAACAGACTGAACAATGGATTGACAAAACCAAGGAAGAATTTGCCACAGCGACTGATCCTGTTCAATTTATAAATCTTAGTGCGGACTCAAGATATGTTGGCTTTTTCATTCCATTAAGCAGTGTTCCTGAAAATCTGAAGGATTTTGTCAAGAAAGAGGATCTGAATAATATTTACGGTCCTTATATTGAGGATGGATCATATAAAGTAGCCAAATTGATTGCAGTTGCCGACAGGCCTGATTCAGTGCACGTTCGTCATATACTTTTATCACCCACGCAGACCAGGTCGTTAGAAGTTGTAAAACAACAGGCTGATAGTCTCGTAAAATTAATTAAATCAGGAACTCCATTTGAAGCACTTGCTTTAGCGAATTCCGATGATCAGGGTTCAGCACGGATTGGTGGTGACCTTGGTTGGTTTCCGGAGGGCAGGATGGTTGTACCCTTTAGTAATGCATGTTTTTCGGGGAAAAAAGGTGACATAAAAACAATCGAGACATCCTTTGGTATTCATATTATTGAAATTCTTGCACAATCAAAAGATACCAGGAAATATAATATTGGATTGATTGACAGAAAAATCATACCCGGTTCCGTTACAAACCAAAAGGCATATAGTGAAGCAAGCCAGTTTGCCGGAACAAACGACATATATGATAAATTCACAAAATCTGTTGCTGCAAAGGGGTTAAACAAGCGGGTAGCAAATGATATTGCACCACAACAAAAGACCTTGCCCGGACTTGATAATCCAAGGTCTTTGATAATCTCATTATTCCAGACCGAAAAAGGAAAGATCGTTCTTGACAACAGCCAGCAGGCAGTTTTTGAAGTTGGAGACAAGTACGTGGTTGCATATTGCACTAAGGTACAGGAGGATGGAATTGCTACTGTAAAGGATGTAGAGAATGATATCAGGTTCATTCTGATAAAAGACAAAAAAGCTGATATTATATCAGCTGAATTTAATAAGAATAATGGTACAGGAAAAACTATTGATGATATAGCCAGGACAATGGGACTTACAGTACAAGAGGCTACTCAGATAAATTTCAGGTCATACACAATACAGGGTGTCGGTACTGAACCAGCATTAATTGCGGCTGCTTCAGTTGCAAAACAGGGAATAGTTACCGGTCCTGTTAAAGGCACCAATGGCGTTTATATGCTGGCTGCCAATACTGTAACAACATCTCAGGGAGAAGACCTCAAATTATTACAGGACAGGTTGAAGGTAACCTTCCAGATGAGAGGTAACTATGAGGCATACGAAGCTCTCCGCAAGGGTGCTAATATTATTGATAAAAGGTATAAGTTCTACTAGCAAGCAGATGCTTTCATAAAACAAAAGGGTGCATTTAAAAAAAAGCCCCTTGGAAAACCAAGGGGCTTTTTATTTAAAGTCGGCGACGACCTACTCTCCCACAATTGCAGTACCATCGGCGCTGGCGGGCTTAACTTCTCTGTTCGGAATGGGAAGAGGTGGAACCCCGCCGCTATAGTCACCTAAAGGCGTTTAATACCTTATGACACATCGG
>JAPLED010000110.1 GCA_026391475.1 Bacteroidia bacterium | reverse complement strand
TAAAATGGTGCTGGGTGCTGGGTACTTGGTGCTGGTTCATCTCACTAAAACAGGCTACAGACGACGGGCGACGGGTGTCCGGGACAAGTTTTTACCGGGTCGGATTTTATTTTAAAAGGGAAGGTTCTGAAATGTTGGTATAGGTTTTGCTATTGTTACTTTGTTCAAACTTGTTCTTTTAATATTATATGTTATGAAAAAATTTATAATCACATCAGTTCTGCTGGCAATGTTTGTCACCTGTACCACAATCATGGCACAGGATCAGCAGGAGGAATACCTGGGTCTGCCAGGGGATAATCTTAATCTCTATGCAGTAATGAAGTTATTCCGTGAATCAGAAACACTCGAAGGTTTCGAGAGGAGCCTGAATGATGAGAATTCCAGAATCAATAATCTCGACCTGAATGGCGATAATATGGTTGATTACATCAGCGTAATTGACTATATCGACGGTGATGCCCATACCATCGTATTGCAGGTTGCAGTAAACAAGAGGGAAAACCAGGATGTAGCTGTTTTTACCGTGCAGCGTTATGCCAATGGGCAGGTGCAGATCCAGCTGACAGGTGACGAAGCATTATATGGCAGGGATTATATCATTGAACCCATATTTGATGAGGCGAATCCTGGCCAGACACCAAATCCGGGATATACCGGGAATACAGGAAGAAATAATGGCCGGAATGTTGTGATTGCAAACTGGCCCCTGGTAAGGTTTATTTTCCTTCCCTCCTATGTTACCTGGCACTCTTCCTGGTATTGGGACTATTACCCTTCTTACTGGCATTCATGGCAACCATATTACTGGCATTACTATTACGGGTATCATTATAACTGGTATAATGATTATTACGGAAATTACCGCCGCTGGAACTATCACCGTTATACCCGCTGGAACGACTTTTATTACAGTGACAGACGTTCCCATTCTCCAAATGTAAGCGTAAGGATACAGGCCGGGAATTATAAAACCACCTATTCACACCCCGACCAGAGAAGGGAGGGTGAAGCTATGTATGTTAAGATGCATCCGGAGCAAAACAGAAGGCCATCAGATAATTCTTCAGGGAATACGGTAAGAAGATCCGGTTCCCAATCAAATCAGGAAAGAAAGTCTACCGGTATCAGCAATAACACAACAAGACGATCAAATACCGCAGTGACTAACAAGTCTGTCACAAATCCGCCATCGGGACAAAATGCCGGTGCAACACGGCGGTCAAATACCACTGTGACTAACAAGTCCGTCACAAATCCGTCATCGGGACAAAATGCCGGTACAACACGGAGGTCAACTGCCACCGTAACTAACAAGTCCGTCTCAAATCAGCCATCGGGGCAAAATGCCGGCACAAACCGGACATCCGGGAAATCAACAACAACCGGAGTGAGATCTTCCAGCCGCAGGAGCAGCGGAAGCAGTAAGTCCGGAACAACCGTAAATAAGGGAGGAAAAACGAAAGAGTCTGAGACCACGAAAACTACCCGCAGGAAGTAGTGAGTCCGGGATTGAAGCGAATTCATACCTTGGTGCTGGTTCATTTCACTAAAACAGGCGACGGGCTGATGGCTGGTAGCTGATGGCTGATGGCTAATATTTAGCATTTCTATGAGCTACGAGCTACGAGCTATGAGCCACGAACTACGAGCTACCTTTCAATGCATTCAGTTCTATTCCGTAGTCGTACTGCAAATCTTCATGTAAAAAAGATAGTTTTTTTCTGATTGTCTCAATTTGTCCATTGTAAATATTAAGGAGCCTCGTACTCTTTTGAATGGAGGGGGTGAATTTTCTTAGTTTTACACAAAAATAAATCAGTAAATCTATCTCCGTTTCTTTCTTATGTGAATATCTGATATACTTCCTGGTATTGAGCAAAATTTTGCGAAGGCTTTTTTTGATAACGTAATAGCTTTTTTTATTTATCTGCTCAAATTGTTGATCAATCTCCCTTTTTACACTTTCAATATATGATACTTCGTCAGATGATTCAAACAGGAGGTAAGTCAATAATTCCTTATTTTCCTTTTTGAACTTTGACAAACGAAGGCAGAGTTCCCGCAGTTCGCTAGGTGTACGATTAATTAATTCTTGTTTGAGTTCATTAACAGTTACAGCCTTCATGGGTACAACTTAAATAAAAAACAGATCAGGTATTTTTAATTATTCTTATAAACAAAGCTATCATTTTTCTTCGGCTTCAGATTGTCAACCCTTCTTGAATTTGCTTAAAATTATTAGCTTTGCATAAAATAAACAGCACAGGATGAATTACGATTACAATACACAGAGGAAGAGAATGGCATTGCCTGAATATGGGAGGAATGTCCAGAAA
The DNA here is from genome assembly GCA_026391475.1 of Bacteroidia bacterium. Classification (GTDB taxonomy): domain Bacteria; phylum Bacteroidota; class Bacteroidia; order Bacteroidales; family VadinHA17; genus LD21. The sequence goes on along the minus strand of JAPLED010000110.1, from coordinate 13,621 downwards.
ATGGTCGATCATGTTAAGACCATCGAAGACAGGGATGAGAGAAACCGTGCAGCCAAGACAGTTATCCAGATAATGGGCAACCTTAATACTCACCTTCGCGATGTCGGCGATTTTAAGCATAAACTGTGGGATCATCTTGCTCTGATTGCAAGCTTTGATCTGGATATTGATTCACCTTACCCTGTTCCGGAACCGTCGAAGTTTGTTGAAAAACCCAAACAGGTGCCCTACAGACAAGGTGAGATAAAATACCTTCACTATGGACGTATTATAGAGCTGATGATTGACGCAGCTTCAGAAATGGAAGAGGGAGAAGCAAAAGAGTACCTTACTACGCTGATAGTTAACCAGATGAAAAAATCATATATCACCTGGAACAGAGGGCAGGTTGCTGACGAGGTGATTATCGGCAATATGAAAATATTATCAAAAGGGAGATTGAAGATGACAGAGGGTGTAAGAATCCTTGAAGTAAGAGAGCTGATACCTCCTGTAAAAAGAAAGCCACTGGGAAAACCTCATGGCAAACAGCAGAATAAACAATTCATAAAGAAAAAAGGATACAGCAGACATTAATGGGTACTTTTATTGTCAATGGTGGAAAATCGCTCAAGGGAGAAATAACACCACAGGGAGCCAAAAATGAAGCCCTGCAGGTTATATGTGCAATTCTCCTCACCTCCGGAAAAGTTACCATCAAAAATATTCCCGATATCAGCGACGTAAATAACCTGATAGAACTGATTGGTTGTATGGGTGTTAAAGTAACCAAAGAATCAGATTCTGTAACAAGTTTCGAAGCTGTCGATGTTAATCTTGATTACCTTCAGACAAGCGAATTCAGGGCACAGAGTTCCAGTTTAAGAGGATCGATAATGATAGTCGGACCACTCCTTGCCCGCTTCGGTAAAGCTTTCATCCCAAAACCAGGTGGTGATAAGATCGGACGACGCAGAGTTGACACCCATTTTATTGGTTTCCAAAAACTTGGAGCCAGATTTGAATTTGATACTTCCGATCCGTTCTTTAAAGTTGAAGCTCCGTCATTAACAGGTACCTATATGCACCTTGATGAGGCTTCAGTTACCGGGACAGCCAATATTATCATGGCCGCAGTTCTGGCAAAGGGACGCACAACAATTTACAATGCTGCCTGTGAACCGTATGTTCAGCAACTTTGCAGGATGCTGGTTTCGATGGGAGCAAAAATCGAAGGGATAGGTTCCAATCTGCTTTATATTGACGGAGTATCCGGTCTGAACGGGTGCACACATACTATCCTGCCCGATATGATCGAAATAGGATCGTTTATCGGAATGGCCGCAATGACAGCATCGGAAATCACAATTAAAAATACATCGTATGACAATCTTGGAATTATACCCGATTCATTCCGCCGTCTGGGAATAAAACTCGAAAGAAGAGGTGATGATATCTTTATACCCCATCAGGAACATTATGAAATAGAGACGTTTATCGATGGATCGATTATGACCATAGCCGATGCTATCTGGCCGGGCCTTACTCCCGACCTGCTTAGTGTCTTACTGGTAACAGCAACACAGGCAAAAGGCGCCGTTCTTATTCATCAGAAAATGTTTGAAAGCCGTCTGTTCTTTGTTGATAAACTGATCGATATGGGAGCCCAGATAATTCTCTGTGATCCGCACAGAGCAACAGTAATTGGTCAGGATAAAATGATCAGACTAAAAGGAACCATAATGTCGTCTCCTGATATCAGAGCCGGAGTCGCCCTGCTGATAGCTGCACTTTCGGCAAATGGGAAAAGTGTTATTCATAATATTGAACAGATCGACAGGGGCTATCAGAATATAGATAAACGACTTAATGCCCTCGGGGCGGATATTCAAAGAGTCTGATTATTAGAAGGACGCACGACTCAGGACTCACGACTCACGGGAAATCAAGTTGTTTTCTTCCTTGTGTCGTGCGCCGAGTGTCGTGCACCTTTACGCTTATGTGCCTTTGCACCATTTCTTCCCTGCCAATTTGTCAAGTTAGAAGCGTTGGCAGGTATTTTGTTAAATAATGGTATTAAACTGAAATACAGTGTGTGATGATGAAGAAAAAGACGCATAACCCGGTAAAAGCAAAACAGAAAAACCTTAACGAAGCAACTGATAATAAAGAAAATACTCTTAAACCGCAGAATAATAACGGCAGAATATCGGATATTCCCCCTTCCGGTGATTCAACGGAATCTGCACCGGAAGGCTGCATCTGTACAGGCGACACTGCTGACAATATCGCCCTTGAAGTGAGGGTCGTTGAAGAAAAACTGGCAGAGATGCAGGATAAGTATATCCGTCTTTCCGCTGAATTTGATAACTACAGGAAAAGAACCCTTCGCGAAAAAATGGAATTATCAAAATACGCCGGAGAAAACCTTCTGCTGAAAATCATACCTCTCATGGATGATTTTGAAAGAGCCCTGAAACTTATGGATACAGTTACCGATGGTGTTGCTATGAAAAACGGGATTGATCTCATTTATAGTAAGTTCAGCGAATTTCTTAAACAAAACGGAATAAAAGAAATTGAATCACTGAACAGTAATTTTAATGTTAATCTTCATGAAGCTGTTGCAAAAGTTCCTGTTGCTGATGATGACAAAAAAGGGAAAGTGGTAGATGTAGTGCTAAAAGGTTATTATCTGCAAGATAAGGTTTTACGGTTCTCGAAAGTAGTGGTCGGGGAATAAATGAAACAACTTATTCAATATCTTGGAACTGTGGCTATAAAACAAAATTAAAAAGGGATGGGAAAAAGAGATTATTATGAAGTGCTAGGAGTATCGAAAGAGGCCACAAAAGAGGAGATAAAGAAAGCATACAGAAAACAGGCGTTAAAGTTTCATCCCGACAAAAATCCGGGTGATAAGAAATCTGAAGAAAATTTCAAGGAAGCTGCTGCAGCCTACGAAGTTTTAAGTAATGAGAAGAAAAAAGCCCGTTACGACCGTTACGGCCATGCCGGAATGGGAGGCTCTGCTAACGGCTTCGGGGGTCAGGGAATGACGATGGATGACATCTTCTCATCATTCGGAGATATTTTTGGTGATGCCTTCGGTGGATTTGGTGCTTTTGGAGGAGGCAGGCGTGGACAAAGGGTTAATAAGGGCAGCAACCTCAGAGTTAAAGTTAAACTTAACCTACAGGAAATCGCAGCAGGAGCAGAGAAAAAAATCAAGGTAAATAAATACGATACATGTAGTTCCTGTCAGGGAACAGGAGCAGCCGATTCATCAGGTTTCTCGGGCTGTCCAACTTGTCATGGCTCGGGACATGTTACAAGACTGACCAATACAATGCTTGGCCAGATGCAGACGTCCTCGGTATGTCCTTCATGCGGTGGAGAGGGCAAGACTATTACTAAAAAATGTACAGCTTGTTACGGAGAAGGTATTATACAGAAAGAAGAGATAATTAAAATCAGCATCCCGGCCGGTGTCGGTAAAGGAATGCAGTTGACAGTAGGTGGCAAAGGAAATGCTCCCAGGAGAGGCGGAGTTAATGGCGACCTGCTTGTGGTAATTGATGAAGAGGAACACCCCGAGCTGATAAGAGAGGGCAACGACCTCATTTATAATTTATTTATTAGTATCCCTGATGCAATACTCGGTACTCACGTTGAAGTGCCGACTGTTGATAATAATGTTAAGATAAAAATAGAACCTGGCACCCAACCCGGTAAAATCCTGCGGCTCAGAGGAAAAGGGTTACCTGAAGTTAATGGATATGGGAGAGGCGATCTGCTTGTCAATGTTAATGTCTGGATACCCAAAAGTATGAACAAGGATGAACTGAAGATCTTCGAGAAATTCAAAGACTCCGAATCTTTCACACCAAATCCCGATAAAAATGATAAAGGCTTTTTCGACAGGATGAGAGGATACTTTGAGTAGAATAAGTTCATGTACTCACCCCCTTTCTTTTTCCCCCTCTATAAGAATTAGAGAGGGGGACTGTCTAATAAGAACTTACTCAGAGAAGCACAGAGTTTCACAGAGTTTTTTTATATTTACAATTCTTAAATTTTAAATATCATTTCTATGGCACTTTTTGAAGCAAAGAATGTCACAAAACAATACGGCAACCAGCTAGCGCTTGATAATGTCAGCATTTCGGTACCGGAACAATGCATTTACGGACTCCTGGGACCTAATGGTGCCGGAAAAACTACCCTGATCAGGATCATCAACCAGATAACAGGACCTGATTCCGGTGAGTTATTTCTTAATGGCAAAAAACTGATGCCTGATGATGTTCAGGTCATCGGCTACCTGCCCGAAGAAAGAGGCTTATATAAAAAAATGAAGATAGGAGAACAGGCTCTTTACTTTGCCCAGCTCAAAGGACTCTCAAAAGTTGAAGCAATGAAAAGACTGAAATACTGGTTTAAAAAACTTGATATTATCGACTGGTGGGACAAAAAAGTCGAAGAATTATCAAAAGGGATGCAACAGAAAGTCCAATTCGTAATAACTGTACTCCACGAACCTAAACTTCTTATTTTCGATGAACCCTTCACCGGATTTGACCCTCTTAATACCAATATTGTTAAAAATGAGATCCTATTCCTGCGGGAAAGAGGAGCCACAATAATTTTTTCAACCCACAACATGGAATCCGTTGAAGAGCTTTGCGATAATATCACCCTTATTGATAAAGCAAAAACAATACTCGAAGGAAGTGTTGATGAGATCCGCAGTAAATGGGCTGCAAATGAATATGACCTTGTATTTGACGGAGATGTGAGAATTGAGGGAAATGGACATTATAATATCCTGAATCAGCAAAAAGATAATAATAAAAGTATCATCCGGCTTAAGACAACAAGCGATATACCGACAAATGATATTATTCAGACTGTTATGAAATCCGGTAACCTGATCTCTTTTAATCCTGCCCTTCCTTCAATGAATGAAATTTTTATAAGAGTAATTGAAAACCGTAATAAAAACTGACAATTAACATAGTAACCTTCATATTATGAACAAGATATCCGTTATTATCAAAAGAGAATACGTCACAAGAGTGAGAAAAAAATCATTTATAATTATGACGATTCTTGCTCCTCTTCTCATGGCGGGGCTATTTGTACTGCTTCCAATACTTATGATGAATCAGGAAGGTGATTTTAAAAGGATTGCTGTAGTTGAAGATAATTCCGATCTCTTTAAGGGCGTAATTAAAGCTACAAAGGATGCCGAATTCGTCTACCTTGAAAATACAAAAGTTGAGGACCTGAAAAAAACGTTTGAAAAGGATGGTTATTATGGTATTCTTTATATTTCACCTGAGCTGGTAAGTACTCCGAATGCAGTTTATCTTATTTCAACAAAACAACCACCTATTGGACTTCTTCAACATATTGAAAACTCTCTTAAAAAGGAGATTGAAAGACAAAAATTATTGACGTATAAGATTGAAAACCTCGATGAGATAATTAAAAACATTGAGACAAATGTAACTGTTCAGACTAAAAAATTAGATGAATCAGGTGTAGAAAAAGGCACAAGCACTGGAATAGCAATGGCTCTTGCTTATATAAATGCTTTCGTTATGTATATGCTGGTCTTCATCTTTGGTGCACAGGTTATGAGGGGCGTAATTGAAGAAAAAACAAGCAGGGTTGTTGAAGTAATTATCTCCTCAGTAAAACCGATTCAGTTGATGATGGGGAAAATTATTGGGATAGCTCTTGTAGGTCTCACACAATTCCTGATCTGGATATTTCTGACGATGGCTGCTGTAACTGTTCTTAAGACTACCGTCCTGCCAAAGACCGGTCCGACTGAAATCACTCAATCAATACCGCAGAATATGATGGCAGGAGATCAGCAGGCAGCCGTTACTGCACAGACAAAATCTGTGTCCCCGGAACTTGCCGAATTTTCAAAAATGTTTGATAATGCTATGAATCAGCCATGGGGTCTGATAATTATATGTTTTATCTTTTATTTTATTACAGGATATCTTCTATATGCATCCGTCTTTGCAGCAATCGGATCGGCGGTCGATAACGATACTGAAACACAGCAGTTTATGATGCCTGTAATGATTCCGATAATTCTGGGGCTGATGGTGGCAATGGGCACTATGCAAAATCCCGAAAGTTCGCTTTCATTCTGGTGCTCAATGATCCCGCTTACCTCACCCATAGTAATGATGGCCCGTATTCCCTTTGGGGTACCATACTGGCAGATAGCTGTTTCAATGGCTATAATGCTGATTACATTTGGTGGATTTGTTTGGATGGCTGCAAAAGTTTACCGCACAGGTATCCTTATGTATGGAAAGAAAACCTCATGGAAAGAGATGTGGAAGTGGCTCCGGTACAGTGGCTAAAGGCGACAGGCGACAGGTTATTATGATTAGCCTCTTCGAAATGTGATGAAAGCACCAATAATAAGAAAATGTCTAAAATACTGGTCATTGATGATGAAAGAGCAATCCGTAACACCCTGAAAGAGGTTCTGGAATATGAGAAACATGAAGTTGACCTTGCTGAAGACGGACCAAAAGGTCTTGAAATGTTTTCTGCCAATTCATACGATATAGTTCTCTGTGATATCAAGATGGCTAAGATGGATGGCATTGAGGTTCTTTGTAAAATATCGGAGACATCGTCTGATACGCCTGTTGTTATGATCTCAGGGCATGGTAACATCGACACAGCTGTGGAAGCAATAAAAAAGGGGGCATACGATTTTCTTGAGAAACCCCTTGACCTTAACAGGCTCCTTATTACGATCCGTAATGCCATTGATAAGTCAACCCTTATCACCCAGACCCAGGTTCTTAAAAACAAGGTCAGCAAGATGTACGAGATCGTCGGTGAATCGGAAGCAATTGAACAGGTCAAAAAAATGATCGACAAGGTTGCTCCTACTGAGGCAAGAGTACTTATTACCGGAGCCAACGGAACCGGGAAAGAGCTTGTAGCTCACCAGATACATGAAAAAAGCACCAGGGCAAAAGGTCCGTTTGTTGAAGTCAATTGCGCAGCCATCCCTTCTGAACTTATTGAAAGTGAACTTTTTGGTCACGAAAAAGGCTCATTCACATCAGCCATCAAACAAAGAATAGGTAAATTTGAGCAGGCAAACGGAGGAACACTTTTTCTCGATGAAATAGGTGACATGAGCCTATCAGCCCAGGCAAAAGTATTAAGAGCTCTCCAGGAAAACAAGATCACCAGAGTTGGTTCCGACAAAGATATTCACGTTAACGTAAGGGTAATAACCGCAACAAATAAGAACATTAAAAAGGAGATTGAAAATAACGGATTCAGAGAAGATCTGTATCACAGGCTCAGTGTTATTCTGATTCATGTTCCTTCACTTAATGAAAGAGAGGATGACATCCCTATTCTTGCAGAATACTTTAATACATTGATCTGCAACGAATACGGGATGAGTAAGAAGATAATTAAAAAGGATGCGATCATAGAACTGCAAAAAATCCAATGGACCGGAAATATCAGAGAGTTCAGGAATGTTCTTGAAAGAATGATCATCCTATGCCCTAATGAAATTACAGGAAATGATGTCCTTGCCTATGCACTGCCAGTTTCCGGAACCAATAATTAGTTTTATGTACCGGATTGAGACAGATAGTCTGGGAGAAAAGAAGATACCCGCTGACGCCTTGTATGGCATTCATGCAATGAGGGCAAAAGAGAATTTTCCCGGTAATACTCAATTCCCGGTTGAATGGTATAAGGCTGTGGGTATTACCAAACTAGCCTGCTACAACACCTATAGGAAATTCCGCGATGCTGCAACTGAAAAATTCGGGCAGAACCTTACGGTTAAAATAATCAACAACGATATACTTGATGCTCTCATTGAAGCGGCAGGTGAAATTGCGTATGGAAACCATTCTGATCAATTCATAGTTCCGGCTGTCCAGGGTGGCGCCGGTACAAGTATTAACATGAATATCAATGAAATCATCACAAATTCAGCACTCCTCAATACCGGACATAAATGCGGTGAATACAGTTTCATCGATCCTTTGGAACACGCAAATATTTATCAATCAACCAACGATGTAATTCCGACAGCTCTCACCGTTGCTGTTATGAAACTTCTTCAATCGCTCGAAGAACAGATAAACATGCTGCGGCAAAAAATTGAAGAGTTCGAAAAGGAAAACAGAGAGAAGCTTCGTCCGGGTTATACTCAGATGCAGGAAGCAGTACCATCCTCATACGGAATATTGTTCAGCACATATAATGAGGCACTTTCCCGTGACTGGTGGAGGGTATCGAAATGCTCTGAAAGAATTAAGCAGGTGAATCTTGGCGGCGGTGCCATCGGAACAGGATTATCATTACCACGGTTTTTCATAATAGAGGTCGTTCCTGAATTACGTAATCTTACAGGACTGCCACTGGCTCATAGTGAAAATCTTTCTGATGCTACCTCAAATCTTGACAAATGGGTTGAGATACATGCCACACTTAAGGCACATGCAGTTAACCTCGAAAAAATGTCGGGCGACTTACGTCTTCTTGCTTCAGACATCGCCGGGGAAAAAATCCTTTCACTCCCTGAACGGCAGGTTGGAAGTTCAATTATGCCGGGTAAGATTAATCCTGTAATACCGGAATTTGTTATTTCCGCAGCTCATAAAATATATTCCAATGATGTCCTTGTAAGTTCGCTCAGCGGACAAGGCGCTCTTGAACTGAATGCATATCTTCCGGTTATTGGTTGCACAGTCATTGAAAGCATAAACCTTCTGATTTCATGCGATAACACTTTGCTGAATAATCTCTTTGCAGGTCTGATTATTAATGGAGACTCCGGTTATAAAGCACTGATTAACAGCCCATCAATAACAACTGCATTGAGTCCGCACATCGGGTATCATAAAGCGGCAGAAATTGCCTTCCTTATGAAAGAAAAGAGAATTAATATCTTCGAAGCCAACAGCATATTGAAAGTTATTGATGACACAAAACTCAAAACAATTCTTCAACCCGGCAACCTGCTTAAGTTGGGTTTTTCACTCGATGATCTTGAAATTACCTATTCCTCCATATAATGGACAAAGGAAGAGAGTCAAAACCGCATATCGGTATTTACGGACGTCGTAATAATGGTAAAAGCAGCCTTATTAACTGTCTTGCAGGTCAGGATATTGCAATAGTATCCGATCATGCCGGAACCACCACCGACCCGGTAAAAAAATCATTTGAGATAACAGGCTTCGGTCCTGTAATCCTTGTCGATACTGCCGGTATCGACGATTCAGGGGACCTTGGACAGAAAAGAGTGGATCGGACCATCAGAACACTCGATATTATCGACCTTGCCCTCCTGGTTGTAACTAATAATTCATGGGGTGAATATGATGATGAACTTATAAAAAAATTCCGTGACCAGAATCTTCCTTTTATTGTAATACACAGTAAATCAGATATTGAAGAGCCTACAGTTGACTTTAAAGATAAAATATCTTCCATCACCGGAACTTCGCTCTTTGAGTTTTCCTCAATAGATAAACGTAATTATGATGAGCTTATCAACCTTATCCGGATCACAATCCCAGAACACTCATATAAAACTCCAACTCTTCTCGGTGATCTTATCAGTTATGGTGATATTGTAATTCTTATCACACCTATCGATATAGAAGCCCCGGCAGGAAGGCTGATCCTTCCACAGGTACAGGCCATCAGGGATATTCTTGACAATGAAGCTGTTGCTATTGTTTTGAAAGAGAGGGAGGTTGATGCCTTCCTGAAAAAGACAAAAATAAAACCTGCACTTGCCATCACCGATTCACAGGTATTTGTAAAAGCCGATGCCTCTATTCCTCACGATATTCCACTGACCAGCTTCAGTATAATGCTCGCCCGGTTTAAAGGTGATTTTGATAACTATCTTAAAGGGACTCCAAAAATATCTGAATTAAAAGATGGGGACAGGATTCTTCTTCTTGAATCATGCACACATCATGTCTCGTGCGACGACATAGGAAGAACGAAGATCCCGCGATGGATAACCAGTTTTACAGGCAAAAAAATTGAATATGATGTCGTGGCAGGCCTCGATATTTTACCCCGACCTATAACAGACTACTCGCTGGTTATACAGTGCGGCGGTTGCATGATAACAAGAAAACAGCTTCATAACAGGCTCCGGACGGCGATTAAATCCGGAGTGCCGGTCACCAACTACGGAATGGCAATTGCCTATGTACAAGGAATCTATAATAGGGCTATTGCCCCGTTTATTAAAGGGAAAAAGGACCAAAATATATATCTGTAATAACCAGTAACAAGAAACCAGCAACCAGCACCATTTTCTTCTAAAACCTGAAATAAATAAACGGTATAACTTCGGTTGTCCTCATCTGATATAGCAGAATTGCTACAAGCATTACAACTACCAGTTGAGCGATCAGCGGGATTCTGATAAACAGCCCCCTGTATGACTCTTTAATCCTTTCCGGAAGAAAATGGATTATATACCCGACAGCTATCAAAAGGAAGACACTGCTGTATGCCGGGAGAACAGTCATATACGATCCGGGTGAAAAATTCTCAAAAATCTGTTTAATCATCAGGTTAACACTATCCATGTCGGGAGCTCTGAAAAATATCCAGCAGAAGCTTACAAACTGGAACGTAATGAAAACAGCTATTGCCCGGCCAATCCGACCCTGCTTAAGACGATCTCCAAAAATAGAGTTCCAGATTCTGTTGATCACAAGCCCAATGCCATGCAACGCTCCCCAAATGACAAACCGGAGCGCTGCTCCGTGCCATAACCCCCCAAGTAACATTGTGATTATCAGATTAATGTTTGTCCGGAATTTACCTTTCCTGTTCCCTCCTAATGGAATATAGAGATAATCTTTTAACCAACGCGAGAGAGAGATATGCCATCGTTTCCAGAAGTCAGCGATGCCTGCTGCCTTGTACGGTGAATTAAAATTGATCGGCAACCGGAATCCAAGAATAAGTCCTAATCCGATAGCAATATCGGTATAACCCGAAAAATCACAATAAATCTGCAGACCATATCCATACACTGCCATCAGGTTTTCGAAACCTGAATATATGGAAGGCGCATCAAATACCCTATCGATAAAATTTGTTGCAATAAAATCGGAAATAATTATCTTTTTAATCAATCCTTTTGAGATCAGAAACAAAGCATGGCTGAATTCTCTCCTTTCAAGATGGAACTCATTATATAACTGAGGAATAAATTCAGAAGCTCTTACAATAGGACCGGCAACAAGCTGGGGGAAAAACGAAACATAAAAACCAAAATCAATAATATTTCTGACCGGATCCATCTTTTTTCTGTATACATCAATTGTATAGCTGAGTGATTGAAAAGTAAAAAATGAAATACCAACAGGAAGAATTATGTTATTGATATTAAAGAAAGTACCAAGATTTGAATTTGAGAATGCAGAAAGGAAATCATATACACGGTAATCAGTTCCAAGCAGATCGTTTATCGTCTCCACAAAAAAACCGGTATATTTAAAATAAGCAAGTATTCCCAGATTGGAGATAATACTAAGAAGGATAAAAAGCCGTCTCATGAATTTTGTCCTGGAATGATGGATAAGTAATCCGCAGGTAAAATCAACGAGTGTAACAAAGATCAGAAGAAATAAAAACAGCCCCCCGGATTTATAATAAAAAAAAAGGCTTACGAGAAAGAGATATGCATTCCTGATAAACAACTTCTTATAGATCAGACTATATCCTGCAAGTACCAGGAGGAAGAAGAGCCAGAAAGCCGGAGTTGAAAAGATAAAAGGTTCATCGGGATTATATTTGAATAACTGTGATATTACTGATTTAAATAAACTTTTACCTTCAGTAGCCACCTGCGTTTTAACTTCAGATACAGATTGAGTCTGGATAATGGTATCTGCCTGAATACTAATATTTTTCAGTTGATTGGTATTATCTTCCCTGGAAAAAAACAATGCATCTGCTAATATTTTCGAAAGTGTATCTGCGCCCGGATATGTAAAATGAATATAGTCTTTCTGGGCAAGAGGAGGCCTCTTTTCCGCCCATTTAATAATTGAAGATTTCCCTCCCATGGCACTATACGAATCCCAGAAAGCAACACCAGCCTCCAGTGTAGCTTGTTTCTGAGCATCAATTATTGCGGGAATATTCCGGTATGATTTTATGCTATCTCCCTCATTTACTGCCATATCTGTAACTCCGATAACTAATATCGGGGTGAACGGAGCAATCTCCTTAAGGAGTGAAAGCTGTCTTCCCAATCCTTTTTGATAATATGAATAATCTTCTCTTACATTCTTTACAATGTTCAGACCATAGTGCAGAATAAACAGGTCGGGTGATAGCTTTTTGTATGACTCAGCAAGGTTATCCTTGCCAACCATGGTAAATTCAAGTCCGGCACTTCCCCGCTGGGGAATGTTGTCTACCATTATACCAGCTTTGCTTTCGATGCTGATTCCGTAAATATCAGGGCTCACTTTTCCTGTAAATTCAATCAGTATCTCCTTTGCTCCTTTTAATGGACATGTAATCTCATTAAATTCCTTACCCTTCTTTAATGTATCTGCAAATATCTCATTATCACCGGCTTTAATTACAACATTTACAACATCTTCCGTATTGCCATAAAACACTCTTAAAATATCATACTCAGACGAAGCACTATCTGCAACATTTGAAGGTCTGATCCTCACGAATGCCTTTTCAGGAACCGATGTTTTCTCTCCTTCGGGTAGATAGCGGCAGATGGTCATGAAGGGACCAAGATTGCGGTGTGATATCTCACCTGCTTTATAAGAGAGATAATTATACCTTTTCCAGTTTGAGGATGACCGGAGCCAGACCGATTTTGTGTACATAACCGGCATAAGTGGAAGAAATAGTCCCGGGCCTGCTCCTCCATGGTCTTTTCTTAAGGTCTGGCGTATGTAGGAAGTGATGCGGTCGCCCTCGATCTGCGAATCACCATAATACATAATCCTCATCTGTCCCCTGGAATATCTTAGCGAATCCAGAAACCCCTGCAATGGATTAACTGACAAATTTTCAATAGTTGCAGTAACAGAATCAACCGGAATTCTATTAAGAGTCTTATCGTCTGAAAATAAATCATTTATCAGATTAGCCGGGACAAATTCATAAATTGACGGGAATAATTGACTTGCCGGAAAAATATAATGAAGACCGGTAAAACAGGCCAGAAAGATCAGTAATAATAAAAATGACCTTAAGGGGCGCATATATTATAAAAGAATCAGATCTTCTTCTTGATTTTCAGCTTCTGCCCAACCTGTATCTTACCCGGCTTGGAAATATTATTCAATGCAAGTACCTGACTTGTAGTAACGTTATCAAACATTTTAACAATATCCCAGATTGTATCTCCATAACGGACTGTATATGTAATAAACTCTCCCTCCGATTCAACAGGTGCTTTGGCTAATACGGACTGTGAATTAGAAGGAACTGTTTTTCCTATCATCATTTGTCTATCGGCAAATGACATTGAATTGATCTTTGAAAAGTATTCAGATCTTGAAGGATCAACATAAATAACAAGTTTCTGACCTACTCTGATAGT
>JAPLED010000056.1 GCA_026391475.1 Bacteroidia bacterium | reverse complement strand
GGTACTGCAATGAAGATAATTAAAAGGATGAAGACACTTATTAATGAAGAAATGCGCATAAGGTAGTCACCATATTTTACATAGGGTGTCATTCTGGTTTCGGGATAAATTTCTCCTTTTATTACAGTCTGGGTCCACCATTCAGTCTCTTTAGTTCTCTTGCCTCTGATATCAATAATGCAGGATATACCTGTGTTGGCTGCTCTTGCAACCGGCCGACGGGTTTCAATTGCCCTCAATGAAGCATAGGAAAGATGCTGTTTATAGCCATTTGTGTTTTTCCACCAGCCATCATTTGTTATAATAAATATTGCTTCGGCACCTTTCTTTATATAATCGGATACGTAACTTCCAAAAACAGATTCATAGCAAATAACCGGAGCAATTTTCTGCATAAAGGCCGGATGATCAAAGCAATCACGCTCTTTTTGAATACCATAGCCCCATTTTGTACCTCCAAGATAGGGAAGAATTTTACCTATGAATCTTCCCGGACCATTGGAAAACTGCATTTCGATACCGGGTACGAGTTTCGATTTATGATATACCTCAATGGTTCTTCCGGTATCAATTTTAAAAGCAGAATTAAAATGGTCATAATAGAAACCTGAAGCATCTGTTTTTCTTGCACTGATTGTTGGTGCATCAGAAGATGGCGGATATAGTCTGTAGCTTACTAATCCGGTAACAATTGATACCCATGGATAATGCACCGCAAGTTCTTTAATCATCTTAACATATTTATCATTATCAAGATCATCTAAGTTGACAGGATCATCAACAGTGGTTTCCGGTGTAATGATCCAGGTGGTTTTATCTGTAACAGCTGTACCTGCCAGAGAAATTACCTTTTTCAACTGCTCTTCGAAAGGAATAGTGAATTTTTCGGTATATGGGTCTATGTTTGGTTGAATGATTATGACTTCAGATGCGCCTTCTTCATTTTGCCTGATTGTATAATACCTTGATATGGAAATAGCTGATGGTATAATAATTACTGATAACCAGATCACTAAGAATAATCTTCTTCGCCTTTTTCTTCCCTGAAAATTTACCAGGAAAAGGGCAAGGAAAATATTAGAGGATAAAATCCATAGTGAACCACCTGCAGTACCGGTTACATCGTACCATTGAACAAACATAATATCTTTTGCAAGCCCGTTACCAAGATTTAACCAGGGTGATATAAGATTTATATTAAGACTTAGAAATTCATAACTGAGCCAGAATGTGATCAGAGAAACAAAACCCGGAATATTACCTGCTTTCAATCTTACAATATGAGCCAGCCACATAGCGAATGCCATTAAGAATGACAATCCCATAATTACACAGATTGCTCCTGTAATACTTGCTACTCTCATCCATCCGAGAGCTATGATGCTGAAGATCACAAACCCGGGAAGGATATAAATAAAAAAGGCATTGTGACTAAATTTTCTGGGATTTTCAAACAAATAGTTCTCAATTAAGAAAAACGGCACAAATGCTATAAGCAGGATAAGGCCGGAACACCAACCAGTCCAGGCTAATCCGGAGAGTATTCCCCCTGTAACCGACAATGCAACAAGAGCATATTTATTCATCTGATCTCAGATTAATGATAAAATCGCAAAAACTTTAAGAAGAAGCTTTTTGCACTGTTAAAATAGGTTAAATAAGCAAGAAATTTAACTCCCTGCGGTCATTTTAATTATCTTGCAATTGAAATCAAATCAGAAAGACCATGAAGACACTCATCAGTATTGCATTTGCTGTTTTCTTATTTTCCGGCTGTAACAATAGTGAAGAGCAACTGATTAAACGAGCGGATAAAATTCATGCGTCAATACTTACAGTAGATACTCATTGTGATACTCCAATGGAGTTTTCAACTGCAGGTTTTGATCTGGGAGTCAGGCATGATGATGGTTGCGTCGACTTTCCGCGAATGATTGAAGGAGGCCTTGATGCCGAATTCTTTGCAGTATTCATCGGACAGGGACCAAGAAACGATTCATCTTACAACAAGGTTCACCAAAAAGCCCTCGACATTTTCGATGCAATACATAAAAATGTTGAGAAAAATTCTGCGATGGCAGAAATCGCATATACTGCAGATGATGCTTACAGGTTAAAGAAAGCAGGAAAGATAGCTGCATTCATCGGGGTTGAAAACGGCTATCCCATTGGCATGGATATTTCAAGAGTCAAGCAATATTATGACCTGGGAGCCAGGTATATAACTCTTTGCCATACAAAAAACAACGATATCTGTGATTCATCAAATGATCCTAATGGTCCGGAAAGTAATGGTCTTTCACCTTTTGGAACACAGGTTGTTAAAGAGATGAATCGACTTGGTATGATGGTAGATATATCGCATATATCCGACAAATCCTTCTACGATGTTCTTAAAGTCACAAACGCTCCTGTCATTGCATCTCATTCATCATGCAGGGCATTGTGCGGAAGTCCCAGGAACCTCACCGATGATATGCTGCTTGCACTTAAGGATAATGGAGGGGTGATACAGATCTGTATTCTCGGTAATTACCTCAAAACACCTGAGCCAAATCCGGAAATGGAAGCAAAACTAAAAGAAACTCAGGATAAATACGGTGATTATAATGCCCTTCCTGATGAAACAAAGAAGCTGCTGCGTACAGAATACAGAGCGGTTCAAAAAAGATATGAAAAGCTTGCAACCGTGAAAGATGTCGTTGATCATATTGACCATGTTGTCCAGGTAATCGGTATTGATTATGTTGGCATAGGAACTGACTTTGACGGAGGGGGGGGAGTAGATGGTTGCAAAACAGTTGCTGAGATGAAAAATATTACAATAGAGATGCTGCGTCGTGGATATTCGAAATCAGAAATTACTAAGATTTGGGGTGGTAATGTTATGAGAGTGCTACGGAAAGTAGAGGAAATTGGAGGGAAACCGGCATAGCGTTTCGTGTTTTTCGTTTCGTGTTTCTCGTTTGTCGTTTGTCGTTTCTACCTACTATCTACTACCTACTTCCTACTTAAACTCAAGGCGCTTTAGCCATTTTAGTCACTCCAAACTCAATATATTTGCATGAGGGAGGGTTAGACATCCAAACTTCCTCATACTTTTACAATTAATTTTTATACCTTTAAAAACGAGTTAGGGTTAATTCCAACATTCTCTGCACGTTAGACAGTTTCAAAAGAACTAACCCTAACCTAAAAAGCAAAATTCTTTAACTGTGACAACTTCTGTCCGTTTACCTAAACAAATTTGTCATGACGAGATAGCTTCTACACATCTACCAGGATTATCAACCGAGACTAAAAATGTATGTCGAGACAATACCTGCCTACCTATCGGAATTGTCTCCAATATTCAAGACAAAAAGTATCCTAGAACGAGTTATTGCAAATTTGAACCTCAACAGGATTATACCAAATTAAATTATCTGCGATCATAAGGGCTGTCAAATCTTTTGACCTTCCCCTTTGAGATCATGAACATACCTTTACTAAAAGGCTCACCATAATCAAGGTAATAAAACTCTTTTAGGATTTCTTTTCTTAGTAAATCAGGTTCGTCAATAAATGTAATATCATTCATAAAAACAGACTTGATTGCAAGTCGATTACAATAGTACTTTTTATTATTAATAGTAACTTTTAAATCAAAAGCAGAATAAATTGCATCTTCCTTTATTCTTTTTGCTATCATAGAATAAGAATGCAATCCTTCTCCTGATATTATTCGAAATGCTCTTTTAAGATTTGAAAACTGGCCAAAGAAAAATTCTGACTTTTTTCCATCTTCCCCATAATTCGACGGAAAAATCGAATATCCAAAAACAAAAAAAGTTTTTATCCTCCTTCTCATAATTAATTAATATATAATACTATAATAGACCTATTAGAATATGTTATATATATTACAATCTTCTGTTAATAACTAACTTCCAACCTATCCTAAATGACTGACTATCTTTTGTTTATTAATAATTCGAAAACAAATCATGTACTCTACTGATTATCATGCTATAACAGATGCATTTAGAATATAACAAAGATATTATAATAATCTGTTAATAACTACTTTTTCACTAAGGTGCTGTCTATCATATCTTTGAGTATACAATTTATAAAACAATAATTGCATGCCAAAGACGTTAAACGATTACAGTTGGGAAAGAAGAGACAAACTTGACATTTCAAAAGATCGATTAGTCAAAACTACTTATATTAAAGTCATAAGGACAAAAAATAGTAGTCCGAATTTATTTAAAACAATTTTTGTTGGACTAAAATTTGTTGTTTCCTTAATTGGTAGCTTCATGACAATCAAGAATTTAAACTAATAGTCTTCTATAACTGGACAATAAAGTAAATAACATAGTTTTGCTTTCTGCTTGACATTCTGTTCTTAACTATTGATCAGTATTTATCTTCGTACCCAGATCTCTAAGAAAAAATCTGAACTAACCCTAATAAAGCTATCACACCCCGTTTTTGAGGTGGGATTTAGTGCAACACGGATGGTGCTATGAAAAGCACTGCCCTAAGCGTGTTACAAATTTAAATAAAAATTTATCTTAAAAACTTCTTCAATATAAATCCTATAAAATCAGGCTATGGGTAATTGGCTTCGTCAGCCCGGACAACTTCGTAATCAGCTACATAAGTCTATGAGAGTAAATTTCATCCAACTTATCAAATTTTCGGTACCGTGACTATTCCTGCTGCCGAGACAAAGTCAATAGGGCTGCCGGCCGACACGCAGCTGTCATGGTTTTTGCAGAGCCACTTAGACAATTTTATCGTGACGGGACAACTTAGCGCTGTCTATCGGGATTCAGCCATCTGGACAACTTCATCTTGACGAGAAAACTCGCGTCCGTCAACCAGGATTGGTCACCTTAACAAATATTCGTAAAGCGAGACAATGACTGCATATTTACGGGATTGGTTAACCGGTAATTCTGATTGTCAAATGATTGGTGTGATTTTTGCTGTGAATATATTAACACTAAACCTAATATTATGAAAAAATTATTCTTTCTAATTTTATTGATCGCAGCTTTTATTTGCTGTGAAAGAATAGGTGATCTAAAGTTTTCAGAAGCAATCCCCGGAGGTTGTGCTCTAAATAAAGGAGCATCTGTAAAAAGTTCTCAACTTCCTGGCATTAATGGTGTCACATATACAATATTAAACGGGAACCTTGACTTACTTGCAGGTTTCAATGCAACATGTTGTGGAGAGTATTCAACATCCTCCGATATAAAAGGGGATAGTATTATCATTAAAATACTTACTACAAAAATTGGCGACTGCAATTGTATATGTTATTATACTTATAATTTTAAATTCATCGGTACAGGAGAAAATTTTAAATACAGAGTTTCTGTTGATAATTACCTAACCTTTAAGGGAGAAATTAAGCATTGACAACGATCTTCCTATTTAAATATTGCAAATAACTATAACACAGACGGTTTGGTTAATTGCCTTCAGCAGCCCTAGCAGCTTAGTAATCAACTCCATAAGTCTATGCGATCAAATCCCGCTTATTAAACTTTTGTTACCGTGACTAATCCTGCTACCGAGACAACGTCAATAGGGCTGCCGGCCGACGCGCAAGCTGTCATGGCACTGATCAATTAGTGATGCAATTAAAAGAGAAAAACAAATTAAGGGAGGATCCAGGAAAAAAAGGGTTGACCTTATAAATGGGATGAATCCGGAATGGAATGACTTAAGTATAACTCCGGATGGGTGATTGGGATTGCTTCGTCCCGCAGGGCGGGACTCGCAATGACATTGCATTTAAGATAGACTGTTGATGGGACTTGAATAATAGGCACCAATGCTACTTTAAAATACCAGTCATTGGAGCGGAGCGACGAAGCAATCCCTTACTAACAAGTGCAAACATTCTAATGAAGAGATGCGTACCTTATGCCATCTTTCTTAAAATTTTTTAAAATCAGGATATTCTAACAAACAATCATAAATTTTTCTTTAAGTTGTTCCCGATTTGGGAATTAATTACTATCTTTGTACCAAGATTGAAATATTAATGGAGAGAATATTTGCAAAAAGCACACTAAGACAATATTGGGAAAAACATTCCGATTCCGAACAGTATCTAAAAACATGGTATGATACCGCAATGAATTCAGATTGGAAAACACCCAACGATGTTAAACAGACTTATGCTAATGCAAGTATACTTAAAGACAGCAAAATTGTTTTTAACATCAAAGGCAATTCTTATAGGTTGGTTGCAAAATTTAACTACGAGAAACAATGGATTTTTATCCGTTTCATTGGGACACATTCTGAGTATGAAAGGATTGATGCAAACACGATTTAAAAAATTAAAAGTCATGAATATAAAACTTATTAAAACTGAAGAAGATTACCAGGTCTCTTTGAAAAGACTTGAAGTAATATTTGATGCAAAAGCCGGATCACCAGAAAGCGATGAAGCTGATATTCTTGGATTAATGATCGATGAGTATGAGAAAAAACATTATCCTATAGAGTCTCCCGATCCAATTGAAGCAATAAAAATCAGAATGGAAGAATTGCAATTAAAGCAGATTGATTTGGCTGATGCATTAGGTGGCAGAAATAGGGTTTCTGAGGTACTTAACCGAAAACGCAAATTAACAGTTGAAATGATTCGCAACCTGACTGCAAGATTAAATCTTTCACCTGGACTATTAATCAATGATTATCTATTGACAGGACAATAAAGCAATCTATATCGAGACAAATTCGTTATAGAAGAGAATTTTAATCCTGGCCTAAATATAAAACGGATGGTCGACTTCATGATGAGTTAAAATTTGCCACGACCACCTAATACGATTGGGTGAGAGGTTAGTTTTTTACCCTCGAGTATTTCAGTGTCTTCAACATCCAGTCGGGAAGTGATTTATTAGCGTCTCTTTTCCTGAGATCAAGATACCAGCCTAATTTTTTCAGAATAGGTATTTTGTGTGTTTCAACAAATTCGATAAGTGTTCCATCCGGGTCCTCTATATAAGAGAAGTGACCGGCTGCTTCACCCATATCAAAACTATTACCTTCATGGCTCATTTTGCTGTCAACTGTAAATGGGAAACCTTTGCTTTCACAGAAATTTTTCAATTCGTCCATTCCCCTCATATCATAACAAAGGTGGATAAACCCCGGATCGCCCCAGAACCGGTTTTCATATATCTTTTTACCAGATTTTCCAGTGGCACTTATGAGTTCAATTACACTTTCTCCCAGAACCTTGCTGAAAGGTCCCGCAAATGATTTTGATCTTTTAAGAAGTACCCTCCGGCATTCATTATTTCTACCCGGCAGATTTGCCAGGTCCGGGAAGATACCAATAGAGTCATACATAACTTTATCATAACCAAGGATATCGGAATAGACTACCCTCGATTTTTCAATATCTGAAACACCTATAATAGCTCCGTATGAACCACCTGTAGCTTTCTTCTCATTTCTGAACCAGTCGGTTGCTTCTACAAGCTGAAAAATATTTCCGTAAGGGTCTTTCATGAAAAAAGTCATTTTACCTGATGGATCTTCCGATGTCTCTGTCGGAACAGAGATACCGTTTTTCTGATATAAGGTCAAAGTTTCCTGAATGTTTTTTACCTTCATTTTGCAGGCAATAATACCGAGGTCCCCGATCCTGATCTCTTCTTTAATCTTTACCGGTTCTCTGCCTTTATACTGCCAGATTTCGAATCCTCCGCCACTCTGCAGATTCAGGGCAAGAACGGCGTGTCTGCTCCTTGGTTTTCCCCCTGTATATGGCAGCATCAGTTTTGCCTCTGCTTCATCTTCAAAAACCCGGCAATCCATTCCAAACTGGTTGATATACCATTTCCATGCTTCTTCAACATTTATAACGCCTATCCCCATCTGCTGGATGCCGCTGATTACATATCCCTTCATTTTGTGATTATTTTAATTTATTATTTGAAACAAATAAGTGCCTAAAGTGCCTAAAGTGCCTGGAATGTCTTGAGTGACTCTATCATCATGTGATTTTTCTCTGTGTAACTCTGTGCTCCTCTGTGCCTCTCTGTGACAGTTCCTGAATTTCACCTTTCAACATTTCAATCTTGAAGAACCCACCCCTTGCCCCTCCGAGGAGGGGATCTTCTCAATTACATTGATTTAATTTTATCTGCAATTCTGAAAAAAAGCCAGGGGAAATATCTTCTGATGTGCAGAAGGAATAATTCACCTCTGCCTACCAGAATCTCCCGCTTATTCCTTATCATTCCTTTAATAATTATTTCAGCAGCATGCTCCGGCAAAATTCCTTTTGCCTGTCCATCATCAAGCTTCCCATGCTCCTTCCCTTCAGCATTTAATGCATGAATTGAAATCGAGGTTCTTACTCTTCCCGGAATAATAACCGACGACCTTATATTAAATTTTTTATTTTCGAGGTAAAGTGTTTCAAAGAACCCATGAAGTGCTTGTTTCGATGCAGAATATGCTGAACGAAGCGGAAAACCAAATCTACCTGATATACTGCTTGTTGCAAGAATATGCCCCGATTGCTGCCGGATCATGTATGGCAGTACCGCTTTGGTAAAAGCAATTGTGCCGAAATAATTGATCTCAAAAATTTTTCTGTCGAGCCATAGAGGAGTTTCATCAATTCTTGCTCTCTGGCTTATCCCTCCGATATTTAATAGAAAATCGATTCTTTCAAACGTATTGATCTGTTGTTCAACTATTTTGATTATTTCTGAAGTGTCAGCCAGATCAAATGGTACACAGTGAACCATCGCGGAATTATCACCACATGCTGCTTTTACCCTCTCCAACCCGGGCAGATCATTTGATGATGCCACAACTGTTGCACCCCTTCTTACAAATTCATAGACAAGAGCTTCCCCGATGCCTGAAGAAGCCCCGGTAATCCAGGCGACTTTGCCAGTATACATTTTATTTTTCTTCATTCTATAAAGCTTACACCAGATTAATCAGTTCCGTATGGTTTTTCCTGAGAAGATCAAAATCTTTATCGTGGGTTTTAATCAGATTTCTTATTCTGAATCCTCCTATAATCCTGCGGAACTGGAGATAATAATTCCAGGCAAAAAGCCCGGAAAGAGGCAGCGTGAGAAAGATGATCAGTCCTTCGCCCCATGAAGAGAAAATTATCAGGGAAAGGAACAGATATACCGGTAAGAAAATAATTGCCAGAATCAGAGAAAGTGCAAATCGAATTGAGGAATGAAATTGGGGATCACGTATTTTCCTTATCTGGAGATTAGGTATCTCGAGGAAGGTTAGATTGAAGATATTTCCATAGATGAACAGAGGAAAAGTAAGAATAATCCCTGCTATACCTGCAATAAGCCAGCCCAGAGGATGTTTTTTCTTCTCAAGAAGTCTGTAATCGGTATTCAGTTCTTTTGCTGCTTTCTTTACCTTAAGACTAAGTGATGATATTTTATCGAAAAGAGATTTATCGGTAGTTTTCAGATTATTCATTTTATCTATAAGAATCCTGTCTCTGACTAACTTTGGGTTCTTTATATCATCACTGTATCTGCCATTTATGATACTTCTGAGTTCATCAATTGCTTCATAATCGTCTTCTGATTCGATATGAACCATAATATTTTTCATCTCATCCGACAGCTTGCTTCTCAACTCGTTAAGGGCCCTCTCGGGACTAACTTTGTATAATTCGAAAAATTCTGATACCTCTATGGGTTTTCCATAAACAACTGTCAGTACCTGCCTGTATCTGCTATAGTTAGAGTATTCAAGTCCAACAGGCATGATCTTTATTTTAAGATTAAAACCTGTTGCTTCGTCGGACTGAAAAGCAACCCGGCATATTCCTTTTTTTAATTGTCTCAGCCTCCTGAACCCGGCATGATCACCTTCAGGGAGAATAACAAGACTATTATTGCTTTTAATAACATCGATTGTCTTTGTAAAAATTTCATCATTTCCCTTGAGACTGCTGAATCCATCCCTTAACCTGTAAACAGGAAGTATTTTAAGAAAATAAAGGAAGGTGGCGATAGTCTTTTTTTTAAATATATCGGCTCTTGCAAGAAAAACAAGGTCTGCATCCTGCGTAAAAAGAACTGCAAGGGCGTCCATCAGGGCATTCTGATGGTTTGGAGCGAATATAAGGTGATGTTCAGGATTTATATTTTCCTTACCCAAAACTATAACTTTCCTGTAGAAAACGTTATTATGCCAGAAGCGTGCTACAGTATTTAAGAGAGCATATCCTGCGGAGTACTTCTCAATATTTTCCTTCCCCATTTAATAAAAAAATATATGGCTTGAAGTTGTAGAGTGCAAGATAAAAAAAATGAAATGCTGCTGCTAAAAACAGAAATACTTTAACAACATTTTTGAGAATATTAAGTCTTTATACCACCATTTTAGCCGTCGTTGAAGTCCTCTTTCAGCTTATCTATTACTCTTCTCTCTTTTTTTGTAGGACGACCAGAACCTTTGTCTCTGTAAACGGTTCCCACCGATTGTCGGATATCCAGTTTAGCCTTTTCCTCTCCGGTTGTCAAATCTTCAATAAATAGCTCTACAAGCTTTGCTGACACTCGGTTTTCAACAGGCTCGATCACTTTATATGTGTAAATAACCGGAGGCTTTTTAACAATAATAATTTCGTTCTTTGTAATTATTCTTGAGGGCTTGACCTGAATATTATTAATGATGATTCTACCCTTCCTGCATTCATCGGAGGCAATACTCCTGGTTTTATAAAGTCTGACTGACCAAAGGAATTTATCAATCCGAACAGTTCTATTATCAGCCATTTAGTAAGGATTATTTTGGAAGAGGTTTTCCCGGGTCTGATTCTTTCACGGGAGGAGGTACTTTCCCTGCTTTATTAAAAGCTGTCATTGTCAGTTCAATTCCTGCAAATGCAAATGATCTGATCATCCCGATCACAATGTTTGTTCTTTCCTCCATGAATTTTTTTTCTTCAGCGTTCCATATGCCAAGAACAAAGTCGACCTGTGCTCCTTTCCGGAAACTGCTGCCGATACCGATTCTGATCCTGGGGTACTCGTTTGTTGAAAGTATAGTGCTGATATGAGCAAGGCCGTTATGACCTCCATCGTTTCCCTTTGGTCTCATTCTTATACTTCCAAGGGGGAGGGCAATATCGTCAACAATAACAAGCATGTTTTCGACAGGAATATTTTCCTTTTTCAGCCAGTAGCTCACGGCATTGCCACTGAGGTTCATGTATGTGGAAGGCTTTAGCAGGATAAGTTCACGCCCTTTGTATCTGACCCGGCTAACAGCTCCATAACGCCTGTCTGTAAAAGAAATATTGGATGCCATGGCAATGGCATCCAATACCGTAAATCCTATATTATGACGGGTATCTTTGTACCCTTCCCCGATATTTCCCAGGCCAACTATCAGATATTTCATTAAGCCTGATTGTTGTTAAAAATGAATAGGTTCTACTCTGCTGCCGGAGTTTCAGGTGCTGCTGCAGCAGCGGCTTCAGCTGCGACTTCAGCTGCAACTTCCGCTTCAGTTTTCTGTACAACACGCGATGTGGCAATTGTAAGAACCATTGATTTTCTCGGATCAAGTAATTCTATCTTTTCGTATGACAGATCACCAACTTTTAATCCCTCATGAATTTTTAAATCAGTGATATCAATCGGAAGAAATTCAGGAAGATCATTTGCTAAACCTTTTACTTTCAGGGTTCTTCTTTTAATACTTAGCCTTCCACCTGCTAAAACACCTACAGAATCGCCTGTAACTTTTATAGGGATACCGATAACCACCGGTTTATTGTCAAATATCTCAATAAAATCTGCATGTAAAATTTTATCATTTACCGGGTGGAACTGCATATCTTTAAGGACAGCTTTATACTCTTTATCCTCAATGCTCAGTTTAACCATATGAGCTTCGGGTGTATATACCAGGTTTTTAAAACTGTTCTCATGAGCATGGAAGTGAATATTCTTTTCTTTTCCATAGATAACACATGGTACATTCCCCGTTTTTCTGAGTTGTTTAGAACTTTTCTTCCCTAATTCTGTTCTGAATGTTCCTTTAATCTCTATTGTCTTCATTTGTCTGAAAGTTATTGTGCTACTAAGAGTTATCATTCCGATAACTCCCCATTACACGTTTGACATTAATTAAAAAATTGGCCTGCAAATATAGGACAAAGGAATCAGAATACAAAATTTGTACTTATCGACTTATTTGAAGTGACTGCCTGGATAGTTGTAGCAAATATTTCTGCTATTGAAAGCACTTTAATTTTTTTGGAATTATTAACGAATGGAACTGAATCGCTCACTACAAGTTCCTCAATAGCTGAATCGTTGATTCTATCTACTGCATTACCTGAAAGTATAGGGTGTGTAGCGAATGCCCTTATGCTGGTAGCTCCACGCTCTTTCATCATATTTGCTGCAAGAACAAGTGTGCCGGCGGTGTCAACCATATCATCTATAATAACCACATTCCTTCCTTCCACTTCACCTATTATCGACATCTCTTCTATCACATTAGGTTTTTTACGAAGCTTATAGCACAGCACCATTTCTGACTGAAGATGCCTCGAGTAGGCATTGGCTCTTTTTGATCCTCCCATGTCGGGGGCTGAAACTGTGAGATTCTTAAGTTTCAGATTTTCAATATAAGGAGCAAATATTGCGGAACCGAAAAGATGGTCAACCGGGACGTTGAAGAAGCCCTGAATCTGGTCAGCATGAAGATCCATGGTGATCACCCTGTCGACTCCGGCAGTACTCAGGAGATCGGCCGATAACTTCGAACCAATCGAAACCCTTGGCCTGTCTTTCCTGTCCTGCCTGGCAAAACCATAATATGGTATAACAGCAATTACTTTGTATGCTGAGGCTCTTTTGGCTGCATCAATCATAAGAAGCAGTTCGAAAAGATTATCGGCGGGAGGGTTTGTTGACTGAATAATAAAGACCAGGCAGCCTCTTACTGACTCATCAAAACAGGGTTGAAATTCTCCATCGCTGAATTCTGTTAATGAACTTTTCCCGAGTTCGATCCCCAGTTTATCTGCAATCATCTGAGCCAGATGTTGAGAAGACCTGCAGGAAAAAAGTTTCATTGGTGCTGTTCCAAACATTTTCCTATTATTTAGCTGTTAAGTATATCGATCAAATTTGAGTACAAAATTAAAAATTCCTGCCGATATCAGGAGCCATTTGAAAAATTGTTCAAAGATTCTTCAATATAGTTCAGTATTCCATCCCTTCCGCTGCCATCAACCACCGATGAAATAAAAGAAACCGGAAGAGGCTCCCAGTTTTTCAGCATTTCAGAATCATATTGAATTATCGATTGCTCCAGGGCAGTACGGGTAAGCTTGTCACTCTTTGTGAAAACTCTTGCAAAGGCTATCTGGTTTAGCCCCAGAAACTCCATGAATTCAAGATCGGAACGCTGAGGTTTATGCCTTGAGTCGAGAAGCACAAAGAGACACATCAGATTTTCCCTTTTAAGAATATAATGCTCAGTTGCTTTAACCCATTTCTCCCTTAGCTTTATGGGTACTTTGGCATAACCATAACCCGGAAGATCAACCAGGTACCAGCTTTCATTAATAAAGAAATGGTTTATAGTCCTTGTCTTTCCGGGTTGAACCGATGTTTTTGCAAGCTTCGACCAGCCTGTCAGCATATTAATAAGTGAAGATTTACCTACATTCGATCTTCCGATAAATCCGAATTCAGGCTTCGTTGGTGCCGGACACTCTTTTAATGTGGGACTGCTTTTAATGAAGGTGGCTGAATGAATTATCATATTTACCCTTTAATTAAGATCATTGAAGGGTAACTCGATCTTTTTATACACCAGATAATTATTCCCGAAATTGGTTAAAATTTCAGCTATTATCCCGACATAACTTATTTGTGGTGATCCTGTTTTTTTGAGATCCAGATTACCTATTCCTTTTATTGTTTGTATTTTTTGGCAATGTGCAGTATCAAAAACGCCTTTTGATAAATCTCCACGATAATATCTAACCTTGGTAGACTTATCTGATAGTTCAAGGGTGATTCTGTAAACGCCTTTTGACTGATAATCATCGCGGGTACTGACAACTAATCCGGAATATCCACCCACCAGTTTTCCGTCCGGGGTAAACTCCTGAAGATATGGAGTCCGTAATCCCTTAATATAACCTATTTTGGCTTTCAACCTGCCATTCCTGTAATATTGCTTCTGAGTACCGTCAATGGTGTCGTGATTATAAGGAGTAGAACGAAAAACCTGTCCCTCGAGGTAATACCACTTTACTGAATCCTCCCTTAAACCATTCTTGTACCAGGAAGTCTGACGCAATCGACCATCCTGGTAAAATGATTTCATCAATCCTTCACTTACACCGTTTTTGAAGGTAACCTCCTTGACCAGAAGCTGACCGCTCATGTATTGCTTAATACCGGTATAACCTGTATCAGGAACAGTAATTGTGTCATTTGCGGTTTGCGAATCCTTTTTCCCGGTTCTTTTTCCGTTGCAGCCGGAAATAAGTAGCAGAGATAAAAATAAAATCATTGAACCATAAAATATTTTCATAAGATTATTAATTATTATTTTCCGAATTAATGAATATCTCAAGTAGCCGGGCTTCCCTTACAGGCTCAAGAGTAACCTCTTTTATCATCGCAGGCAGGAGAACAGTTTCGCCTTTTGAGACTTTCCCGGAACTTTTATCCCAGCGGATTAAGAATTCTCCATCAATACAAATGTACACAACAAATGAATCATTCAGGTAATATTCTTTTCTTACAGCGCGATTTAAACAAAGGATGTTAGTGTTAAAAAATTCACAGCTGACGAGGTTTTCAGTATTATTCAGTGCCGGTTCCTTCCTGATTTTATTTTTTCCTGTTGCAGTAAAGTCGATGGCATCGAGCGCCAGTTCTGTATGCAACTCCCTTTGTTCTTTACCTGAATTTTTTCTGTTCCAATCAAATATCCTGTATGTAATATCTGAAGTTTGTTGTATTTCAACCAGAACAATACCTGCCCCTATCGCATGCACCCTGCCGGCAGGAGTGAAGAAGATATCTCCTGCTTCAACGCTTTCAATGTTAAGAAGATCAGTAAGCGTTCCACTAGTGAGAGCCTCTTCGTACATCTCTTTTGTAACGCCTTCTCTGAAGCCTGTATAAATCTTTGAGCCTTTTTCACTTTCAAGAATATACCACATTTCGGTTTTTCCATAAGCATTATGTCTCTCCTTTGCCAAGGCATTGCCGGGATGCACCTGGATCGAAAGATCTTCTCTTGCTTCAATAAACTTGATCAGCAGGGGAAACTCATTTCCGAATTTTTCATAAATTGAATCACCGGTAATATCACCCATGTAAACTTCAATAAGCTCCCCGATGTTATTTCCGGCAAGAAAACCGTTGCTGATTATTGACTGATTATCAGCAATAGCCGATAACTCCCAACTTTCCCCGATATGAAGCGAGCCGGTGGATTTTTTATTAAAACGGGTTACAAGGGCATTGCCTCCCCAGACCTTCTCTTTTAAAACAGGTTCAAACTTTAAAGGATATAGTTCAGACATATCTTTCTATTTATTTCCATTTATATCCATTCGTTACCAATGTACTTTAGCCACTCATTCATTACAAATTACTATTTTTGGTAATTAATCGTAACTGCAAAAATATAAATTTATGCTGATAGTAGGAATAGCAGGTGGTACAGGTTCAGGAAAAACAAAAATTAATTTTGATCATCCCGATTCAGTCGAATTCGGCCTTCTGATATTATTATACCGGGAGGGGGTGAAAATCAGGTTGGAATTGAGGTGTTGATTTCGATAATTGAAAAGCATTTATTAAAAAGTAAATCATAAAATTATGCTTGATAATGTAAAAGTGGAGGATGTTTTGTTCCTCGATATAGAAACAGTGCCTGCAGCAGCATCCTATGACCTGCTCGAACCTGCAATGCAGATTTTATGGGATAAAAAATCAAAGCAGTTCAGGACTCCCGATCAGACATCCGGAGATGTTTATGAAAGAGCAGGCATCTATTCCGAATTCGGGAAGATTATTTGTATTTCGGTTGGGCTGATTAAAGAAAAGAATCCCTTCAGTTTCAGACTGAAATCTTTTTACGGGAATGATGAGAAAACGATTCTCTCCGATTTTTCTGCCATGCTTTCGAAGTTTTCAAAAACCAACAGGGAGGCTCTTCTGTGTGCTCATAACGGTAAAGAATTTGACTACCCATATATCGCACGCAGGATGATAATTAACGGGCTTATCATCCCCGGAATCCTTGATAATGCAGGAAAGAAACCATGGGAGATTAAACTATTGGATACAATGGACCTGTGGAAATTCGGAGACTATAAGAATTACACTTCACTCGATCTGCTTACCTCAATACTTGGTATTCCCACCCCGAAAGATGATATTGATGGAAGTATGGTTGCAGGAATTTACTATGGCGAAAGCGACCTTGAACGAATCGTCCGCTATTGTGAGAAGGACGTTCTGGCAATAGCCCGGGTGCTATTACGGTTTATGAATCTTCCTGGTATTA
>JAPLED010000091.1 GCA_026391475.1 Bacteroidia bacterium | reverse complement strand
AAAGCTTCTTTCGTTTTATCGAACGGAAACCGGTGTGTAACCATATTCCCGACATTGATTTTTCCTTTTTTCATCATTTCAAGAGCAAGCTCCACACAATCTACCTGGCGGCGGATGAACTGAAGTGAAATTTCTCTTCGTCGTGTCTTTTCAACACTCATCGACCATCGGTCGAATTCCGGAATTCCAATAACAATAAGTCTTCCACCAGGTTTAAGAACCTCAATAGCCTGATCCAATGCTTCCTGCCGGCCGCAACATTCAAAAACAACATCCAGTCCCAGTTTAGCTTTTTGCAGGATCTTTTCAACTACATCTTCTTTTAACGGATTGCTGGTAAAGGTTGCGCCTTCCTTTACTGCAATTGAAAGTCGCGGATCAATTTTATCTGTTATATAAAAAGAATCAGCACCCTCTGCTTTAGCGGCGAGCATCACGCTCATACCGATTGGTCCGTATCCTAATATACCAATTTTCAGACCTTTGACGCCACCTGATTTTTTCACAGCATAGACCCCGATAGCAAGGGGTTCAGAAATTGAACCATGATCAGGAGTCAGCTTCCCGGTTAAAGGGAAACAGTTTTCCTCAGGCATAACAATATATTCCATAAGGCATCCTTCAGCCTGACCAGGGCAACCCAGAAACCTGAGTTTGCGGCAGGTATGATGCCTTCCGGCCAGACATTGATCACATTCCCGGCAAGGCATAGCGGGATCAATTGCAATGGCATCACCTGGTTTAACCCTTTTGACCGATTGTCCTACTTCAACAACAACTCCGGCTCCTTCGTGTCCAATCGTGAAAGGATATTTAACTTTCTGGGAACCAATCTGACCCTGGGTATAGTAATGTATATCCGATCCACATATCCCAAGAACAGACATTCTTATTTTAACATCATTTTGTTTAACCAAAACAGGTTCAGGAATATTTTTCAACTCCATTTGTCGGATCCCGGTGAGCATCATTGCTTTCATGTGTGCTGACAATTTCATTAATATAAAGCAAATATAAAAATAACTTGGTGCATTCTTCGTGCCTTCGATCCTTTGTGGCAAAAAAGGATGCCGGCAGAAATGATCTTCCGATAGTTGATAAAGTTAAAATTAGTAAATTCACCCCCATAACTCTTTTTCTATAATAATTTCAGATGAGAAAAATTTACGGTATAGGTGAAACAGTACTGGACATTATCTTTAAAGATGGTCAGCCCCGGGCTGCAAAAGCTGGCGGATCAGTCCTGAACAGTGTTGTATCGATGGGTCGCATGGAATTACCAGTTTTTTTTATAAGCGAATATGGCTTGGATGACGTTGGTAATCTGATCGATGATTTTCTGAAAACCAACGGAGTTAATTCATCGTTTGTACATCGCTTTCATGATGGAAGCACCGCACTCGCACTGGCATTCCTTAATGAGAAAAACGATGCCCATTACTCTTTCTATAAGGACTTTCCCGGTAAACGCCTGGATATAGATTTTCCTGTTATTGAAAAGGACGACATAATTCAATGTGGTTCATTTTATGCAATCTGGCCGGAGATAAGGGACAAGTTTAAAAAATTCATCCATGGTGCAAAAGAGGAAGGCGCACTAATACTCTATGATCCTAATTTCCGACAGACTCATCTGTCTGAATTAGATATTCTGAAGCCATTGATCATTGAAAATATGCAGATGACCAGCCTTCTCAGGGGTTCGGATGCAGATTTTAAAAATATTTTTGGTGTAAACAATGCTGATGAGGCATGGGAAGTGGTGAGAAACTACTGTAAGTGTCTGGTTTACACTGCAAATGTAGAAGGTGTTTATGTAAGGACTACCTCTTTTTCAGGGAAATTTCCGGTACAAAAAATCACACCTGTAAGTACAATAGGCGCCGGTGATAATTTCAATGCGGGGATGATAACCTCAATATATCGTAATGGCATTAACATGGAGCAATTGGAAAAGCTGACTGAAAAAGAATGGTCAAAAGTGATTACAACAGCTGTTGCTTTCGCAACTCATGTCTGCTTAAGTTACGAAAACTATATCTCTCCGGAATTTGCTAAAAAATTGAAAATCAGATTGGTTTAGCATTGGCAAGCAGGTATTTCTCCGCTTCAAGAGACCAGATATAATCGTTTTTTGCTACAATTTCGTACAGCCCTTTATAGAAGGAATCTTTTTTACCTAACTCCTCCAGCTTGTAAAGCGAGACAAGTGGCATAGATATATTAGTGTAAATGAGTTTTTTACCTCCCGGAATCAGGGGAAGGTTCAATGTAGTATCAATCACGGCATCGAGTCCTCCGACATGGGTGATCATAATAGCAGGATTGATCTTTCCTTTTCCCATAAGTCTTAACGATTCCCTCATGTCATCTGTATTACCACCTGATGTGCCAACTATATGCGTGAAAGCATAATGGACATTATAAAAATTGAATTCGGCTTTAAATTCCGGATTTGTGGGACCTGCAAAGAAATTCAGGCAGCCATCGAAGCCGAGGATTGCATCGCCCTGCTCAATCACAGGTCTGACCGGGGCAAATACAAAAACATCATCAAAACCTGTTCCTCCGGTCAGATCGCGCATATACTTAACCGGATCGTTCATCTTGCCGGTATTGACATAGATCAGCTTTATACCCTCTTTTTCAGCATGTTCAGATGTGAAAAGGCAGGCAGCTCTGGAGAGACGGGTATCATCAATATCTGTAACGACCAGTAGCCCTGGTTTCCGTTCCTGATGTAATGCATAGTCGATTGCTCCCAGTCCCATCGGGCCAACACCTGCAAGGATTGCCATCTTTCCTCCCTTTCGAATACCCATATCATGTAAATATGTTCCCGGGGGAATATGATAACTTGCATGAAATGCGCCAACAATACACGACATCGGTTCTGAAAGAGATGCAGGAAAAAAGGCCTCCCCATCATATGGCAAAAGGCAATCGGCTTCCATCACAATTGAAGGGATAATAACATATGTTGCATCACCACCGATGAAGCGATAGGAGTAACCAGGAGCATCAAGAGTTCCCATCTGGTTCATGGCAGGCTGAATCGAGAACTTTTGACCGGCTTTGAATTTATGTTGCCATCTCTTCCCTACCTCCAGTATAACACCTGCAAATTCGTGTCCGATTATAGTGGGGTTTATAAGAATATCGTTTGGAACACGCTTATGATCAGCACCCTGTAATGCAGCTTTATGCGACGACATGCAGATGCTGTCAGAAATTACATGTGCGAGGATCTCGTCATCCTTTAGTTCCGGCAGATCAAATTCTTCCAGTCGCAGATCCTTCTTCCCGTATATTCGTACTGCTTTTGTTTTCATTCTTAATTCTTACTTCGTTTGCTCTTCATTCGTTTGTTCATTTAGCCCAACATTACCTGCCCACCTGTAACAGGAACAGCCTGTCCCGTTTCATATTCCTGATCAACAATATATAAAAGTGCCTTCATCACATCTTCCAGCTTACAACCCCTTTTCATAGGTACCTGGTACTCATAAAATTTTCTTATCTCCTCAATATTTTTTGCCCCGGGAACCTTTCCTGTTTTAAGATACTGGACAAATAACCCATTATGCGGATCGGACCATAGCGGTCCTTCATAAAAATTACCCGGACAGATTGAGTTCACTTTAATTCTGAAGGGAGCCAGTTCCATGGCAAATGATTGAGTGAGCCCTATTCCTCCGAATTTAGCGCCGGAATAGGCAAAATTGCGGTTGCTTCCCCTGAGACCCGATTTTGAATTGATCTGGATTATATCAGAAAAATAATCAGGATTCTCCTGGTTCTGAAGTTTCATAACTTCTGAAGCATATTTGGCACAATGGAAATATCCATTGTAGTTTACATCTGTTGTTTTTGAGAATGTTTCAGGGTCCATTTCATCAAGTCCACCGGCTTTTAAAACACCTGCATTACTTACCATTAGATCAAGTCCGCCAAACTCTCTTACTGTTGCAATGATGAGTTCTTTTACTGAGACAGGATCTGAAACATCAGTTTTGACAAAGATTGCCTTATTGGGTGTTTTTTTTGATGTTAGCCGGGAAGCGAAAAAATTGCCTGTTTCCTCGTTAAGATCAGCGATCACAACATTAAGGTTTAACGAAAAAAGCGCCTCTGCAATCCCTGCGCCGAATCCCTGGGCACCACCGGTTACGATTGCAATTTTATTATTTAACTTGTTTACTGAACCGGCTGACTGTGAGACTTTTCTCCTGTAGTTTTCGACCTCCCACTGATCAATAAATGAAACCTGTTCAGGGGTAAGAAATTTAATACCTCCACAGAAAGAGGCATAGTAACTGATCTTTATGAGGTCTTCATATACATCGAGGCAGGCTTCGGCAGATGCGTAACTTTCAGCAATGGCAAAAACTCCCATATCCTTAATTATAATGACCTTGGGTGAATAACCATATTCGCTTATAAAATGAGGCAACTGATACCGGAAAGAGTCGAGGATCTTTTCAACAGTCGATGATTGTTCAATATATAAGTACCTTGTCTTGCAGTAAACAATAATATCTGGAGTAAGTGGTAATGATATTTTGTGAAACTCCTGTTGATTCTGATAGAATTTGGCAATAAGAGAGTTATTACGGAATCTTATTATCCCTGGTTGTTCACCTGAGAGAAGAATCCGCAAACCGGGCAGGACTTTGTGTAGCAACGGATTATATGGTAGTGGTGTAATTTCTGATATTGGAGGTATCTGCTCTTCAATTTTTGTAATAATGTCGCTATATATCTTTCTTATCTCTTCTGTTGTGTCGGCGCCAACAAATGATCCGTGATTTTCAAGAAATATTATCTGAGGATCGTGCGAGAACTTCTCACGGTACAAGATTATATCTGATTCAAGCTTCTTAAAAAGTGTATATCCGGGATCGGTATAGGGTACAAAAAGAACACTCACTCCAAAGAGTTTATGAGTTAAACTCTTTGCATTCCTGCTACAGAGCAATCCATTGATCAGGGTGGGGTGGAGGTGTACGATAAATTTATATTGAATGATCTCGTGCAGGGATGTCTCGACCGACGGACGCTTATTTTTCCCCAGATCGGGAATACTCCGGAACATGTCTGCTTTGACCTGTTCCTCCCTGGCAGCAGGATCATCAGAATAAGTATTCGATGATATTACATGAAGTTTTTCCCTGCTTAAGGCAACAAGTCCTTCTTCGGTCAGTTCTGCAAGCGATTGTCCGCTTGCTTTGATCCAGATAGTTTCTTTATCCTTGAATGATGTGTTTCCGCCTCCGGCAATCACATATTCCTTATTGTTTCCGTAATATTTCGATATCGCAATCAGTTCATTAATTTCCGGCTTCATGTCAACGTTTGTTTAAGAAGTATTCAATAACTAATTGTCCAAGATTTATCAATTCTCGCATTTGTTTTGCACTATGGGTTCCATCAGGTAAAACATACCCTTGTCTGCTATCGGCTCTCAGATACTGATGTGCGGCTATAACACAGGCTCCTTCCCAGGCAATCTTTTTTAACGATTCGTCAAGGGGTTTAGAGCCTCTGGTTGTTACCGTCAGAGGTATCATCTCCGGTGTGTTATGCTCAGTACCAAAGGTTATTATGAATCCTTTATTATGAAAAAACTCAACAAAATCTTTCAGAATAGTAAAATCGTTTCTTCCGGGGATCAGTTCGATACATTCTATACCCAGTTGCATAAGTGAAGCATGGAGTTTTTCAGGGTCTGTTTCGAATTCGGTGCATTTACCTGAAAGATCATCGAGTAGTACGGGATAACAAGGTATTCCACCGGCCTTAATAATGATTCTGATGATTTTTTTAAGTTCGAGGAAAGAGTTTTCATCCTCTTCCACAAAAGCGGCTCCGCCGCTCTTCAGAAGGTTAGACCGTATCTCGTTCTCAAGTGAGGATGTAACTGCCAATCCGGTTTTCGATTTCCTGCCACCGTAAAGTGTCGCAAGAAAATGGAGCTGGTCTTCAGGTGTTGGAAAACTCTCAAAGGCAAGGATTCTTAATGCTTTCGCTATATGACGCTCCCGGACCAGATTATGAGCATATTTCTTTTTAATAGTTTCGTAAGAGAGTGAAAGTGAAGGATTTTCCGGTTCAATTAATTGGTTAAGTTTGGAGATCATTGCTTTTATCTGAAGCTGGCTTTCCTTAATAACACTTTTTAGTTGCTTCCTTAGCATAAATCCGGTATGAAACGGATAATCAAGACCTTTGCCGCTGAAATAGATCCTGCCCGGATTATTAGGATCATTTATTCTTATCCCTTTCTGTTGTTCCTCTTTCAACAGTCCTATAAACTCGATATTAAACAGAGGAAAGATTTTATTTTCGAGACATCCTTTGTGAAAAGCATCATAACCATCAGTTACATAAAAATCGTTAATGCCCAGAAGGGCAATTTTTTCGTTTCCCGCCATTGTAAAAATTGTATCCATATCTGAGAAAGCGCTGAAAGAATATGGTGTATGAATATGGCCGTTTGCTTCGCGATAATCGGGATAAGAGAGTCCCTGCATCTCTTTAAACAGTTTATCATAGGAGGGAAACCCGGAAAGAAAATTCTTCATTACTAATTTTATATCTTTGTTTCTAATTTAAGATTTGAAAGAAGCTCATTTATCCTGCTGATCTCCTCAGCTGTTAATCGGAAATCGGCGGCTTTAACATTGTCCAGAACCTGGGCTGCATTTCTTGCCCCCGCTAATGTACAAGTGATCCCTGGCTGTTGGATGGTCCAGTTAAGTACCAGTTGAGAAAGAGTGACTTTAAGTTCATCTGCAATCTCCTTAAGATTATCGGTAAGCTGCAAAATTCTTGAAAGGTTCGGCTCTTTGTAATAGATCGTAGTGGGTCTGGTATCTCCATCATTAAATTTGTGTCCTTGCTTGATTTTACCTGTTAACAGACCTCTCTGAAGCGGACTGTATGCCAGGATACCAATATTTTTTTCGACGCAATGAGGAACAATATTTTTCCCGATCCCTCTGTTTACCATACTATATGGCATCTGGTTAGAAGTAATAGCGAAGATTTTTTCAGCTTCTGTCATCAATTCAAGGGAATAATTACATACAGCGCCTGCTCTTATTTTCCCCTTTTTTATAAGAATCCCAAGAGCTTCCATTGTTTCTGATACTGGTGTTGTGGGATCGGCCCAATGTATCTGGTACAGGTCGATATGATCTGTGCCAAGTCGTTTCAGACTCTGGTCACAGTCACTTATCACTTTTTCTTTTGAAGAGTAGCGATAAATATTGACATCTTTTCCGGCATTATCCTGTGATGCGAAGAAGAACTCTCCTTTCTTTTCATTCCAGGTCAATCCGAACTTGGTAAGTATCTGCACCCGGGCTCTTTTCCCTTTAATCGCCTTACCAACCAGTTCCTCACTCAAACCGAATCCATAAACTGCTGCTGTGTCGATTGTTGTCATACCATGATCTATTGCAGTTTCAATGGCTTTTATTGCATCTTTTGAATCGGCGCCACCCCAGAGCCATCCTCCGATAGCCCATGCACCAAAAGCTAATTCAGAAACTTTAATGTCCGATTGTCCAAGTGTCCTGTATTCCATATTACTAGATTATCATCGGAAAAATTTTTCTATCATGAGGATTCTGGGTTTACTGTGTGAGCTTTTCTTCTTTGTCATGAAACAGACTAACTGACAAGGTCAATTATACCATTAAGAATATAGTGAGGACTGTATGGAAATTGGTCAATTCCTTTACGATCGGTAATACCACTTAAAACGAGCAGAGTATCAATTTCTGATTCCAGTCCGCACCTGATATCGGTATCCATCCGGTCGCCGATTACTATCGCATCCTCTCTTCTGACTCCAAGCCTTTTAAGAGCGCTACGCATCATAAGAGGGTTGGGTTTACCTACATAATAAGCTTTTTTCCCTGTTGCAATTTCTATGGGTGCGATAAGAGCCTTTGTCGAGGGAGTAATACCAACTTCAATAGGCCCGCTGATGTCGGGATTAGTTCCAATAAGCTTTGCTCCTCTGATAACAAGGTTAACAGCCAGTTCAATCTTTTCAAAATTATAACTGTGTGTGTCACCAACAACAACATAGTCAGGATTGACATTATTAACAGTGTAACCAACACTATATAACGCATGTATGAGTCCTGCATCACCTATAATATAGGCACTTCCGTTTGGTTTCTGATTAGAAAGAAAACTGGCAGTGGCAAGGGCACTTGTGTAAAAATGATCTTCACCAACGATTATGCCAAGTCTTTTTAATTTTTCCTGCAGCTCTTTTGGAGTTCTTTCGCTCGAATTGGTGAGGAAGAGGTATTTTTTACCGGATTCTTCAAGCCAGACCAAAAAATCAGTAACACCCGGAAGTAGTTTATTACCATGGTAAATTACTCCATCCATATCGATAATAAACCCCGACTTCTCCTTAATGTTTTCTAATACGTTTTCCATATTCTGATTATTTCAAGGCAAAGATAAGATACCTTTGATTTCTTTTATTTTTTAATTCTTTAATGATAGCTTCTTATCTTCCCTCCTGTACAAAAGATGCAATAATGTCGGGAGGATGATCAGAAGAAGTGGAAGTGCAATCACAAAACCACCAATAACAGCAATTGCGAGCGGCTGATGCATTTGTGCACCGGTACCAACGCCAACAGCCAGAGGCATCAATGCTATGATAGCTCCCAGTGCTGTCATAAGATTTGGCCTTAACCGCCTGGAGATTGCAAAAACCAGTGATTCGTCTCCCAATCCTTTTTCGCGGTTCGTTGTGAACTGTTGAAACGTAAATATTGCATTTTCACCTATAATACCAACTATCATTATCAACCCGGTATAGCTTCCCACATTTAAAGGGGTATTAGTGATGAACAGAGCAATAAGACTGCCCGATAATCCGAGAACTGCAATGAAGAGAATTGAGCAGGCAGCTCTGAAATCTTTAAAGAGGAACAACATAAGGGCAAATACCAGCAGGCTCGATAGTATCAGGATAAGCAGGAGCTCATTGAACGATTTCTGCTGGTCAGCGTATTCGCCTCCATATTCAATATGATATCCCTGAGGCAGGAATATTTTAGAATTAATAATTTTCTGAATCTCTTTCATCGCACTTCCAAGATCCTTGTTATTAAGCCTGGCAGTAACTATTGAAACCAATTTAAGATTATCCCTGTTAATTTCCGCAATTCCCTCTTTTAACCTGATTGTAGAAAGAGTGGCTAATGGCTTAAGTTTACCTTCGGGAAGGAAAACAAACTGGTTTTTAATATTTTCAAGGCTGTTTTGAGTGCTCTTCGGGTAAATCATTCTTATATCGGTCATTTGCTCCTTCTCAAGAATATTACCTATTATATTACCCTCAACCATAGTTTGAAGTTGGAACTGGAATGAGGAAGGAGAGATTTTGAACTGTGCAAGTTTTTGCTGATCGGGGACTATCTCAATCGAAGGGCCTGCTATAATAATTCCATCAAATACATCCTCAATTCCTTCAATCGTTTCCACCTCACCAGCAACCTGTTTTGCCAATTCATTTAAGGTTTTATGGTCACTGCCAAATATCTTAATTTCAATAGGTTGAACTGATGCCATCAGGTCGCCAAGCATATCGCCAATGACCTGCCCGAAATCAATCTCCAGTGCAGGCTGGGTCGCTTCAATTCTCTTTCTTATATCATCAATCACCTCCACAGTACTCCTTTTCCTGTCATCTTTCAGTTGGATGAGGAAATCTCCATTGTTAGGTTCAGTAATAAAAAATCCCATCTGAGCGCCGGTTCTCCGGGAATATGTCTGAACTTCCGGAATCGTTACAATAATTTTTTCAACTTCAGTCAGTATCCTGTCAGTCTCTTCCAGTGAAGTGCCGGGAAGTGACTTATAATCAAGAACTATTGACCCTTCATCCATTTCAGGAAGAAAACCTGTTTCAAGCCTGGGAAGAATATAAATTATTGATACGAGTAAGCATAGAATGAAAAGAATACTTAACGCAGGCAGGCGAATAAAAAAGCTTACCCAGTTTCTTGTTTTGGTAATTCTGATATCTGTCTTCTTCTTTTCAGGGAAGAGAGATCTGATATTAGAAAACCACAGATAAATAACCGGCAGTCCGATCCACGTTACAAAAAAGGAACAAACCAGGGTTATTATCATAGTATTGGTAAGTACATTGAAATAAGCTCCTGCCACACCTCCCAGCAACATAAAAGGAACAAAAATCACTATTGTGCTAATTGAAGATCCCACCATAGATGGCATCAGGTATTTTACTGCCTGATGAACAAGCTGGTTTGAAGGCCTGTCAGGAAACTCCTCGTATGTCCTGTGTATCTGTTCGACGACAACAATAGCATCATCAATTATTAACCCTATCGCAGCTGCAATAGCTCCGAAAGTCATAATATTGAGGGTATACCCGATGCAATAGAGTACAATTATTGTAAGAAATAGCGTGACTGGGATCGTGACAAGAATTGTTGCGCTTACCCTGAAGGACCTGAGAAACATAATTGCAACCAGTATAGCAAGTAAAAGTCCTAACCAGAGGCTGTCATTGACACTTTTAATTGCTCCCTGTACAAAATCGGCCTGATTATAATATAAAGTGATATGAACATCTGCCGGAAGTATTTTTTCAAGCTCTTTCTTCTTCGATACCACATTCTTCGAAAGATTGATCAGGTTCGCATTAGGCTGTTTAAGTATTGCAACCAGCAGGCCCTGACGGCCATTAGCATTGATCCTTGTATATTCAGTTTTTTCTCTGACGTTGATGTCAGCAACGTCTTTGAGTTTTATTATTCTTTTTCCATCATTACGCAGAACGACATTTTCAACATCATTTAAGTTATATAGCCCGGCATCAGTGATGTTAAGGTATAAACGCCGGTAATCGGAAAGAAAGCCATTTGAAGTTATAAAGTGATTCTGGTTGAGCATATCCCTTATAATTTCAGGTGTTATCGAAAAGGTGCTCATTTTAAGCTGATTAAGCTCAATCCAGTACTCTTTAGTCTTTCCTCCTATTACACCAACCGATGAAACACCATTAATCTGAGATAAAAAAGGTTTGATTATATAGGTTGCAATAAGGTTAAGTTCAAT
Organism: Bacteroidia bacterium; assembly: GCA_026391475.1. GTDB lineage: Bacteria > Bacteroidota > Bacteroidia > Bacteroidales > VadinHA17 > LD21. Next base: position 35,424 of record JAPLED010000091.1, on the reverse strand, counting down.
AGGTGTTTTTTTATCACTTTCAACAGTAAACCCTATCACCGGCAGGATAGATGGATTCATCTTCTCAATCTGTATCCGGACATCTGCCGGAAGGTCATTTTTGATCTGTGAAATACGCGATTCGAGCATTTGCTGATTGACGTTTATATCTGCATCCCAGTTCAAAAAGGCAGATATTTCACATGTTCCCCGGCTGGTTGTACTCCTTAACATATTCAGATCCGGGACCTGTTTAATAGCATCTTCAAGAGGTCTGGTGACCGTCACCATCATTTTATCGACCGGTTGTTCCCCATTATCCGCGATGACTTTTATCTTAGGGAAAGTAATCTCCGGGAATAGCGAAACCTGAATCTGTCCGTAAAGAAATATCCCCCCGATAATAATTACTGCGAGAATAACAGATATAGGATTTTTATATGAAAGGAAGAAATTCTTCATATTGTCATTCCTTTATTAAAGATATTCTGGCAGTATCGGGCAATCCATAATTACCCGTTAGAACTATCCGGTCAGAAGCAAGAAATTCCGGTTGGGTTATTTCTACTTCATCATTATTTTCAAAACCTTTTCTGACAATAACCTTTATTGCTGTGCTATCATTTATCAGTTTCATTACCCAGAATTCAGTCTGAGTCTCATCGCCTAATACTGCTTGTTTTGGCAAAACCAGAGCTTTGTCATTAGCAGATTTGACCAGACTTATACTGGCAATGAGGTTACCCGGAAGACGGCCTGCTGCAAATGGTTTAACAACATATCTGACAGTTTGTGATTGCATATCCATTTCAGAAAGTTTGCCTGTTATTGTGCCGTTAATCTGCCTGTTATCAGGAAGTACGATAATGCATCTCCTGTTTTTTTCAATATAACTGTTAAGTTCAAAAGGAACCTCAAGGATAAAAACCAGGCTGTTCTGTTCAGAAACAACTGCCAGCTCATCACCCTCCTGAACAAAGTCACCCTTTTGATATGAGATAGAATTTATTACTCCTTCTTTATGTGAAGTTATGTTTATAAGTCCTTTAAAAGATAAACTGGTGTCTCCACCAACTGTGTTTTTAAGTGCCATTGCTTCACGTGTCCTGATCGTGAAAAGCAGTTGGTCAGCGGCAATAAAATCACCCGGATTAATTGATATCTTCTCGATTGTTCCTGTCGTTGCTGCCCTGATAATGCTCCTGTTCATGAACGTTGTAACAGCAGGTAAATCGACTGTTGAAGTGACTGATTTGAATGTGACCGGAACTATTGTAACCGGTGTTTTGACCTCCATAACTTCTTCAGAAATCACTGTGACGTGATGACAGGATAATGAAAGTGCAATTATTCCTGAAAACAGAAAGAAAGAAAAGCATGTTTTAATTCGTATTAACATCTGTGTATTTTTTTATTGAGTCAGAAGGAAATTCATTTCATTAATAACCTGAAGCTTCCGGATATTTACAAGGTTCAGGTTTCTGCTCATAGTTTTGAAATTTTTAATAGCATTAATATATTCAGTCATCTGGATATTTCCTGATTCAAGTTGCTCTTTAAGTGCTTTCACAAGCTGATCAGAGGTTTTAAGTTGCTTTTCCATCTGAAAAGACACCTCTATCAGTGATTTAAGTTCGCCGCTAAGTTGTTGAATATGTTGAAAATACTGGTTTCGGTAATTGTTTTCGTAGGTCTTCCTGCTGTTTTCACCAAATTCAAGCTTTTGTTTTTCGATGTACCTTTGCTTTCCGTCATAAACTGGAATATTAAGGCTTATACCTGCACTGTAACCGAAATGCTTATAAAAATTCCAGGGATTGCTTGTCAGAATACCGGCATCAGCAAACCAATTGACTTTTGGCTTATATCTTATATCAATCGCCATCTTTTCGTTTTCTATCCTTACACTGTCAATTTTATATTGAATATAGGAAGGTGACTTTGCAATATCAGGAGTGCCTTTTATTTCGACATGCGGCTCTACCAGTTCGTACCAGACAGAATCATTTAATCCACACAATTGATTGAGTAGCATCAGATCTTTCCTGTACTGACTTTTAAGTTGGTTAACAAGTATTTCCTGAGACTGGGTCTCTACCATTAACGACAGATAATCGGTCTGTTTGCCAACTCCGTTTTTTACAAATTGTTTTACGATTTCATTTTCTTTTTCGAATAATTCAAGAAATGTCTTATTGAATAAAAGGTCACTGTAGCCGGAAAATGCTGTCAGATACTGATCTGTAATGATCTTATTCAGTTCGGTGACTGAAATCCTTGATGAATAATTTATCAGTTGCTTTTGCAGATCGACGGCCTTATATTTATTGTTAAGTTCTTTTTTGTTAAAAATATTCTGGGTAACTCCCATAACTGCAGAATAGTTACCGCCATCTGTTATAACTTCATCGTATCCGAAGTTACGATAAAAAGGCGAATATAGAAGTTGCGATTTTGCTTCAACTAGAGGCTTTTTTGCTGCCTTGATTAGAAGACTGTCAGCAATAGCCGAATTGATCTGATTCCTGTAATCATTCAGTAACGGACTGTTCTGAAGACCTTCTTTTAAGTAGAAGTCCAGACTACGTGTCTGGTTATGAGCAATAAGGGTTAAGCCGGAAAGAATAAGAATCAGAAAAAGTCTTCTATTCATAATGGTCAACTTTCAAAGTTATGTACAATGCAATTTAGTCAAAATCAAAATTGAAAAATAATTCTGAAGTAAATCTGTACGACAAAACTTTTCTTCTCAGACAATTTAAACTCCTTCTTTATTCAGGCTAATTGACTTATCTGTTGAAAAATCATTTTTATTTTGATGGCCTTTCAGAGGGAGTATACGTTCGTGAATTGCATCGAGTATCCAATCCGGTTGCGGGAAGAAATATTCCTCCATTTCATATGCCGGGATTATCCAGTTTCGCGAGCCAACAACAACCGGGGGTGCATCGAGATAATCAAATGCCAGTTCTGTAATTGTTTGAGCCATCTCCTTTAGGAATGAACCACGTGAAGAAGCATCACTAGTCAGAACTATCCTTCCTGTTTTTTTAACCGATTGAATAACAGGTTCATAATTGAATGGAACCAGTGACCGGGCATCAATTACCTCTGCATTAAGTCCATATTTCTCCTGAAGCATGTCTGCAGCTTTTATTACGGGATATAATGTTGCTCCAATTGAAAGAATGGTTATGTCATCTCCTGTTCTCTTAATATCGGGTTCACCAAAAGGTATCTCATAATATCCTTTGGGAACTCCACCGGTATGAAACATCTCCCCGATATCATATATTCTCTGGCTTTCGAAGAATATCACAGGATCTGTGCCCTGTAATGCTGTGTTCATCAATCCTTTGGCATCGTAAGGTGTGGCAGGAAATACAACCTTTAATCCAGGAATATGTGCTGTAAGAGATGACCAGTCCTGCGAATGCTGCGCTCCGTATTTTGAGCCGACTGAAACCCTGATTACTACCGGCATCTTGATGATATTGCCACTCATAGCCTGCCATTTAGGCAACTGGTTGAATACTTCGTCACCTGAACGGCCGAGAAAATCGCAATACATGATCTCTGCAATAACCCTTCCTCCACACATACCATAACCAATGGCTGTTCCAACGATGGCGCCCTCAGAAATCGGGGAGTTAAAAAGCCGGTGATAGGGGAGAGCCTCCGTTAATCCGCGGTATACTGCGAATGCACCACCCCAGTCGCGGTTTTCTTCACCCCATGCAGCAAAAGTAGGATCTTTGTAAAAACGGTCGATAACAGCCTCAAAAATTCCATCGCGGAACTGATAAAGTTTAGCTTTGGAGACAGGTTTTCCTTCCTTGTCTTTGTAAAATCTCTCTTTATTTTTGAGTGATTTAACCCGTGGGTTTTCTTCAAGAGGAAGAAGTACCTCAGGAATACCCTCTTCCATCCGGTCGGTAGAACCGTTTGAAAACATCATCCTGCCAATGCAGTCAGGATCTTTTTGCATATTGATCCTTGGTGATATCTCATCATCAATACTTAGTTTCAGTATTTGAGTCAATAATTCTTTCGTATCTTTTCCCATATCATCAAGTTGGTCCTGTTTTGCAATACCTGCAAGAACCAGCGATTTTCCATATGATAATATTGAATCTTCCTGCTGCCATGCTTCTATCTCCTCTTTTGATCTGTAGGAAGAAGCATCAGATGGAGAGTGTCCGCTTATCCTGTATGTGAGGGTATCCAGTAAAACCGGTCCCTTTTTTTCTTTTAATATCTGTTTTTTACGACTGAAAGCATCGATAACAGCAAGTGGATTGTATCCGTCAACGCGCTCGGCGTGCATCATTTCGGGATTAACCCCGGCGCCGATGCGTGCAAGGATGTTATACCCCATGGTCTCACCCATTGTCTGGCCGCCCATCCCGTATAAGTTGTTCATAAAGTTGAATATTAAAGGCAATCCACCCTTGTAATCTCCATCCCAGAGTGTCTTATACTGATCCATAGTGGCAAAGCAGATTCCTTCCCACACGGGTCCGCAACCCATTGAAGCATCACCGATATTGCAAACCACGATACCTGGTTTACGGTTGATCTTTTTGTAAAGCGCTGCTCCTACAGATATGTCACCCGAACCTCCTACGATTGCATTATTAGGATAGATGCCGAAAGGTGTGAAAAATGCATGCATCGATCCCCCCAGACCTTTGTTGAAACCGTTTTCACGTGCAAATATTTCGGCTAATGCTCCATAAAGTAAAAAATTGACAGCCAGATCTTTTATATTACCCTGAAACCCTTTTTCAACAACTTTCAATGCAGCGCCCTCAAAGTAGTTTTTCATTACTGCATAGAGGGTGTCTTCATCAAAACGGTGAATAGCCGACAATCCCTTGGCAAGGATCTCACCATGGCTGCGGTGTGAACCGAAGATATAGTCATCAACTTCGAGGGTATATGCCATTCCTACAGCTGCAGCTTCCTGTCCGATTGACAGGTGAGCCGGTCCGGGATGGTTATAGGAGATACCATTATATTCATTGGTCGTCTTGATCAGGTTGAGCATGGTCTCAAATTCCCTGATAACAACCATATCGTGATATATCCGTAAGAAATCTTCGCTGCTGAATATTTTCTTTTCCTCTTCAATAGTTTTGTTGTACTGGTTTACAGGAATCCTCCCGAACTCAATAAACTTCGGTTTTCTGACAACTTTCGGATTAATGTTCTGACTCTTAGGCATATGATATATTTTATCTTTTTCTTAGTATTTAAAATTCTCGATTTGTTCCTTAATCTCCTTCAGAAACATCGTAGCCGGACCACCATCAATTGCCCTGTGATCGTATGTAAGCGATAATCCGATATACGGGACGAAACCAAATATGTTATTACCCATATTGGCAGGGCGGTTTATAATTGTGCAGACACCAAGGATCCCTGCCTGTGGAAGATTGATAACCGGTGTGAACATCTCAACCCCATAGCTTCCTAAATTTGAGACAGTGAAAGTGGCTGCAGTACTTTGAATCAGCTCGGGACTGATACTTCCTTTTCTGCAGGCCTCTGCGACCGATTTCAGCTCCTTTGATAATTTCACCAGATCCATATCACTGGCATTTTTTATGGATGGAACCATCAGTCCGCGCGGTGTATCAACTGCAATGCCGAGGTGTACCTTATGGAAAATTTTGATACGGTCATCAAGAAAATGACTGTTAGCCTCCGGAAATTTCTCCAGTGCCCTTATCACACACCAGCATACCATGTCGTTCAGAGTGATATCCTGTTTAGTTGCACCTGAGGAAAGTTCACTTTTAATCTTTTGTCGTGCTTCAAGAAGGTGACGGGCATCAGCACTCATATGATGGGTTATTTGCGCTGAGTTTTGTAATGAGGCATGCATCGCCTTTGCAATAAGTTTCCGGACATTACTAAGCGGTTGTTCAGTGTACTCAACACCTGTTGTATGAACCGATTTTGTGATGATTGCAGCTCCGGACAAAATTTTTTCAATATCGCTTGTGATAATCCTTCCGTTGGGTCCTGATCCTTGCAGATTATTGTAATTAAGTCCTTTATCTCCCGCCAGACGTCTTGCCCTGGGCGAAATCCTTAATTTACCATCGGGGGTAGACAACACTTTGTTTAAACCCTTAGCCTCTATAGCCTTTACAGCCTTTATAGCCTCTATGGCTTCCAAAGCTGTAGATGCTTTAGATGCTGTATCAGGAGAGTGAGTTGACTGATCCGGATTAAAAACTTCGGTTGCTTCCCCGCTTTTACCAATTACTGCAACATTTACCAGAACCGGAACTTCGGCACCATCACCAAAAAAAACATCGAGCAGTATCCCATCGGCAGGTGATTCCAGATCGAAAGCAGCTTTGTCGGTTTCGTACGAGAAAAGGATATCCCCAACAGAAACACTTTCTCCTTTTTTCTTAAACCATTTGGTTACGATACAGGTCTCAACCGACTGCCCCTGCTTTGGCATTATTACCGCTGTTGCCATAATTTTATTTTTATTAAGACTGTTTCAACTTGTTACAATAAGTATTATAAAATCGATTTTCGAATTAATTAATAATCCGAAAATACGATAGTTACAAAAATAATTTATTTAACTTGTATTTACAAGTAAAAAATAATATATTTACGTCTAATTAGTATTTCAATTATATTTCAACTTTATTTCAAATCTATTTCAATTGTATACCTATCATGGTCAGTCCTAAAACCATTCCTCAGTACAGGAGGCTCTATGAGGTTCTTAGAAAACACATTATGGATGGTGTTTATAAGGAGGGTGATCTGTTACCATCTGAAAATGAGCTGTGCCAGTTATATGGCATGACGCGTCCGACTGTGCGGCAATCGCTCAGCAGCCTGGCTAATGGCGGATATATCAGGAAGCACCAGGGTAAAGGCAGTATTGTACATCACCTTCCACAGGATATTGGTATTCTCTCGGTTTCAGGAACAACATCCGCGGTTGGTGACCGCAACCTGAAAACAAAGATAATCGTGAAACCTGTACTGAAGCCCTGGCCAAATGATTTTATGTTTCCGCTATCGGAGTTGGAAAAGGAATCGGGTTGTATTTATATGGAAAGAGTACGGCTACTTGATGATGACCCAATCTTCTACGATATCAGTTATATAGCTAATATAAACCTTCCCCGTATCACAGCAAGGCAGTTTGAAAACCGGTCACTATTCCAGATATTGAGAGATCATTATCGTATCGAGATTAAAGGAGGAGATCAAAGGATTAAAGCTATTCCTGCTTCACAAAAGATAAGCCGGTTCCTGCATCTGAAAAAAGATCAGCCGGTACTTCACCTTGAAAGAAAATTGGAGACCAATAATCCAGGACTGTTTCTCTATTCATCTATTTTCTGTAATACAGAAAAATATTCTATTTTCGGTAGGTTTTAATAACCATTAACAAGATATCGGAACTACTTCTCTTTGACACAACTAAATTGAATTTTTGTGAAACTTGTATTTAACGTGAGAAGAAAAAATCTTACTTTTATGCTTCAAGAAATCCCTAACCTGAAACTCAGTTTAACCTTTAATAAAAACTAACATCATGAAAGATCAACAAGCAAAATGGTCAAGGCGTCGGTTCATTGGCTCCACAGTTGCCGGAATGGCTGGTATTATAGTTATTCCCGCTATCACCGGTTGCCAGCCAAAACAAGGCAATGTCGACATCAGACTTGGATTTATCGGAATGGGACGGCAATCAATGTTTTTACTGAACGGATTCCTTCAGATTCCCGGGGTGCAGGTTGTTGCTGGATGCGATGTTTATGGCATCAAACGTAAGCGCTTTGAAAAACGTGTCACAGCCTTTTATCAAAAAGCAGGTAAAGAGGTAAAAGTTGAAACTTACGAGAAGTATGGGGACCTTCTGAAAAGGAAAGATATTGATGCAGTCGTTATTGCTGTTCCTGATCATTCTCATGCAATGATAGCAATTGCTGCCTGTAAAGCCGGCAAGGATATCTATCTTGAAAAACCTATGACTTTAACTATTAAGGAGGGACAGGAATTAAGGAAGATTGTCAGGGAGACGGGCAGCATCCTGGCTATCGGAAGCCAGCAGCGTTCAGATCCTGATTTTCAGCACGCTGTCAAACTGGTACAGACCGGTGCACTTGGAAAAATAAGCCTTGTAAACGCTTATGTGGGAGCTCCTCCTAAACCTTATGACCTTCCGGTAGAACCACTGCCGGTTGATCTGAACTGGGATTTGTGGCTTGGTCCGCTACCGGAGACAATTCATTTTAATAATCAGTTGGATCCTCCGATATCACTTGATCCTGAGGAGAATGAAAAATTATGGGGTGCCTGGAGGTGGTACAAAGGCATGGGTGGCGGTTTCACCACCGACTGGGGGGCTCATATGTTTGATATTGCACAGTGGGGACTTGGAATGGATCGTAACGGACCAGTTGAGGCATCACCAATCGGCGACGGAACTGAATTTATGACGTTTAAATATGCAAACGGTGTTATTATGACCTCGGAACCATTTGACGAAAAGAAGACAAAAGGAGTTAAATTCTGGGGCGAGAATGGGTGGATTGAAGTAGCCCGTGGATTTTTCAACGCATCTGATCCGAAGTTTAATCATCCGGTAACTGAAAAATCAGAGGGACCTTATGAAACAAAAATTCCTCATCAGGTTAATTTTATTGAATCTGTCCGTTCCAGGAAAGATCCTGTTGTACCGGTTGAGATCGGACATAGCAGTTGTACAGTTTGTACCCTTGGAAATATTGCCTGCGAATTGAAACGGACTATCAAATGGAATCCCGAAACTGAAACTTTTGTGGATGACACAGACGGAGCTGCAACAAAACTGATGCATTACAATTACCGGACAGGCTGGAAATTGGTATAATCCATAGCGGAAACCGATAAATATCAACCTTAAAAGCAAACTACGCCAATTAAGTAATAAAAAAAGAGGCTGTACATTCCTGTTACAGCCTCTTTGGTATTAGTTGGAGTAAGATTAATCTACTTTTTTAACTTTGATGGCAACCGGTCCCTTTTCTCTCTGCTCAACTTCAAATTCTACTGCCTGACCTGCCTCAAGTTCGGTATGGGAAACCTCTAAACCTGAACGGTGGATAAAGATATCCTTGTCATCTTCTGTCTGAAGGAATCCATAACCTTTTACTCTGTCATACCATTTAACAGTACCTTTCATAGTTTTAGATTTATTGTTACCTACCTGTAGTTATCTCTTCTGTTTCCACCACCGCCACCACCTCTGCGGTCGCCATCACCACCTCTGAAATTACTTTTTCTGTCGGTTCTTTCGATTGATTCATTAACGATAATGTTCCTACCGCTAACTTCAGCTCCATTTAATTCCTCGATAGCTTTTTTCGCTTCTGCGTCATTCGGCATCTCAACGAAACCAAATCCTTTACTTTTCCCAGAGTATTTGTCAATAATGATTTTTGCGGATGTTACTTCGCCATACTCTTCAAAGATTTCTTTTAATTCTGCTTCACTCATTTTAAAATGAAGACTTCCTACGTAAATGTTCATAATTCAATTATTAAAGTATTTATAAAACAGGGACAAAGGTCATATTTATTTTTGGAAACAAAAAATAAATAGTCATAATATATTGTATTTAAATAGCTTTTTAGCATTATGATCTTTTTCTGGCCGTAAAAAAGTATCTTATTTGTCAGATATTATTTGTATTTTGAAGAAACCAATGGTTATATTATTTTGTTCGTTTGAATTTGTTTTTTTCTTCTCTACTTCCTATTCCTGATATAAATATGCTTTATATGATTTTGCCCTGATTCTCTTTCATCAATTTCAAAATCAAGCGACCTGATAAGAGGAGTCAGTTTCGGGAATCCGAAATTCCTTGGATCAAAATCGGGTTGTTTCTTTAAGATCAGGTTTCCGACATCACCAAGATATGCCCATCCGTTATCATCAGCAAGATCCGTAATAGACGAGGCAATCAGTCGCTTTACAATACGTGTAGGAGCTTGAGGATCTGCATCTTCGATTTTTTTCTTTTTTACAACAGGTTTTCCCTTTTTTCTGATCTCAGGAGGAGGTTCCAATGTAACTATTGATGATGTGATTATTTCGAGATAGATGAATTTATCGCAGGCCACGATAAAAGGATGAGGTGTTTTTCTTTCACCAATCCCGATCACTTTCATACCCGCTTCCCTTAATCTTGTTGCCAGCCTTGTGAAATCGCTGTCGCTTGAAACAATGCAAAAACCATCGACCTTTCCTGAATAGAGTATATCCATTCCATCAATGATCAATGCCGAGTCAGTGGAATTTTTTCCCTTGGTATAACTGTATTGCTGAATAGGGGTTATTGCATTCTCAAGCAGAACTGATTTCCATCCCGAAATTGTAGGTTTAGTCCAGTCTCCGTAAATCCTTTTAAAAGTGGGGGTTCCGTACTTTGCTATCTCTTCCAGCATCCCCTTAACATTGCTATAGGGTATATTGTCGGCATCAATCAGAACAGCCAGCCGTAAATCGTTTAATGTTTGCATAAATCAGTCTTTTTTAACTGATTGCAAGTTAACACTTTTTCCCGTCATTTCTTTAATATCGAGCCGGAGAATGGTTGTTCTCTCAAGCACCTTCTCATCGTAAAAATATTCCCCCTCACCTCCATAATGAGTCATGATACAATTTAACCCTGTTTTCTTAGCCTCATTTTCTGTTACAATTGAGATATTGCCATAACCAACTACACTGCTGTATTTCATTCCCCAGTCACATCCCTTTATACCACTATATATCTGATGGTCAGTATCCATCTCAAAACATACATAGTTATTCTGTCTTATCATCTCGAGTTTTCTTCCTTCGTTTGCACAATGAAAATATAACCTTTGCTCAGGGATGCCCTTATAACCGAAATTCATTGCAACAATGTATGGGATGTTGCCACTTGCAATTGCAATTCTGCATACATCAGCTTTCCGGATTATTTCTTCAATTACCAGAATATCTGATGTTCCCCTTTCATTTCGTCTCATTTACCTTGCTTTATTTGTTTAATGCGCTCATATACAGGACATTCATGACTATGAACGCCAGATGGTTTATTTCAAACATTAATCTCTCGAATAGTTCATCATCATTTTCAATCGGGAACTCATAATGATTATCATGGTATTCCTTGTGAAGAGAAAGGGTATCGCCGGTGATCGTATTAAGGTATTCGCAGTATGTCATAAATGTTACATTGTTAGGGAAATATTTTTCAATAAAAATAAAGAATTTTATTAACTTTGCTTCCACCCTGAAAAAGGGTTTATAAAACTAATCAAAACCAATTGATATGGGAAAAGGTGATAAAAAATCAAGAAGAGGAAAAATAATTCTTGGCTCTTATGGAGTAAGACGTCCACGGAAAAAAACTGATAAACCAGAAATTAAACCTGTAAAAGCGATCAAGGAGAAAGAACCGAAAGATAAGAAGCCAGTCAAAGAGAAAAAAGAGGTTAAAGAAGTGAAACCTGTTAAAGAGGTGAAACCTGTTAAAGAAGTGAAACCTGTTAAAGAAGTGAAACCTGTTAAAGAGGTGAAACCTGTTAAAGAAGTGAAACCTGTTAAAGAGGTGAAACCTGTTAAAGAGGTGAAACCTGTCAAAGAGGTGAAACCTGTTAAAGAAGTCAAAGAAATTAAGGAAATAAAAGAGGTCAAGGAAATAAAAATTGCCAAAGAAAAAACTGCGGCAAAAGCACCGAAAGCTGCGAAAGAGAAAAAGGAAGTAAAAGAGGAGAAAACAGCTAAGGAAGCTAAACCTAAAAAGGAGAAGAAGAGCTAAAACAAATAATGGAAATTTTTAATACTGGTTCTCGAAGAGCTCTTGAAAAAGCCGGGTTTACTCTCGAAGCCACTCTTAAAAGAAATGTCATCAAGAACGGAATAATCAAAGATAGTTGTATCTATTCTATACTGAAAGAAGACTTTAAATACTACATTTCTTCATAGGTGCTCATAGCTCATAGCTCGTAGCTAATGGTTAATTCACTTGGACGGTTTGTTTATTTACAAATTGCACTATTCTTACCTGTAGCCTGTAGCCTGTTGCCTGACGCCCGTCACCTGTAGTAAAAAATACATCGCCTATCGCCTTACAATCAGCCACTTATAATCCTCAGGGTCAATTACAGCATTTATAATCACCGGCTCGTTTACAGAAAGTGCCTCAATAATTGCTTTTCTCATATTTTCATTTGAATCAGCCCTTAATACTTTAATACCCAGGAATATATCCGCACCGAAAAGATCATCATGGTAAAGCATGGTTCCATAGGGTGGGAGGTTCTTCCACGACTGTTTTACTTTTATAAGGTTAAGCTCGCCGTCTGAAAAAACTACAACAATCACAGGTAGATTGTATCTTTTTGAAGTTATCATCTCTCCGGCCATCATGAGGAAGCCACCATCGCCTGTAATACAAACGACTGTTGCTTCAGGATTATTCATCTGGGCTGCAAGGGCAGCAGGGATTCCGAACCCCATTCCCGACCATCCGTTTGTCATTATTATTTTTCCTTTACCATGGGTCTGCCAGAATTGTCCGATAAGATGAAGATGAGAACCGACATCTGCTGTAAGTATAACATCTTCCGGTAATTCATCCTGCAGGACCTTAAGTGCAGCAGCAGGTCCGAAATGGTTTGTAAAGCCATTAAAAACCGAATTCATTTCATCACGGATTCCTTTTATGACAGCTTGTTCGAAAATCAATGAGCCTGTATTCAGATTTTTAAGGATACTGAACCATTCATCTACCGGACCTGAATACTGAGCAATAGTGCCAGTGGAAGGCATGTCGGTTTCCATAATGTCAAAATGAACAAGAGGTACGTTGGGTATCCACGATTCGTAATTGTACTCAACCGGATCGTAACCAATACCTATCACCAGATCGGTCTTTTCGTATATATCTTCAAGATAGTCGCTTAATGAATGGAATAACACTCCGGCATAGCATGGATGGTCTTCAGGTATCAATCCTTTTGCCATGGGTGTTATCACTACCGGCATTCTGCAAGAATCGAGAAACGCCAGCAATTCAGTCTGTATATCAAGTCGTGCTGCTGTAAGCCCAACAGCCATAAGCGGCCGGTGTGATTTCTCAAGAAGAGAAATTACCTTCTGAATGTCATTCCGGTAATATCTGTTCTCAAGAACCAACCCTGGTGCAGATATTGCATCAATTTCAATTCCTGATATATCTGAAGGAAGTCCTATATGGATTGGTCCGGGGTAGGAGTCCTGGCATAGTCTGATTGCCGATTCCATAACTTCAGCCACGTTATCCGCACTCAACCTGAATGTTGCTTTTGTTAAAGGTTCAAAAAGCTTCTGGTGGTTGATATTCATCTGGGTGGTACGGTTAACCATGATATCATCCATTTCACTTGTGAAAACAATAACAGGAGATCTGTCAAGTAATGCTCCTCCGACACCTGTTGCAATGTTCGTGGCACCTGGTCCGAAGGTAGCATGACAAACACCCGGAATCCCCGTCAGCCTGGCTGTTACATCTGCCATGATCCCCGCTGAGGCTTCATTTGATGTAAGGATGAACTTTATACCTGCGGATCTGAATGCTTCAAGATATGGGATGGATGGTCCGCCCGGGATGCCGAATACATATCTGACTCCGTGATTAAATAATTGATTCGCAATATATTCCGCAATAGTCATGAATAACATGTTGGATAACAGACAAAACTATTAAATATTATGAAGTCTTCATATTAAAATTGAATTCAAATTCTGTTACATTTATCCGAATGTATTTAAAAAACATAATTTAACAATTAATCACCAGATATTTCCCATTAAAAGTATTGATAATGAAAAAGAAAATAATGATTCTGAATTTCATTCTTGCCACCTTCATTTCCCCATCTGTATCCTGGTCTCAAGTAACGGCCGACGACTATAAGAGAGCGGATGATTTGAGCAAAGTTACATCTGATAAAGTCTATTACGGGAACGTCAGACCTTCATGGATAGGTTCGACCGGTTGTTTTCTCTATGAAAATAACACCCCAAATGGTGTCGAGTATTTGATAATGAATACAAATAATCTTACAAAAAAAAAGGCTTTTGATCAGAAGAAATTTGCTCAGACTTTTGAATCTGCTACCGGAAAGAAAGCGGAACCGGGGAAATTGCCAATCAGGAATATTCTTTTTTCGGAGAAACTCGGAAGCTTTGCATTTGTTTATGATAATTATAACTGGATCTGCAACCTTAAAGATTATAAAATAGTTAAAAGAGACCGGGTTACCGAGAGGGGAAGACAGGGAGGCTGGGACTGGGGATTCAGGGATGAACTCGGAAACGAACCGGTAGATTCTCCTGACAAAAAATGGACGGCTTTTGTAAAAAACTTCAATGTTTACGTCAGATCTAATGATGATAAAAAAGAGTATCAGCTCAGCTATGATGGAGGACTTGGTGAATATTATTCATCCTATTTCAAATGGTCGGAGGATTCGAAAAAACTAGCCTCCTGCCGGGTAAAACCAGCTGAAAAACACATGATATATTATATTGAATCTTCACCAGAGGACCAGTTGCAACCAAAGCATTATTCCTATGAATACCAGAAACCGGGAGATGCTATACCTCAGAAGTACCCGCAATTATTTGATATTGAGTCTAAGATGCAAATCATAATAGATGACTCCATGATTCCCAATCAGTATTCAATTAATAATATCCTCTGGAGCAAGGATAATAGTTATTTCACTTTTGAATACAACAAAAGAGGTCACCAGGTTTATCAGGTTATTAAAGTTGATGCAAAAACCGGCGATTATAAAGTCATTATTAACGAAACCTCCCCAACCTTCATCGATTACAGTGGAAAAAATTACCGATACAATCTTGATGAAACCAATGAGATAATATGGGCATCAGAGAGAGACGGATGGAACCATCTTTATCTGTATGATTCCGGTACTGGCGCTGTTAAGAATCAGATCACTAAAGGAGAATGGGTTATAAGAGATGTATCCTTTGTTGATGACAAGAAACGGCAGATTGTTTTTCAGGCCAGCGGAAAGGAGCCGGGTGATCCATATTTTATTCATTATTACCGGATTAACTTTGACGGGACAGGACTTATCAGACTCACTGAAGGGGATGGAACACATGAAGCCAGTTTCTCTCCTGATAAAAAATTATTTGTAGATACATGGTCAAGGGTTGATGCACCACCTGTTTCAGTACTGAGAAAGTCCGAAGACGGTAGTAAGGTTATGGAAATTGAGAAGGCAGATATTACTAAACTCCTTGAAACAGGTATCAGACTACCTGAGGTATTTGTTGCTAAAGGAAGAGATGGAGTAACTGATATCTGGGGTATAATTATTAAACCGGTCAATTTTGACCCTTCAAAAAAATATCCTGTAATAGAAAACATTTATGCCGGACCTCACAGTAGTTTTGTGCCAAAAAGCTTCAGGGCACTTTTTGGCGAGATGCATCAACTTGCCGAACTTGGATTTATTATTGTTCAGATTGATGGAATGGGCACTTCCAACCGTTCGAAAGCTTTTCACGATGTTTGTTGGAAAAATCTTAAAGATGCAGGCTTTCCCGATAGGATACTCTGGATGCAGGCTGCTGCTAAAAAATATACTTATATGGATATTGAAAGGGTTGGAATTTATGGCGGATCAGCAGGCGGACAAAATGCAGCAGGTGCGGTATTATTCCACCCCGAATTCTATAAGGTCGCTGTTGCCGCATGTGGATGTCATGATAACCGTATGGATAAAATGTGGTGGAACGAGCAGTGGATGGGATGGCCTGTCGGGGAGGAGTATGCACAGTCGTCGAATGTCGAAAACGCATGGAGGCTGAAAGGCAGGCTGCTCCTGATTAACGGGGAGATGGATAATAATGTTGATCCGGCCTCTACCGAGCAGATGGTCAATGCATTAATTAAGGCAAATAAGGAATTTGAATATGTATTTGTACCAGGTGCAAGACATATCAGCAATGGCGGTACATTTGGCGGAAGAAAACGACGTGATTTTTTCGTTAAACATTTGCTGGGATTTGATCCGCCTGACTGGAATATGATAGAAAAATGATTTTTTTTCGGATATTTGCCGCCAAACAATTTTTCATTGAACAGTAAGGGAAACACTATTTTCTGGGCAATTATTGCCTGTCTGCTATGGTCAACCGCTTATGCAGGCATCAAGCTTGGATTGCAATATGACACGCCGTTCCATTTTGCAGGAGTGCGGTTTATCATTTCAGGTCTGATGATCCTGCCCTTCACTGTGAAACCGGCGGTTTATATAAGAATGATCAGGGAACACTGGAAGGTAGTTGCATGGGTTACTCTCCTTCAGACTCTTATTAATTATTCATTGTTCTATCATGGCCTTAACCTGGTCCCGGGGGCACTGGGCGCAGTGATAGTTGGCTCACAACCTCTTGTTACTGCTGTGATCGCTTCAATGATGCAAAAAGGTGATAAGCTGACGAGGAAAAAAATTGTCACGATAATATTTGGCATCTCAGGTGTAATACTTATCAGTGCCGGAAGACAAGCTTTCAAATTCGGAACAGCAATCGAACTTTTAGGAGTACTGATGATACTTGTTGCCAATATTGCCACAGCTACAAGTAATGTAGTTGTATCGCTCAGGAGTAAGGGTATTAACCCGTTTGTTCTCAGTTCATCTTCGCTTTTTATCGGAGGGGTAATACTCTACCTGGTATCAATTCCCATTGAGGGGAGGCCACAAGGGTCATTGCCTCTGGAATACTGGCTGATCTTATTGTGGTTAAGTTTTATGGCAGCATTTGCTTTTTCATTGTGGTTTAAACTGCTACAACGTCCGGGGGTTAAAGTCTCTGAACTTAATCTGTGGAAATTTATAATTCCTGTCGTAGGTGCCATTTTAAGCTGGCTACTTGTACCCAATGAAAATCCGGAATGGCTTACAGTATCCGGTATGGTTATTATAACGGCGTCATTGATAATGTTTTACAGAAACACAAGAGAGACTCATTCAGAGTAGAAAATTAGTTTTCAGATATGAAACAAAGACTCATTGCTTTATGTTATTACGCAATATTCTGGCTGGTTTTTTTCTTCATTGCCAGACTGTTTTTCATTATAGTACAATACCATGATTCTTTCCAAAACAGTTTGGGCGAACTTCTTGCCACATTCCGTCATGGTGCTGCATTGGATATTTCAACAATAGGATATTATTTGCTTGTCCCGGTTTTGGTTGCCATTCCCGGAACCTGGTTTAATGGCAATTGGTATAAGTTTTTCATCAGATGGTATTCATATTTTCTTATTGTTTTATCATCAATAATTATAGTATCTGACGCTAATCTCTATTCTTACTGGGGATTTCGGATGGATTACACACCGATGTTATATCTGAAAACACCGGGAGAGGCAATGGCCTCAGTCAGTACAATGAAGATTATTCTGTTTTTTGTTACCATAACCTTTATATCTTCTTTCTTTATATTCATTTATAATAAACTTATTGACAGATTATTCAGCGGTTTTGAGAGGATCCGTTTCTGGCTTGCAGGAGTTCTGTTTTTCATGATTCTCTGGGCAGCACTTATAATACCAATAAGAGGCGGGTTCGGAGTTGCTCCAATAAACGCAGGTACGGTCTATTTCAGTAATAAAATGTTTCTTAACCATACTGCGATAAATGCAATCTGGAATGTCGGTACATCGGCTTTCACTCAAAAACCTGTAAAGAATCCATATGAATTCGGAGATCTCTCATCCGCTACTGCCTTAGTTGATAGTCTGACCCTTAAAAAAGGGATTCCTGAAAAAGTACTAAACTCCACCCAGCCTAACATTCTCATTATTGTGCTTGAAAGTTTCAGTAGTTATCTGATCGGACCACTGGGAGGAGACTCATTGGTCACACCCAATTTTAACAGATATATTAAGGAGGGGATTCTCTTTTCGGACTTTTATGCCTCGGGTACCAGGACTGACAAAGCAATGCCTGCAATTCTGAATGGTTATCCGGCTCAACCTGCACAATCAATTATTAAAGAACCAAAGAAAAGCCAGTCACTGCCAAGTCTGATAAAAATATTAAATGAACAGGGATACCATAGCTCCTTTTGGTATGGAGGAGAGATTAATTTTGCCAATTTTAATTCTTTTGTGATTGGCTCAGGTTTTCGTGATATAATTACTAAAAATAATTTTGACCCCGTAAATTATAACTCTAAATGGGGTGTTCACGATCATGTTCTCTTCAATGCTCTTGAAGATTCGATGAAGGCAATTAAAGAACCCTTTCTTAAAGTTGTACTTACATTGTCGAGCCATGAACCATTTGATGTTCCAATGGAACCGGTTTTCGCAGGAGAAGATAACATGACAAAATACAAAAACTCTGTTTATTATGCTGATAAATCACTTGGAACTTTCCTTGATTGGGCAAAAGAGACAGATTGGTGGAAAAATACACTTGTCATTATGGTAGCTGACCATTGTTGCAGGGTTTCTAGCGATATGCTTATTTATTCACAAGAGGTATTCAAAATACCAATGCTTTGGGTTGGCGGAGCATTGTCAAAAAAAGGCATCAGGATTGAGAAACTGGGTAGCCAGGTCGATATTCCGATTACATTATTAAATCAACTCGGCCTAAGCGGTAGTTTTCCTTTTGGAAAAGATCTGTTGTCAGGTGAATCTAATTCATTTGCATTTTATACCTATAATGAAGGCTTCGGATTTATTACCGACAGTGCTGTTGTAGTCTATGATCATAAGCTTAAGAAACCGGTTCTTAAAGAGGGTAAAGACTCTGACTCTGCTGAGAAAAGCGGGAAAGCCTATCTTCAGGTTTTATTTAACGATTATTTAAAAAGGTAATTATTCCTGTTTCTGACTATTAATTCCGTCATAATTGAAAGCAAAAGTAATAGATAAAACCATAAAACGGATTCCGCAGGCAGTGATAATGCTTGGTATTGTCAGTCTCTTCACAGATGCTGCTTCGGAGATGATATATCCCCTCATCCCGGTATATGTTGCTGCCCTGGGCTCCGGTGCAATTTTGCTGGGAATAATTGAAGGAGTTGCTGAGACCACCGCTTCAATGCTGAAACTGATCAGTGGGATTATATCCGATAAGATTGGAAAGAGAAAACTTCTGGTGCTGATAGGGTATTCAATTTCATCTTTGATACGCCCACTGACAGGGATAGTTACCTCTGCCTGGGAGATCATAATAATCAGAATGTTTGACCGTGTAGGAAAAGGGATACGAACAGCTCCCAGGGATGCCTTAATTGCCTCTTCTGTTGATAAAAGTATCAGAGGTAAATCTTACGGATTTCATCGTGCAATGGATAATACCGGTGCAGTAATCGGCCCGGTACTGGCAATAATAACTCTTCTCATTCTGTTTATAGGCTTCGGGATGAAAGATTCTCTTTTAGCTTTAAGATGGACATTCATCCTTGCAATAATACCAGGGATTTTAGCTGTATTGACGATCATCTTTTTTGTAAAAGAATCTGCACCTGATAATCGGATTGGAAAACGTTTTACCTTCTCTTTAAAAAGTTTTGATAAAAACTTCAGGAATTATCTTTTGATAATGATACTGTTCACTCTTGGAAATTCGTCGGATGCTTTTCTTTTATTCAGAGTTCAGGAGGCTATACATAAAAGCGGTGCGGTAGTAAACCTCGTCAACAGTATAGCTCCTCTTCATAACATGGTCACAAATTTTGGAGATGTAGCTGCTCAATCGAAGATGATCAATATCCTGTTTTTACCACTTGTGTGGGCTTTCTTTCATATAATTAAGGTTATCTTCTCAACTCCTTTAGGGGCTCTGTCGGATAAGATAGGACGGAAAATAGTAATTAATATCGGGTGGGGAATCTATGCTTTTGTTTACATCTCTTTTGCTCTTCTGATATTTTTCTCGCCTGATCTTCAGATTGTTGCTACATTCATTCTCTTTGCAATATATGCTTTGTTCTATGCTTTTACCGAGGGTGCTGAAAAAGCTTTTGTAACCGACCTTGTAAATGATGAGAAGAGGGGAACTGCATTTGGCCTGTTCAATTTTTCAATTGGTCTTGGGGCACTGCCGGCAAGTATTATTTTCGGATTTCTTTACAGCTTTTTTGATATGCGTTTTCCGGGATTCGGAGGAACAGTCGCCTTTGGTTTTGGTGGTACCATTGCAATTATTTCTATGATACTTCTTGCCATAAAAGTAAAAGAACCTTCAAGAGGCTCTTATTAATCTTTAAGGATTTATTTGTGTAAGTTCTTTTTTATTACACAGTGTTCCACAGAGAGATATAGATAAAGAAGGACTATCTGCTGTATTTTTTCTTATCCTTTTTACCGAATTTATTATTTCTTTTGAAATCTCTGTGAGAGCTTTCGGGTCTGTCGCCTCTTCTCTTCTCCGGCCTTCTGTCGGCCCATTTGGCCGGTCTTTTTCCTGCATATTCGCCTTTCGGCTTATCAGTTTTTTCCTGGGCAATCTCCACGGCTACTCTTCTGTCCATGAACGTTGCATTATTCAAAGCTCCGATGAGATCATCAGCGTAACCGGCTTCAACTTCAAAAAAGGAGAAGGTCTTTAACAGATCGATCTTACCGATCGGTACTTTTCTCCCCTTTGTGTTGGTGTTCACAAGTTCAATAAGTTGTTCAGGATAAAAACCGTCAGTTTTTCCAAGATTTATAAACAGTCTGGTATAATTACCGGTGTATTGTTCGCGGGAATCTCTTCTGCCTGATCGTCCGAAGCTGTTTTCTTTTTCAGAAACAGGAGCGATAATATCTTCACCGTTGCGGTAATCATCGAGGAACCGGTCAAATTGGAGTGAAACAACTCTTTTAAGAAGTTCCTCCCTGTCAAGTCCTGCAAGTTTCTCCTTTATCTCAGGTAAAAATTTTTCAATCTCTTGGTGTTCAGTGACAACAGTATCCAGCTTTTTAAGCCAGTGGAACAGCTGTTTTCCACAGATCTCACTTCCGGTTGGTATTGGTATAGCTTTAAAAGGTTTCTTAACCATTCTTTCGATCTGTTGAAGAATATGCCTCTCCCTCAGGTGAACAAGAGATATTGAGATTCCTGTTTTTCCGGCTCTTCCTGTACGACCACTTCTATGAGTATATACCTCGATATCATCAGGCAGACTGAAATTAATAATATGGGTCAGGTCGTCTACATCCAATCCCCGTGCGGCAACATCAGTTGCTACCAGTAACTGGAGGTTTCTTAGCCTGAATTTCTGCATAACGGCATCGCGCTGGGGTTGCGACAGATCACCATGAAGAGCATCAGCATTATAGCCATCGTTTATCAGTTTTGATGCCACCTCCTGTGTTTCCTTGCGGGTACGACAAAATACAATTCCGTAAATATCCGGTTCAAAATCAGCTATACGTTTAAGAACCTTATATTTATCTTTTGCATGAACAAGATAATAAGCATGACTTACATTTTCTGCTGATGAGTTTTTTGTTCCGATCGTTATTTCAACCGGATTGAACATGTATTTCCTGGCAATTGATGCAATTTCAGATGACATAGTTGCTGAAAACAAGAGTGTTCTTCTTCCTTCAGGAACCTCTTCAAGAATTTCATTAATACTGTCAAGGAAACCCATGTTGAGCATCTCATCAGCTTCATCGAGGATCACAGTAGTTACAGAGGATAGCCTTGCTGCCCCCCTGCCGATAAGGTCAATAAGTCTGCCGGGTGTTGCAACGATAATATGAACACCTTTTTTCAAGCTTCTTATCTGGTTATCTATGCTTGCACCCCCATAAACTGCAAGTATTTTCAACTTACCGGTAAATTTGGCATAATCAGTCAGGTCACTGGTGATCTGCATGCATAGTTCGCGGGTAGGACAAAGAATAAGTGCTTGAGTGTTATTTAATTCTGTATCTGTTGCCTGAACCAGAGGCAGGCCAAAGGCTGCTGTTTTACCGGTTCCGGTCTGGGCCAGGGCGATAATATCACCTGCATCTCCGAGCATAAGTGGAATTACTTTTTCCTGTACTGGCATGGGTTGATCAAATCCAAGTTCCTGAATAGCCTTCAGAATACCGGGAGTGAATCCCATCTCTTCAAAATTTATCATTATTATGTTTTATGATGTGGTTCCGGGAGCGACGGATTTGTTATCCCGGCCGATATGAACTCAAATGCAGACTGGGCAAAATGCCTAACAACGCTTCGTGGAAATCACTTTGTTAATTAGGGCGCAAAGATAATCAAATTATTCATACTTTTGTAATTATGGATTCACGTCCGGTAAAAATATACTCAACAGAAAATGTACCGCGTCTGAGGTATATAGCAGGTATAATCCTGGGAGATATCCTTGGATTATCGTGGGAAGTCATTACTGACAAACGTAAGCTCGGTAAGCATCATGTTATTAACTATTCCTCTGAAAATATAACCGGTTCTTTTAAAATCAGTCCGGATTCTCTTTTATTTGAAACAGGAATTTCCGCGAGGGAGATAATTGTCAGCGAATGGAAAGGGCTACCGGTATTTTTTCCGACCTCATCAGATTCTGATCTTCCTTTCGATATTTTTGCTGCATCATTTTTTCTTGTGAGCCGGTATGAAGAATATCTTGAATTTCAACCTGATGAATATGGGAGGTTCAATGCCTCTTCATCCCTTGCATTTAAAAATGGATTTCTTGGAATTCCCATTGTAGATCTGTGGGCAAAAGAATTGGTTAAAGCTTTCCTGAAGAGGTTCCAGACTCTTGCTTTTAAACGTAATGAGTATAAGGCTCTTTTAACAATTGATTCAGACGAGCCTTTTGCATTTCCTGGTAAAAGTCTGTTCATGTCTATCGGAGAATTATTCCGTAATCTAAAAGGAAATTCAGGAAATTCAGGCAGCAGACACAGGACTTTAGCTAAAGGAGAAAAAGATCCTTATGATGTCTTTGATTATATAATAGGTAATATAGAAAAGAGTAATGCTGATGCCAGGTTCTTCTTTCCTGTTGGCGACCACTCAAAATATGATAAAAATCCATCATGGAAAAATGATGAATACAGAAAACTGATTCATCGTATAGCTGATAAATATAAAACCGGTCTGCATCCCTCTTTTTATACAGCCGGAAACTCTGCACTGGTTAAAGCTGAGGCGTTGCGTCTGAAGGCCATCCTTGGAAAAGAGATCATTTTAAGCCGTTTCCATTATATCAGATTATTTATGCCTCAATCTTACCGCGATATTCATAATGCAGGAATATCGGAGGACTATTCGATGGGGTATCCTGATGAACCGGGTTTCAGGGCAGGGATAGCCCGGCCATATTATTTCTATGATGTCTCTGAAGACCAGCAGACCAGCCTGAAAATCATTCCTTTTCAGGTAATGGATGTAACGTTCTGCAATTATAAAAACCTTGATCCGGTCGCTTCGAAAGAGATCATTTTAGTAATGATGAATGAAACCAGAAAAGTCGGAGGCCTTTTCGTAAGTATCTGGCATAATACATCTTTGCTTGATAATCCGGAATGGCAGGGTTGGAGAGAAGTTTTTGAATTTATGCTCAAAAACCAGACACCATAATAGTTTATCATAAGAACAATAAGATAGACAGGGAACAATGGGATAATTGTATTGAAAGTATTCCGCAGAAAACGTCTCATTACATCCGATCAACTTAGTTCTAACTCTTAAATCATAAAAAAATGAAACATAAATTTATCATGTTACAATGTCTTATTATTATATTATTATTAACCGGTTGCCGTGATAATACCGGAGTTAAAACAGATAAAAATGCAATAGGTAAATGCTATTACGTAAGTCTCTCAGGTAATGATCAAAACATTGGATCGATAACAAAACCATGGAAGACCCTGGGGAAAATTAATACTACTGATTTGAATCCGGGAGACACCATTTTACTTGAAGGAGGAGCTCTCTTTACTGGAACGATTTTTCTTGACTCACTCGATTCAGGGGAGGAAAGTAAAAAAGTAGTAATTGGTTCCTATGGCAATGGAAGAGCCATTATTGATGGCGCCAATTCCGAAGGAATTATTGTAAAGAATTGCAGTCACTTTATCATCAGGGATCTGATAGTAAAAGGATCTGGCAGGGTCGATGCCTTTTGGTCATAAAATCAGAACAAAGCAATGGAAAAATAGTTGTAAAGGCTTCATCGGGTGATTTAAGACCGGCCAGTATTGTGATTAATTCGAACTGACAGCGCAAAGCACTTTCTCCTCATAAACATTCATTTAATATGAAAGTATTTGTAAAATTAAGTAAATACGTATTCAATATTTACAAATTTGATGTTTAAAAAATTAAGTAAATTAGATGCAGAAAATAAATCTCAAATTTTTGAAAACTCTAAATGCGTTGTTGTTACTTATAGTTGTTGCCAGTTTAACAGGGTGCAAAAAAAATAAAGAACCACTCCTTACCACTACAGCAGCATCCTTAATAACACAAACCACTGCATCAAGTGGCGGAAATGTAACAAGCGATGGAGGAGAAACTGTATTATCAAGAGGAGTATGTTGGAGCACATTCAATACGCCGACAATATCCGACAATAAAACTCTTGATAGTGCTGGCACTGGTAGTTTTGTAAGCGCATTAACTGGACTAACAACTGGCACAATTTATTATGTTCGAGCCTATGCAACAAATAGTGCTGGTACAGGTTATGGCAATGAGGTATCTTTTACAACCGTCCAGATTGCAGTTCCTGTTCTGACAACAATAGAAATAACTTCAATTACTCAAACGACTGCAGTCTCAGGAGGAAATATTACAGCAGATAACGGAGGATCTGTGATCGCAAGAGGAGTCTGTTGGAATAAATCTGTTAATCCAAATATTACAAATAGTAAGACAACTGAAACTGGTGGATTAGGAGTTTTTACAAGCAATCTTAACCAGCTTACAACAAATACTAAATATTATGTAAAAGCATATGCCACCAATAGTGCGGGTACCGGTTATGGCAATCAGGTATCATTTATTACCAACCAGGTTGCAGTTCCTGTTTTGATAACGACAGCAATTACTTCAATTACCCAAACAACAGCAATCTCAGGAGGAAATATAACAGCTGATAATGGAGAATCTGTGACCGCAAGAGGTGTTTGTTGGGGCACAATAACAAACCCGACAACTGCTAATAGTAAAACCACTGATGGAACAGGAATTGGAAGTTTCGTTAGTAATCTAACAAGTCTACAGCCCGGGACTATATATTATGTAAGAGCTTATGCTACCAACAGCGTAGGAACTTCTTATGGAAATGAGGTAAGTTTTACAACATTGGCAGAACTTTCCACAATTACAACATCTACAATAACCGGGATTACACCTACAACTGCCATAAGTGGTGGCAATATAACCTCTGATGGTGGAGCAACTATTACTGCTCGTGGAGTTTGTTGGAGCACAAGTCAAAACCCGACACTTGCTGATAGCAAATCAATAGACGGCACAGGAACAGGCGTTTTCACAAGTTCAATAGCTGGATTAACTTTAGGTACAACCTATTATGTAAGGGCTTATGCAACCAACAGTGCAGGGACTGCGTATGGTAACAATGCTTCTTTTATAACGTCATCAACTCAAATCCAACTTCCGACAATCACAACCACTAATGCTTCATCTATTACAGCCACTTCGGCTATAAGTGGAGGTACTGTTTCTTCAGATGGTGGAGCAACAGTAACAATTCGAGGCGTTTGTTGGAGTACAACTGCTTCTCCAACCACATCCGACAGTAAGACTGCAAATGGAACTGGCACCGGCAGCTTTACAAGTTCAATAACAGGATTAACATCAGGTCGTTTATATTATGTTAGGGCTTATGCAACTAATAGTGCAGGCACAGCTTATGGAAGTCAGATCTCATTTATAACACAACTAATTTCCCAAGGCACAGTTTCCGATGTGGATGGCAATACTTATTCAACCGTAACTATTGGAAATCAGGAATGGATGACAAAGAACCTGAAAACAACCAAATACAATGATAATACAGCCATCCTATTGGTGACAGACAATTACGCTTGGAGCAATCTTTCATCTCAGGGATATTGTTGGTACGATAACAGTGTGGTAACCTATGGAGCTCTGTACAATTGGTACACAGTCAACACCGGGAAACTTTGCCCAATAGGTTGGCATGTACCAAGCGATGACGAATGGACTACCCTTACAACATATTTGGGCGGTGAAAGTGTTGCCGGTGGTAAACTAAAAGAATCCGGCACAGCCCATTGGATAAGCCCCAACACCGGTGCCACCAACGAAACGGGCTTTACAGCCCTTCCGGGTGGCTTCCGTAATTACAGTGGGGAGTTCAGCTCTGTTGGGTACAACGGTAACTGGTGGTCTTCTACATCGACCTCTACTACAATTGCCTGGCCTCGGGGCATGAGCTGCAATTTCAGTAATGTGTACAGCCCCAACTTCAGTAAGCGAAGTGGGTTTTCTGTTCGTTGTTTGCGGGATTGATAGGCTTTGACTATTTAATACAACCAGGTAATAGGCGTTCTGGTTGCTCTCTTTATGTTGCATTGCATAATAAATAGGCCTAAAGTATACAACACAAATCGCAACCCTCACTATTAATTAGCTCACATTAAACCCGAAGGGGGTGCTCAATATCGCCGGAATATGCAGTTAAGTGCATAAATTATTCAATATGCTTTAAAATATAAAAGATGATTTGAATCTATTATTAATTAAATCAGGATCAACCATATCTGCTGATCTTTTCCAGTTTAACTATATCATTAATAATTATATTTCTTCCATGGGTATCTATTATTCCTTCACCCTGGAATTTAGCAAGGACTCTTCCGGTACTCTCTCTTGAAGTGCCTACCATATCAGCTATTTCCTGCCTCGTTAATGGTATTTGAAATTTATTATCTAAAAAAATAATTTTTGAGAAATAAATAAGAATATCGGCAATTCGTCCATATATCTTCTTGTGATTCTGGTCAATAAACCTGTGAAAGCTATTAAGGCTTTCCCTGCCTACTGAAGTCAGTATCTCATATGCAAAATTTCCATTGTCTTTAACAAGGGTAGTGAAGACATCAATATCAATATAGCATAACCTGAGATCTGTCAGTGCAGTATAAGAATAATGGTTAACCTTGTCGCCAAATATGGATGTCAATCCAAGATATGAATGAGGAAGAATTATCTGAAGTATCTGCTCCTGATTATCCGGTCTGTTAATAAACTCTTTAACCAACCCGGAACGTAAATATATTATATGTGAGGTTGGTGATCCTTCATTTAAAATATTAGTTCCTTTTTTAACCTCGTTTAAATATCGGTTCCTGAATATTGAGTCCATTTCCCTGATATCAAGTACAGCAGTAGCACAAGATTTGTCGAGACAATCTCTACATCTGATATTAATAATATCTTCGTCTGGTATCATTTTACATTGATCTGATCTGCAAAGATATATACTTTTTTGTGACAATTATCACATTTTTCATTGTTTACAATCACACCGCATAATGGAACATAATGGGTTATCAAACTTACCTTTGGATAAAAGTAATCTGTATGATTGTCTGGCATATAAATGTCTGATATTCAAATAATAAAATGGATAAAATGGAAATGCTGATACCTACAAATGATTGCTTAACAGTAGCTCCCGATTTTGAAAATGCGATAGCATTCAGGTTGTTGACAATTATTAATGGGTCAATAAAGGAAGATTCTTTCATTACTGTTGCAAATGAACTGAGAGATAAATACCCTTTCGGTTTAAAAGAACTCAGAGATAATGCCCTGCCAGAAGAGAATATTCTAAATACTGTTAATCTGAAAAACAAGAACAAATTAAACCGGCAAATTGCTATTGTCTCAGGCATTTCAAGCGAATCTGAAAAGAATCTTCAGAAGATAAATTATGAGGTGTTTCATACTGAAGAGACAAATATCATCAATGCCTTAACTTCTTATGTGAAGAACCATGCAACAATGGAAAGTGATTACTGTTGTTGCCCATAGTTTTAAGTTTTTCTCCGGTTTAATCTCCAAGCATATATGTCTGATCTTGAAAAATATTTTGACCCCTACCGCAGGAATATTGTGGGTATTGAGGCAGAAATAGAGACCCCTTACGGATCTAAGAAACTGATATATGCCGACTGGATAGCAAGCGGAAGACTATATAAACCCATAGAAGATAGAATTTCAGAGGACATCGGGCCGTTTGTGGGCAATACTCATTCTGAATCGTCGGCTACGGGATATGCAATGACAAAAGCATATCATCTAGCTCAGAAGATAGTCAAGCATCATGTAAATGCGGATGATAATGATGTTCTGATTTTTACCGGGACAGGTATGACATCGGCGATTGCAAAGCTCCAAAGAATTCTTGGTTTAAAGGTTCCGGAACAGGCAATAAACTTCTGTGTATTTAAACATGGTGATTATGAAAAATGCAAGGACATCCCAAATGACAAGCGTCCGGTTGTTTTTTTAACGCACACTGAGCACCACTCCAACCATACTTCGTGGTTTGAAACCCTTGCTGATGTTGTTGTTTTAGAGCCTTCTTCTGACCTTACAGTTGACCCTGACACTCTGCGTAAAGAGATAGTAAAATATAAAGATCGCCCATTACTCATCGGTTCTTTTTCAGCATGTTCAAATGTAACAGGTTATTTTCCTCCTTATCATGAACTGGCGCATATAATGCACGAGCATAACGGATACTGTTTTGTAGATTTTGCAGCATCTGCTCCTTATGTCGATATAAATATGCATCCTGCTGATAAAATGCAGCAACTTGATGCCATCTTTTTCTCCCCTCATAAGTTTCTTGGCGGACCAGGCAGTGCAGGAGTTCTGATATTCAATAAGAAGCTATACAAAAACGATATTCCGGATAGTCCTGGAGGTGGTACCGTAAAATGGACAAACCGATGGGGTGGATATAGTTATATAACTGATATTGAAGCCAAAGAAGATGGAGGGACTCCGGGATTCCTGCAGGGAATAAAAACTGCACTGGCTGTAGTTTTAAAAGAAAATATGGGTACAAAAATGATCCATCTAAGAGAAAGTGAGCTTATAGAACTAACCTTCAGGGAGTTGTCGAAAATAAAAAACCTGCATATTCTTGCAGAAAATATTAAGGAGAGGTTGGGTGTTTTCTCCTTTTATATTGATAAGATACATCACAACCTTATAACCAGACTGCTTAATGACAGGTTCGGGATACAGGTAAGAGGGGGTTGTTCCTGTGCCGGAACCTATGGTCACTTTCTTTTAGATGTAGATTATAAACTCTCAAAAGAGATCACCGATAAAATTGATGCAGGTGACCTTTCGATGAAACCCGGCTGGATAAGATTATCACTTCATCCTACGATGACTAATAATGAATTACTTTTTATTCTCGATGCAATCAGGCAGACTACCGAAATGGCACAAGAATGGGCGAAGGATTATCGATATGACAACCATACAAATGAATTCTATCATCATAAATTCCCTGAAAAAAATAGTGCCGATTTTTCCAGATGGTTTATATTAACCTGATCTTTTACTTCTCATATTAACTGACTAAACACATTTTATTATAATAATCAGGTTAATAAGCCATTTCTATTGTTTATGCCAGAAAAAGGAAATATTGATTTCTTAATGAAAGAAAATCATCCCTTTGCGCTAATCATCAATAAAGATTTTTTATTTAGAATTTCAATCTTTTTCCCTGAAATTCTTATTATACCATCCTTTTCAAATTCAGTTAATACACGACTCACACTCTCCCGGCTTGAGTCAACGAGATTCCCTAAATCTTCCTGAGTGAGAGGGATATAAAAGATATTGGAGTTATAAATACGCTCAGATAACTCTATTAAAACATCTGCGATTTTACCTCTCATTTGCTTTTGAGTCCTGTTTGCGCATCTGTGAAACACTTCTAATTCATTCCTGCATAATTCTAACATAATTTCATAAGAGAAATCATGATTAGCTTTAAGCAAATAACGAAATGCATTAATATCAATAAAACAAACTTCTGCAGCCTCAATAACTGTAACGGAGTATTGATTTATTTTATCGCCAAATGTTGTTGGCAATCCCAGATAGCTGGGAGCATTTACAATACGGACAATCTGCTCATGATAGGGTCCTGCAATATGAACCTTAGCCAATCCGCTTCGCAAATAAGCAACATTAGTAGAAAAGGTACCTTGCCTGATTAGAGAGTCCCCTTTACGGAATTTTACCAATGCACAACTAAAGGAAAGCTTTTCAATTTCTTCTGCGCTTAATTTTGATGCAGCTTTCGATTTAATTGCACATATTTTACAATCATTTTTCATCCTGTAAAGATAATTAAAATGTGAGTTATATCACAAAATAATTTAAGCAGCTTCACACCAATTATTACTAATCCGGCTTAAGTATTAGGTTCCTTTGTGAATTAATTAACAATAAAAATCTATCGCTATGGAACAGAAAAAAATGTGCTTGGGTCTATTTTCAGGAAGCGTTGATAAACTGACAGCTGCAGGGATTATTCTTAGCGGCGCAGTAGCTGATGATATGAAAGTTGATATCTATGTCTTGTTACAGGGGGCCAGGGCATTCAGAAAAGATATCGGGGACAATCCTGACAAACTCCAGATGGCTGAAAACCCAAATATGAAAGCTGAGTTTTTGCAATCATTAAAAAACCTTAAAGTAAAAACATGGGTAGAATTTTTCAGAGAATGCAAAACAATTTCAGATGTTAAAATTCATATTTGCGGCCTTGCCGGAAAGATATGGGGAGGCGAAAAACTCGATGACTTTATTGACATTGCCGATGACATATGTGGTATCGGAGCATATATTACAGCGACACAGGAAGCTGATGTGAATTTATTCATTTAATATCTGTCAAAAACAAATTATTGATGTGATCATTGCAATAATTATCAACCTTATAAATTGTAAATTATGACTCCGGAAGAATTAAAAAACTTACAGGTAACAAAAATAGTCGATGCACGCGGGACTGCCTGCCCCGGGCCACTATTAGAAGCAAAAAAAGCAGCTGGAACAATTAAATCAGGAGAAATTATGGAAGTATTGTCAGCTGATGAGGGTACAAAATCAGATCTTCCAAAATGGTGTTCTAAGCAAGGACATGAATATCTTGGTACAATTGAGGAAAGTGGTTTTTTCAGGATTTTCATGAAGAAAAAATAAATTTTGAAAATGGCAGGAATGAATATAAAAAGTGCCAAAATCCTGGTATTCTCTACTGAAAAGATTTCTGATCCCGCCATCGACATGGCGGGATTACTTAAATTGTATTACCCGCCTACGGTTTATACAATTTCCATTCCTTGTTCCAGTGGAGTAAAATCAAGATGGATATTACACGCTTTTGAAAAAGGATTTGATGGGGTTTTTATTGCTGCTGATGGAAGTGATTGCCCATATGGCGAATCATGCACTGAAAAAACCGGAAAGATAGTTAGTCGTACTCATGAATTGATGAAACAAAAGAATATCGAACCTGCACGTCTACGGATGGCTGCCATTTGTTCAGTCTGCAGCGAATCTTTTGTAAAACAGATGAAAAGCTTAAATGAATATTTACTCAAAAATTCAATCATTTAATTATGCATGGGAAAATATTAAATACCTCTTTTGATGCACTTGTTATTGGTGGTGGAATTGCCGGTGGTGAAGCTGCTTTAAATTTAGTCAATAATGGATTTAAGGTATTAATAATCGAAAAAGATCTTTCTATTGGTGGTAAAATGATTTTGTTAAGCAAGGTTTTTCCTACTTTGGATTGTTCAGCATGTATTACAACACCAAAAGTATCAGAAATTTCCAGGCATCCAGGAATTACAATATTTACAGGAAGCGAAGTAAGAAAAATTATAAGAAAAGCTGAAAACAGCTTCGAAGCCGAAGTTATTAAAACCCCACGATATGTTATTGCTGAAGATTGTACCGGCTGCCAGCTATGCGAACAGGCATGTCCGGTGAACGTGCATGATCAGTACCAATATAACCTTATCGGACGTAAAGCAGCATATATCCCATTTAGCATTGCCAGCCCCAGGGTAGCTGCCATAGATATTGAAAATTGCACATTGTGCGGCGCCTGTGAAAAGGTTTGTCCGACAAAATGCATTGACTTTACCCAGGAGACCGAAGAATATCATATCAAGGCTAAAACAGTTGTTATTGCCACAGGCTTTAACCTGTTCGACCCGCTTATGATGCCGCGGTATGGGTATGGGCTCTATAAAAATATAATTACTTCCATGCAGATGGAGAGGCAATTGGCCCCGACCCGACCATTTAATACCATTCTGAGGCCGGGAGATGGAAAAGTTCCCGACAAAATTGCTTATGTTCTTTGTACAGGATCAAGAGATGTCACAGTAGGTAATCCTATCTGCTCACAGATCTGTTGCATGTATTCAATTAAGCAGGCACAATTACTTATGGGTGCACTGCCTATGGCTGATGTGACTATTTATTACATTAACATCAGATCGTTTGGTAAAGGATTTGAAGAATTTTATGACCAGGCAAAAGGAATGGGCGTGAACTTTATTAAAGGTAAAATCGGACGTATTTCGGAAAAAGAGAATGGGAACCTTATAATGCGTTACGAAGATATTAATGAAAATATCGTAAAGGAGGCTGAACACGACATAGTAGTACTGTCGGTTGGTGTCCTTCCCAACACCGACAGTGCCGCTCTGTTTCCTGACGGAGAATTAAAACTCGATCCATTCAATTTTGTTTACCAGACCGATCCTCTTGCCAGCCCTGCAAAAACAAGTATTAAAGGAGTTTTTGTTGCAGGTACTGCTTCAGGACCAATGGATATTCCTGACTCTATCTTGTCAGCAGGTGCTGCATCCTCTGAAGCAATGAGTTACTTAATCCGGAAATAATGAACAAAAAAATAGGCGTTTATTTATGCCACTGTGGCGGAAACATCTCCGACTATGTTGACGTTGAAAAGGTCAGGAAGTCAATTGAAAATGAGGAGGGTGTTTTCCTGGCAAAGACTACTATGTTTGCCTGTGGCGATGCCAACCAGAAAGAGATGGTTGATGATATAAAGAAAAATGAGTTGGACGGAGTCGTTGTAGCTTCATGCTCTCCAAAACTCCACCTGATGACCTTCAGGGCAGTTACGGAAAGAGCTGATTTAAATAAATACCACTATGTCCATGCAAATATCAGGGAACAGGCTTCATGGGCACATTCTGATGATAAAGCAGGGGCTACAGAAAAAGCCATACATATAGTAAAATCGGCAATTGCTAAAGTACGTCTCGCCGAATCACTTAACCCTTTCAAAATCCCTTCTAAAAAGGCCGTTGCTATAATCGGTGGCGGTGTTGCAGGTATGAGAGCAGCTATCGAATTGTCAAACATGGGATGTCCTGTAACACTGATAGAAAGAGAACATTTTATAGGTGGCAGGGTTGCTCAATGGGATGTGCTCTTTACTACCAACGAAACAGGGAAAGAACTGGTAACCAAGTTGTATAATGACCTGGTAAAACGAGATAACATCACATTATTTACAGGAGCCGAAGTAATTTCCAATAAGGGGTGTATCGGCGACTTCAAATTGAAAATTAAAATAGCACCACGTTATATAAATGAACAATGTAATCAGGGAAATCTGCAAAAAGCTATTAATGCCTGTCCTGTGGATGTGCCCGATGAATTCAATTTTAACATTACCAACAGAAAAGCGATTTACCATAATTTCCCCAGTGAATATCCGCAATATCCTGTAATTGATATAAAACACTGCACCCGTTGCGGTGAATGCGAAAAGATCTGTGAAAGCGTTGACTTCAATCAGAAAGAAGAAATTATTGAGATACAGGTTGGCTCAGTTCTTATGGCCACCGGATTCGATTCCTATACTCCTGCTGACGGTGAGTTTGGTTATAACCGGTTTGATAATGTTATAACCCTTCCTCAATTCAAACGTATAATTGAACTGAGCGATAAAAAATTAATATTCAAAGGGAAAGAAGTTAAAAATATCGCCTATATCTACTGCGTCGGAAGCCGCCAGATAGAGGGAGAAAATAAATATTGTTCACGTTATTGCTGCACTTCAGCTATTTATTCAGCAATCCAGACAAAGAAAATTTTTGATAACATTTATAATTACCATTTTACCCGGGGGATCAGAACCTACGGAAAGCAGGAGGTTTTATACGGTGAATCTTTGAAAGATGGGGATATTTACCTGCAATCGTATGAAAATGATCCTCCTGTTGTTTTTAGGGAGCATGATAAAACAATAGTTAAGATCAATGATATCCTGACAGCAAAAAGAGAAATGTCAGTCGAAGCAGACCTGGTTGTACTAGTAACCGGAATGGTGCCGAGGGCGGATAATTCCGTGGCATCACTTTTTAAAATACCTAAAGGCAGAGACAAGTTTTTCAATGAGATCCACATGAAATTACGTCCCGTGGAGACTGTTATTGACGGGATAACCATTTGCGGAGCATGCCAGGGTCCCAAAAATATAATGGAGTCTGTTAATTCAGCTCTTTCTGCTGCTGCTAAATCTTTCTCTTATGTCAGTAAAGGAGAACTGGAACTCGAACCCATTATTGCACAAATTGATAAGGACCTTTGTACATGGTGTGGCGCTTGCATTGAAGCCTGCCCTTTTGATGCAATTAAGATGGAGAAGCAAGATACTAAAGATATTGCAGTTATTAATAACTCCGTTTGCAAAGGGTGTGGTATGTGTTTACCGGTATGCCCCACCGATGCTATAAATTTAATTGCTTATTCAAACAGTGAGATTGAAAGCATGATTGATGCTCTGGCTGGTTAGTTTTATTAATACACGGTTGTGTTTATCTAAAA
This sequence comes from Bacteroidia bacterium, assembly GCA_026391475.1. Taxonomy (GTDB): domain Bacteria; phylum Bacteroidota; class Bacteroidia; order Bacteroidales; family VadinHA17; genus LD21. The sequence continues at coordinate 454 of JAPLED010000091.1, read as the reverse complement.
GAATGTACCATGGATATTGAGAAAGGGAAAACATATAAATACCTGAGAGAGAAAAGGGAAGTTACTCAGGCAGCAAAAGATAACCAGAAACAATTCAGCAAGATAAAAAAATCAATACTGGAAGCTCTTCAGGAAAGCGACTTGACTATTGAACAATTAACACAAAAACTCAATATGCCAAAACATGAGGTTGTTTACTACCTGATGTCACTTGTAAAATATGGTTTTGTGCAAACGGATGCAGTTGATGATATGGATGAATATTTTTCTTACAAACTTAAAAAATAATGGCTGCGATTAATCCAGAATTCGGGAAGAAATTAAGAAATTATGGAGCATTCGATTTTAACGCATGCTATAATTGCGGTAATTGTACTGCCATCTGCTCCCTATCAACAGAAGAAGATTCATTCCCGAGAGAAATGTTACGATTCAGCGTTTTAGGATTGGAAGA
>JAPLED010000112.1 GCA_026391475.1 Bacteroidia bacterium | reverse complement strand
GGTGAAATTCCGAGATGGGCAATTACTCAGTGTCCTTTAGTTTACGGTGATTTGCTTATTTTGGCTTCACAGGCGCCTCAGGCAGGGGTTGTGGCTTATGAAAAGCTCACTGGTAAGGTTAAATGGACAACGCCGTCTCTTGGACCTGTCGGATATGTTAGTCCGGCAATCGTAAAAGTTGGCGGAGATAGCCATGTTGTTATGATAACCGCTTCATCTGGTCGTGGAGAAAGCGCCAGCGGTGGTAAAGTGGTTGGAATTGACCCGCTTATCGGAAAAATCCTGTGGGAATATACGAACTGGCAATGTTCTATTCCAGTCCCCGGTGCAGTTGATGCCGGTGAAGGTAGAGTGCTGATTACAGGTGGATACCAAGCCGGTGCGGCAATGATAAAAGTTGAGAGGAAAGCAGACGGCAGCTACGGTGTTACAGAACTTTATAAAAATGCTGATTTTGGAGCGCATACCCAGCCTCCGGTTCTATATAACGGCTATTTTTATGCTCAATATACAACCAACGAAAGAAAAGACGGCATGGTTTGTATGAGTATGGACGGCCAGATTAAATGGAAAACCGGGAGGTCTCCGTTATTTGATAAGGGTGGCTCGATTCTCGCCGATGGGTTGCTACTCAGCACTGATGGTAGCAGTAAGTTGTATCTTATTGAGCCTGATCCGTCAGCCTTTAAGCCGATTGCATCAGCTGAGTTGCTAAAAGCAGAAACAGGCGATCAAAAATTTCCAACTCAAAACTGGGCACCGTTGGCACTTGTCAACGGCAAGCTCCTGATCCGGGATCAAAGCCGGTTAATGTGTGTCAAAGTTACTCGATGATTCCAGTAGTCAATTGATAAAAAAAGCAGTTATGCTTTACTGATTATGATCATGCACATTTGACAAAATCTTAACTTTATGATTAATATCTATTATTTCAGCTAATAGTGAATTGCCAGATAACATTAATAAATCAAAAATTTCAGCCATGGAAAATAATAATCGCCGTCAATTTCTGAAAAAGAGTATTATTGGTCTATCAGGGGCAGTCCTTTTGCCAGCTAATCTGAATATAGGAACAAGTAAAGCCGGACCTCCGGAGTTGCCATTTCGTACACTGGGCAAAACAGGCATTAAAACTCCATTGATAAGTATGGGTACAAGCGGTGCAACAGCATCAGGATTTATCAGGGCTGGTTATGAAGCCGGAATTAAATTGTTCTTTTCCGCGACCTATTATGGTGAGGGAAACAATGAAAAACTTGTTGGAGAAGGATTGAAAGGACTTCCCCGTGATTCTTTTGTGGTTGGTACTGCAGTGCCACCAGATGGACTGGACATGCGCACAGGTAAATTTTTAAACGGATTTGACCAGCAGGCTTACATGAAAAAAGCCGAAGAAAGTCTTAAACGGTTTGGTATTGATTATGTAGATTTCTTCCTTTTCCCTTTTGCCGGGAAAAGGGAGATGGTACTTAATGAAGGCGTTTTAAAGGCATTAGAACTACTCAAAAAACAGGGCAAGACCCGTTTTGTCGGGATTGCTTCCCACGGTGATACAGAAGAGGCATTACAGGCGGCGGTAGATTCAGGAATATACGAGTTAGCTATGATTGCATATAACTACAAAACAATCAATAAAGACAAGCTCCACGTTGCAATTGAGAAAGCAAGCAAAGCAGGCATCGGAATTGTTGCGATGAAAACAACAGCCGGTGCATCAGAAGTGAAATCCGGGCCTCCTATCAATACGGATGCAGCATTAAAATGGGTCCTGCAGAATAACAATATTTCTTCAATTGTTTCCGGGATGTCATCATTTGAGGAGTTGCAGAAGAACCTGGCTATGATCCAAACCCTTAAAATGTCTGAAAAGGAGCTGAAAGACCTCAGTCTTACTGCACCTGTTTCTGAATCCGGCCTGTTCTGTCAGCAATGCAAACAATGTATTCCTCAATGTCCGCATAATCTTGACATTCCAACCATTATGAGAAGCTACATGTATGCATACGGATATAAGAATACGTCTCAGGCATGGCATACTCTGGCAGATGTTAACCTATCCGGAAATACATGTGGTAATTGCACCACATGTAATGTTAAATGCATATCGGGTTTCAATATCAAAAATAAAATAATGGATATTGTAAGGCTTAAAGAAGTTCCACGGGATTTTCTTCATGCTTAGAAATGGATTTTATTAAACATCAAACTTCAAGTGAGGAATTGATGATGGATACTATATTTGATTGCACAACTGAAATATCTCACCAAACTGGTCGCAACTTTTGAACGTTCGGGGTACTAAAACAGAGAGAGAGAACGCTCTCTTTCTGTTTTCTCTAACCTCGCTCTAACACTTACTCTTCTTCAACCTCTTTCTTTTTTGGAAGTTCCCGAAAAACCCGGCTTTACACCTGATTTCTTTCCGGAGCAGTACGCATCATTGACTTCTTCCACCTTATTCATGGAATAAATTCTGTGTTGTCATATGATTTCATTTATCTTTAAATCAAAAATGCCAACCAGAAAAATCATAGCCGGAATAAATATTCTTTCGCTGTTCTCAGGCCTGATTATTCTTTTAATGTTCAATTGCATAGCATGCCATGGCGATCGCCCTGCCTGGAAAAGAGGCCTGGTCTCAACCGGAATCTCAGATTCGACCAAACACAATATAACTTCTGACGAATACCAGTATGTTAATGCTATGCTGGTTTTACCCAAAAATCCGGGTCCGGGGGAACCATTCCGCATTTTGGCCACCGGAGGGGAAAATATCCGGAAAGCGCATATCATCGTAAGTGGTCCGTCGGGTAGTTTAGGATCCTTGAAAAGCAAAACCGGGGAGGATTTGCCTGATTGGCGGATTGATGATTTTACCGGAAGTTCTGCCGGCAAATACAAGGCGGCATTAATTGCGGATAATAAAGTAATCAGTGATCTGGAGTTTGAAATTTCTTCAGGCGAAGTGGTTCCCCAAACCGGAGTGGTATGGAAGATCCTCCGTGGGTGGGACGGTGGTACGGAGGCAATCTATTCTGCCTGGATTAACGCTTTGTTTTATGGCTGCGATGAACAAGCTTCCTGGTCTGCACTCCACGAGGTAACCCGGAATCAAAATCAGAATTTCCTTTATAACTATCTTTCCATGGGGGAAGATGACCCTAACGAAAAAAACAGTGTGATCATGCAGCCTGATTGTGCCGATAATCCATTTTTCCTGAGAGCATATTTTGCATGGAAGCTGGGTCTCCCGTTTGGTTACCATTTGTGCAACAGGGGCAGCCTCAGCCATAATCCCAAAGCCGGTCAATGGATCACAAATGAAACTTCCAGTCCGAAAACTCTTCCGGTACCGGCATTCAATGACTTTCTCATAAGAATGAAAGATGGCGTCCATTCAGGCACGGCCCGAACTGCCCTGAATGATGAAAATTCCGATTATTACCCCGTTCCGCTTGAACGCGGAGCTTTGCATCCAGGTATTGTTTTTGCTGACCCTTATGGACATACACTGATCCTTGTAGGCCGGGTATCACAAACCAATGACTCTCCGGGATTACTTCTTTCAGTAGATGCCCAACCCGACGGGACTGTAGGCATCAAGAGATTTTGGAAAGGTAATTTTCTGTTTAACACCTCTGGAGTGGTCGGGGAACCGGGATTTAAGGCTTTTCGTCCCATTTCGATAAATAAGGCTGTGCCATACCTGATGCAAAACAAAGAGTTGACAGCAGCAGCAGGTTTCGTACCCTTTTCACTTCAGCAGAGAAAGATGGAATACGATGTTTTCTATCACACAATGGAGCGGTTAATCAACCCGAAGCCACTTGATCCTGAAACTGCGTTGCTCGGCCTGATACAGGCACTTCACGAACAGTTAATGGTACGTGTTACTTCAGTAGCCAATGGTGAAGCTTATTTCAAATTACATCCGGGTGCCGTAATTCCTATGCCTTCAAACGCTGCAGGAATTTTTCAGGCAGGTGGTCAATGGGAAGATTTTTCAACTCCTAACCGCGATCTGAGGCTTTTGATTGCGATGGATGCGGTGCTTGATTTCCCGGATTTGGTCGCCAGTTCACCAAAGGATTTTAATATCTCAGGACTATTATCTGCGGAGCTGGTCAGTAAAAAGCTTCAGTTGATCCTCGATCAGAAGGTTTCCGAACTTTCGATCAGTTATACCCGGACAGATGGCTCTTTACAAAAACTGACTGTCGGTGAATTACTTCAAAGAAGGGATGCCTTTGAGATGGCCTATAATCCAAATGATGGAATCGAAATCCGGTGGGGTGCTCCGGAGAACAGCGATGAAAGGGCAACGTGCCACCGTCACTCCCCTTCAAATCAACTTGAAACAATGCGCTCGGTGCGCATGTGGTTCCAGAAGCGGCTTCATCCGCCAACATAAAAACTTACTCATTCAATTTTTGAATATTTTCTTTTCAGGTAAAGATATACCGGTATACCTGAAAGAATAAGGATCATGCCTATGGCAGCTTCGCGGGGCCTGGTTATAATGGTATTGAAAAACAGGCCGATACAAAACAGGATAAATATGGCCGGCACTACGGGATACCCCCATACTTTGTAGGGTCTGTGCACATCTGGCATCCTTCGGCGTAAAATAAATACCCCAAGCGCCGTGGCTCCATAAAATATAAAGACAGCAAAAATAATCATATCAGTTAACTGATCGAAGGTTCCTGACAGAACCAGCACCGATGCCCATATTCCCTGCCACAAAAGGGAGTTGGAGGGAACGTTGGCTTTGTTAATCTTTGCGATACCGGAAAAGAAAAGCTTTTCGCGGGCCATAGCATAATAGGGACGGGCTCCTGTAAGTATACTGGCGTTGGTACATCCCAGAGTAGTAACAAGTATTAACAACGAAATAAACATCACGCCTCCTGTTCCCCAGAAAGTCCTGACTGCCTCAACTGCAGCAATCTGATTGCCTGATTCATGAATGTGCACTAATTGCGGAATGGATAGCAGAGACAGATAAGTAACATTGACCAGTAGATAAATGATTATCACAATAAAAACGCCTGTTACAATTCCTTTCGGGATATTTCTTGTAGGGTCTTTAACCTCTCCTCCGATAAATCCGACAGAAACCCATCCCTGGTAAGCCCAGAAGGCAGCCAGCATAGCTGTATAAAAGGAAGATAGCGTAATGGTTCCGCTTGTCAACTCTTTAACATCCATGAAATTTGAAGGCGTGGTTGTGATACTGCCCAAACCAAAGAAGACAATCGTAAGAAGGCCTGTGAATACCAACAACATTATGGCTTTACTGACCCCTGCTCCGCTTTTTAATCCGGAGATGTTCAGACCTGTTAAAATTAAAATCAGCAGAATTGCAGTCAGTTTGACTCCGAAATCCTGAAAAGGGTAGAAAAACCCTCCTATTGTAAAATGTTGAAGAGATCTAAAAATATCAGGAATCGGGATGATACTGTTCAGAGATTGTGCAAATACATAGGCGATTGAGGAGATCGTTGCGGTCTGAATGACGGTAAAGAGTGACCACCCGTACATAAATGAAAAAAAACGGTTGTAAATTTTTTTCAAATAAATAAATTCACCCCCTGTATCGGCCAGTAATCCGGCAACTTCCGCATTACTCAATGCACCGAATAGAGTGATAATTCCGCCGACAATCCATGCCACGAGTATCCATACTGAAGAGTGAAGTTCTGCTGCCATCGGAGCAATTTTTTTATATACTCCTGATCCGATGATATTTGCAACTACAAAAATGACGACGTAGCCCATACCCAGCGACCTGACCAGATTCCTTTGATTACCCATAGCGAAGCGTTTAGAAAATAATGATGATCACAATGTAATAAATTATTCAGGAACCGGCCTAACAAAGAGACTTTCAAAGGTCAGGGGTACAATCACAATTACAATTCTTCTGAATATCAATTAATTCAGAGGGCTTTTATTTTATAGTGTATCTGCAATTTCCCCGGCCAAATGTGGTCAGTAATTTATTTGGTGCTCAGTATTAACTCCTGCTGGCTTATATTCCAACCCGATATTTTAATTGTTGGTATTTTACTATTTAGTTTTGCTATAGGGCAACTTACAGTCACAGTTGTGGTTTCAGCAGGTGCCAGTGTAAAATAATTGGCTGACCAGTAGCTTGGCAACACCTCGTCTCCATCAACCATCAATTGAGGACGAATGAAGAATGCCAACTTATTGGTTGTATTGATGATCTGAATTGTCCAGCTGTTTTCACTTTTCCCTTTAGCTGCAATCAGTACTTTGGTCTGCACAGTGGTTTTTTGCATTTCATTTAACGACTTATAATCCCCATCGTTCGAAAGCCAGTACACGTTATGCGAAATTACTTTCCCGGTACTGTTTTTTAAGTTCAGTACCACAAAATTCACTCCCTTTGCACCAGCCAAAGCTGAAGATAAAGAAGTTATCTCTTTCACATCTGTTGCCGTAAGACTGATGTTTTTTTCTTCATGAAATAATAATTTTGAATCGAGACCGAAAAGATCGACCTGTGCAATAAGCCCGGGAATAGGTTTGTGAGTTCTGTTAAGCGCAAGAACCTTTAAATCGTTAAGATTTAGCTGAATATGAACAGATTCACAGGCATTCTGCATAAAATAATAACCGGCATTTGGTTGAAGGAACCAGTCATATACCTGCCAGACAACACTCGGAAAAGCAGCATTCAGTTTCCATAACATCACTCCACCGATATCATTTAATTTATGTCCTGCAGCTTCAAAGATCCCCTGGTAACCAATAGCATTCATCAACTGCATTTTATTGCAAAAATCCTCCATACTTGCAGGCTCTCCATATCTCTTCACCATCTCTTTATAATAAAGATCCCACCTGCCGTTTCCGGTTGCAGCATCATGATAACCCCAGGTATTATTTAAAGGGAAAGGCAATTTATTATCCCAGACCAGATTGGGGATAATTTTTGACATTATATTAAATGGAGGTTGTGACGGTATACCGGTTTCATCCTTAAAAACCCAATCCCTGCCGGCTATTGCTTTTTTGTAATATACTAATGGATCCTGCCATGTGTAGGGGCCACCGCTGTAAACACCTGAAGGCAGATTATCGGGCCATGACCCGTTCCATCCGGCAGGTAATTTTGCAAATCCCGATGAACTGGGAATATAAGGTCTGGTCCCATCAAGTGTTATAATGCTTTCTCTCATAACATCATAAAGTTCCTTGCGTGCATGGCCTTCATTGCCACCTGTCCATACCAGCAGACTGGGATGATTGCGGATACGCAGAATGGTGCTTGTAACATTTTTAATAAAAACATTACCTTCAATTGGCCAGTCAGGCGACCCTTTAAATTCGCCCTGAGTATCGCCGGTAACCCAGAAATCAGACCACACCATCAATCCATACCTGTCGGCAGCTTCCCAGAACTCATCACAAGGTGTAACTCCTCCTCCCCAGATCCTGACCAAGTTTATATTAGCGTTGCGGCACAGATGCATTTCATAATCATATCGTGTGGAATCGCGGTTTAGCATCATATCCGGAACCCATGCACCACCGGTTAAATGAACGCGTTTTTCATTTACGTAGAAATCACGACGGTAAGAACCGTTTACATCAACTGCTCTGGTACTTACCGTACGGATACCAAATACAAAGGAGGTATCGTCAGATATCCCTGTGCTGTTTGTATATTGCAACCTTATCCTGTAAAGATTAGGCTTCCCATACCCATTTGGCCACCACAGATATGGATTAGCAATATTTAGCTCTTTGGTATTATCTCCGTTCAGGTCAATTATTGTCGATGCATTCTTAGCTACAGATACATTTTTTGAAAACTGCAGAGGCTTCCCTTTAAAATTTTCGGGAATTATGGTAACGGTTAATTTTCCATTTTCATCAGCCTGGTTATGGTTCAACAATTTAAGATTCAACGACAGCTTTGCCAGAGTGGAATCGGGAAGATTTGGCAAGCCGGTAACCAGTTTTGGATTAGCAATTGTTATACCCCCTGAAGTTCTCAGATACACCGGCAGCCATATACCCATATTACGATCGCGCACCGGAGGCACCCAATCCCAGCCAACTGAACAAAGCATGGTTACATTCTTGCCAATATCACCTGTCGGGCCACCGTTGGCATAAAAATCGCCGAGGGCTTTCAGCTGCTCTGTGGACGGCAATCCCGGATAATCAAGTGGATAGATTTTTACAGCCAGCACATTCTCTGAACCTGCTTTAATGTGTTTACTCACATCAAGGCTATATTCTGCGAACATTCCTGCCATCTGAGTGGAATCGGTAATCTGCTGGCCATTGACCCAGACTGCAGCCCGGTAGTTAATACCTTTGAAAATCAGCTGAAAATGCCGGCCATTATCGGCAATTGGTATCTTAAAAACAGTTCGGTACCAGTAGGGCTTTTTCCAGGGGTTTGGATTATTGGGCAGATGACTGAATTGCTCCAGATTATACTTTTTATTAAATTCATCGGAGGCATCCGGAATAAGCATATTGTTCAGCCCGGAATAAGGATCGGGATAAACCTTATTAGCAACGAGTCCGGAAAGAACAGTGGTTGGTACTGTAACCGGGAACCAGTAAACGTTTGATTTATATTCAACTGTTGAAATCTCTTCTCCTGAAGAAGGAATTAAAACAGATGACTGTAATTCAAATTTGTTAAGTTTCACCTGCTTTATTGAACCGGGCTGAGAAAAAGCCGGGACTGAGAAAGTAAGATAACTAATCAGAAGAGCGGTAAAAGCGTACAAATATTTTTTCATGGTAAGTAAGTTAAGCAGGGAAGATAAAAAAATCCTGAATATTAGCATGTAACATCAATTAAAAAGAGTAAAATAATCTTTTTTGTCAGTGTTACTGAATTACAATTATTACCGGTTTCTCAGAATTTGAACATTTTACAATATAAACTCCGGCAGGAAGTTTGGTGAGATCTGCCTCAGTTGTAAAGTCGCCTGTTTTACCAATTAAATTCGTGAAGACCTTTTCCCCATGGGAATTATAGACATCTATCTTTGTCGGATAATCCTGAATATCAATAAATTGCAGATGTATTATTCCGTCAGATGGGTTAGGATATATCGAAAAGCCTGCATGAGTTGATTTGGCATTAAGTACATTTATTGTCCATTCTTTAAGTATATCGCGGTTTTCGGCATAAACTGTGTAGATCAAAGGGCTATTAAAGTTGTTTAAAGTACTACCGGATACCTGTAATTTATTTGAAACCTTAGCATATGCGCCGGGAGATAATGAAAAAACAGTCAAAAGTGAATTTTTATTCGTTCCATATGGCATCTCTACTGATATTGTTGAATTAGCAGCATTTATCAAAGATGTTTTTTGTCCTGTTATATTGAATGATTCAATATTGGCTTTTACTGATGCTTTATGCCAGTGAATAGGGTGAAGCAGGATGATAACCCGGTCACCAGCCTGTAACTGATTAAGATCGAGCATGCCAATATCCCAACGAACTTTGTCCGTGATAGTTGCATCTGAAAATGCTTTGTTATTGTTCAGAAAATAGGCTTCATATTTAAGGTCAAAATCGCTTAACTTTCCTTTTTTCATAGGTACTGTTTTTCCTCCGATGGGAAGGGTTAAATTATTGACAAATTGACCTACAACAGGGTAGGTGCAATCTTCAAAAAAATAATAATTCAGATATTTATAGGTATAACAATAACTCGAACCATGAGATGCAGAACCGTAGATATTAATCCCATTTGATCTGAGCCAGTCAAGTTCATTATGCAGGAAAGAAACCGGATCAATATTATAAACCACCTGCAAGGTCACAAGATCATTATGCCAGCCTATCTCAAAATGTTTATCATCCTGCATCGTTTTCAAAATGGGAATAATATTTTGATTATGAATAGCCATATTATTAGGATTTGCAAGATAATATGGAGCTGTATGCAAAATGAAATAAGTTGAACGGAACCCGAGTTTCGATTCGGTTTCAGAAAACTGGTAGGCTAAATTAAGGTCATTGTCAAGATCATGCCTTAACCCGATAATAATCTTTTTGGAATTAAAGGTCTTTCGGAATTCGTTTAAGGGGAGAACAATATATTTGCTTGTATCAGATACTTTAGTAAGAAATGCGGTATATTTTTCCCATGTAAAATTTGTATCGGGCTCTGCAGCGGTTATCGCGTTCTTCTTTCTCAGCTCAAGAGCAGTGTCTTGTCTGAAGCTGCTTTCTTTTGTAATGATATTTAACCCTGATAAATTATTTTTCTGTCCGTATAGCGTATTACTTAGACAGAAAAAAACAAAAGAAAAACCAATTATTAAACTTAGGTACCGGTTCCTGATAAGAATCATAACCTTGTATTCTTATAATGATTTAGACCGCTAAAATACAATTGTATAAGATAATTAAAACCTATTTAAGTAGTTTTTTTATGTTATATAACTTATTTAAGGCCTCAACAGGGGTGAGATTATCAATATCAATTTCAAGAATTTCATCACGGATCTGCTTCAGTACAGGGTCGTCTAACTGAAAAAAACTGAGTTGCATCCCTTCCCTGTGGCCTGCAATATCAGCAATTGGTTTTGCGAGTTCCTGTTTTTCATGTCCTTGTTCAAGCTCCTTCAGTATCTCATCGGCACGACTCACAACACTTCTGGGCATACCTGCCATTCTTGCAACATGTATCCCAAAACTATGTTCGCTCCCTCCCCTTTTCAACTTACGGAGAAAGATTACTTTATTATTTAATTCCTTTATTGAGACACAATAGTTTTTTACCCGCGAAAATGAAGTCTCCATCTCATTAAGTTCGTGATAATGTGTTGCGAACATTGTCTTAGCTCTTAGCTTATTTTCATGCAAAAATTCCACCATTGCCCAGGCAATTGAGATTCCATCATAGGTGCTGGTTCCTCTCCCGATCTCATCTAGCAGCACAAGACTCCGGTCTGAAAGGTTATTTAAAATACTGGCCGTTTCATTCATCTCCACCATAAAAGTTGATTCACCCAGGCTGATATTATCCGATGCTCCAACCCTGGTGAATATCTTGTCGACCATACCAATATTTGCGACTTTTGCAGGAACAAAACAACCTGTTTGTGCCATCAGTACAATAAGTGCAGTTTGCCGCAAAAGAGCTGATTTCCCTGACATATTCGGACCTGTCAGAATAATTATCTGCTGATCTTCCGTATCGAGGACAAGGTCATTCGGGACATATGATTCGCCATTAGGCAATTGCTTTTCGATTACCGGATGGCGTCCATCCTTTACATCCAGAATTCTGGAATCGTTAAGGACCGGCCTGGTATAATTATTCTCTGTTGAAATAACTGCAAACGACTGAAGGCAATCAAGCCGGGCAATAAGTGATGAATTAAGCTGTATTGGCGGGATGTATTCCAGTATTGCAAGAACCAGATCATTAAAAAGCTTTGTTTCAAGTGCTATTATCTTTTCTTCCGCTCCGAGGATCTTGCTCTCATATTCCTTAAGCTCTTCAGTAATGTAGCGTTCGGCACTTACCAGTGTCTGCTTCCTTATCCACTCAGGAGGAACCTTATCCTTATGTGTGTTTCTTACTTCAATATAGTAACCAAAAACATTATTAAAACTGACCTTCAGCGAAGTTATCCCGGTCCGTTCACTCTCACGGTTCTGCAAGTTTACGAGATAGTCTTTGCCACTATAAAGTATCGTGCGCAATTCATCGAGTTCTTCAGATATTCCTTTGGCAATTGCATTCCCTTTGTTAAGCTGAACAGGTGGATCATTGTTCAACTCTTTATCAATTTTATCAGCTATTGTCTTGCAAGGATTTAATTGCTCTGCAAGTTGAACCAGAGGAAAACAGGCACTATTGTTGCAAAGCTCCTGAAGTGGTTCGATAACTTTCAGTGCTCTCTTAAGCTGGACCACCTCCCGTGGATTTATCCTGCTGACAGCAACCTTGGAAATAAGTCTTTCGAGGTCGCCAACCTGACGGATTAGTCCTGCGATCTCATCTTTAGCAGCAGTGTTTTCAACAAGATACTGCACAATATCAAGTCTCTCATTAACCGGCTGTATATCTTTCAGCGGAAGAGATATCCACCTCTTCAAAAGTCTCCCCCCCATTGGCGAAATGGTTCGGTCCATGACATCGATGAGAGTTCTGGCACCTTCATAAGGAGAATGGAACAACTCGAGGTTCTTTATTGTAAACTTGTCGAGCCACACATATCTGTTTTCTTCGATTCGCGCCAGGTTCGTAATATGCCCCAGTTGTTCGTGCTGGGTTATATCGAGATAATAAAGGATTGCGCCGGCTGCAATAATTCCAAAAGAGAGATTCTGAACCCCGAAACCTTTTAATGAACTGGTTTCAAATTGCTTAAGCAATCTGTCGTTTGCGGCCTCCTGGGTAAAAATCCAATCATCCAATTTAAAGGTATAGAATTTCGGCCCGAAGAATTCGAGGAAGAGATCCTTCTTTCCTTTTTCAAACAGTACCTCTTTTGGCTGGAAATTATTCAGCATCTGATCTATATATTCAATAGTACCTTCCGAAGTAAGGAACTCTCCGGTGGATATATCCAGAAATGCCACACCTGCAATTTTTTTATCAATATGCACTGCAGCCAGAAAATTATTCTCTTTATGATTCAGGACATTCTCATTCAGAGAAACACCGGGAGTCACAAGCTCAATTATTCCTCTTTTAACAATTTTCTTTGTAAGCTTCGGATCTTCAAGTTGCTCGCAGATAGCTACCCTCTGCCCTGCCCTTACCAGGCGCGGCAGATAGATATCGAGGGCATGATAAGGAAAACCGGCTAGTTCAACAAATTGAGCTGAACCGTTAGCCCGGCGGGTCAGAGTAATCCCCAGTATTTCGGAAGTCCTGATCGCATCTTCACCGAATGTCTCATAGAAATCTCCAACTCTGAAAAGCAGGATCGCATCAGGATGTTTGGTCTTGATGTTGTAATACTGCTTCATCAGCGGTGTTTCTACATACTTATGAAAATCAGACATCTGGAATGTAGCGATTTAAAATATTTCCTGTCAGTGTCAGCTTGCTCTTAACAAAGATACATTGATGGTAATATTAATGAAAGTCTTTTTGAATTTTATTATAAAGAGTTTTTCTACCTTGCTGATAATTTCACCCCAAAATCCCTAAAGGGGGCTTGAAATCCTGTTGTTTTAGGGGGCTGTCTAAAAAGTGGAACTAACCACCCCGTCATGACCCTGCGGGCATGACACCCCTCCTTTAAAAAGGAGGGGAAAGTATTGAAATACAGTATTATAACTTTCTCCTCCTCTTCAGAGGAGGAGTACCCCGACGGTACCGTCGGGGGGAGGTGGTGGGATTTTTAGACAGCTCCATTGTGGAGTCAAAACTTTAAGTAGAAATCTTTTGTAAGATTAATATATTCTTCCGTGAATTCATGCCTTTTGCCATGTTCAATGGCAAGGAATTTTTCGGTTACCTTAAATCGTTCCCGCGAAAATGAGAGTATTAGTCTTCTTATTTCAGCCGTCGGCAATGGCTTTATTTTCAGTATATTATTACAGTAAAGTCCATATTTCTGAGCCTCAGCGATAAAAACAGTCCCTTCTACATAAGGCATTATCAGTTGCAGGTGTCCGTCATCGTAAAGAAGCCTTGAAACACCAATTAACAATTCCTCTGATGTTAATGAATCGCTGTGCCGGGCAGCCGATTTCCGGGGATCAGGGTTTTTCAGAGAGTCGGTAAAATATGGTGGATTAGTTACTATCAGGTCGAATTTTTCTTCGTCCGGATAATAGTTCTGAAGGTCAGTATGTTCAACCTTTATCCTGCTGTTCCATTTGCAAAGTCTCACATTATCACAGGCCTGGATATATGACTCGTAGTCCGGTTCAATAGCTACAATTTCAGCCTCGCATCTTTGAGCGAGCATAATTGCAATAAGTCCTGTCCCTGTACCTATTTCAAGAATTCTTTTCAAACCGGCAATATCAGTAACGGCCCCAAGCAGAATACCATCAGTCCCTACTTTAAAGGCTGACTTATCCTGGTAAATTATGAATTGTTTAAAACTGAAATAATTATTGGCCATTGTCAGAACTTTTCATTCACCCCCAGACCAAAAAGTGCAAAATCATATTTTACCGGGTCTGCATGATCAAACTCCCGGAGAACTTCTGTCAATTCCTCAACCGCCTTCCAGTCATTCATCTTTCTGGATAACAAACCAAGACGTCGTGCAGTATTACCTGAATGAAGGTCTAATGGGATATAAAGCATCGCCGGATCAATTTTTTCCCATATACCGAAGTCAACACCATGATTATCTTTACGAACCATCCATCTGAGAAACATGTTCAATCTTTTTCCGGCTGCTCCTCCCATAATATCGGCAAAGTGTTTTTCATTTCTTGTTGCGTGGGGAAGAGAGAAAAAGAGAGAACGAAGGTGAGACAAACCCTCTTTTAATGATCCGCCATCTTTCATCCCCTGAAGTATAACCTCTTCCATACTATTGTAGTTTGAATAGATAAGTCTGAGCCCTTTAATAAAGTATTTAAAATCGGACCCATTGAAAGTCCGGTGCACAAATACAGATAATCTGTCAAGTTCTTTTTCACCGGCAGTCGTTAAAAACTCATAAGGAACATTTTCCATTAATTCAACCATTAACCGGCTGCTTCTCAGAATAAGATCTCTGCGTCCCCAGGCAATTGCAGCTGTCAGAAATCCGGAAATCTCCCTGTCACGACGATCTGTAAAACTATGAGGAATGGAGACAGGATCGCAGGCAATAAAAGAAGGATTATTATACTGAAGGTATTTTTCTTCGAGAAACACTTTTATTTCACCGGTGGGGATGCCGTTGTATGATCGTTTAAGACTCATTTACAATAAGTCCGTCTTTAATCTGAAGTATCCTGTCCGACATACCTGCCAACTGGCGGTCGTGCGTAACGATTATGATAGTCTGGCCAAAGGTATCCCTGAGTTTAAAGAATAACTTATGAAGTTCATTTTTATTCTCCGTATCGAGATTGCCTGACGGTTCATCAGCAAGAATAACTGAAGGGTTATTTACAAGAGCCCGGGCAACAGCAACGCGCTGTTGTTCCCCACCGCTGAGCTCTGAAGGTTTATGCTCGAGTCTTTCAGAAAGGTTAAGAAATCCAAGGAGTTCAGTCGCTCTTTTTTCAGCCTCAATTTTGCTTTTACCGGCTATATATGAAGGGATACAGACATTTTCGAGAGCTGTGAATTCAGGAAGCAGCTGATGAAACTGAAAAACAAATCCGATATTATTATTCCGGAAAGCGGCGAGAGCTTTTCCTTTAATCCGGCTTATATCCGAACCGTTATAAAAAATTGTACCGCCATCAGGACGGTCGAGTGTTCCTATTATCTGAAGAAGAGTTGTTTTTCCGGCACCACTGGCCCCAACGATTGAGACTACCTCCTTATCTTCAATCTGAATATCGATCCCTTTCAGAACCTTAAGCTCTCCGTATGCTTTTGTAATACCGGCTGTTCTTATCATAACGCAGCTAGTCGTTCACCTCTTTATAATAACCATCGGAAATGTCGTTCGTATCTTTCTCAACACTATCAACAACCTCATTAACATCCTTCTGAATAGTATCAGTAACCTCATTCATATCCTGCCGGACTTTGGAAGTAACATCATTCATATCGTTCTTGATAGAATCAGAAACCTCATTTACATCCTTTGTGATATTGTCTGAAAAATTGGTTACATCTCTCTTTAATGAATCAGTAACATCGCTCAGATCCTGCCGTATATCTTTAGTGCTTGTCTCCAGTTCTCTCCTTATCTCATCGGTGGCTTTTTTAAAATCACGCATTCCCTTTCCCAGAGTTCTAGCAATATCCGGAAGCTTCTCGGCACCAAACAGTAGAAGTGCAACAATGACAATAACAAATATTTCCTGTCCGCTCATAAAAAAATTGTAGTAAATGTTCCTTCATTTATGTAAGGCAAAGTTAGAAAAGTTTAATGATATTCATAGAAATTAAATCTAAGCCTGAAGTCTGGCTTTTGAATCAATACCGGCATCTTTATTCGGAGTTGTGTCATACATCAATGCAGTAGCAACGAACACAGATGAATATACTCCTGTTCCGATCCCTACCATAAGGGCGAACATGAATCCGCGGATTACTGCGCCGCCAAAGATGAACATGGCAATTATTGTGAGCATCACAGTCAAGGTAGTGTTTATCGTTCTGCTCAGGGTTGAGTTTATAGCCATATTAAGAACCTCTTTCATAGGTCGTTTACGATACAGTGGGATATATTCCCTTAGCCTGTCGAAAACGATTACCGTATCGTTGACCGAGAACCCTATTACAGTAAGTATCGCTGCAATAAATGCCTGGTCAATCTCCATTGAGAAAGGCATGAGGCCCCAGAAAATCGAATAAACTCCTATAACGAGCAGCACATCATGAAATAATGACATCACAGCTCCGAAACCATATTGCCAGTAACGGAATCTCATGAATATATATAAGAAGATGAGAATAAGTGCAATACCAACTGCGAAGAAAGCATTGATCTTTATATCGGCAGCCACGACAGGACCGACGGACTCAGAACTTACCCTGTACTTACTTAGAAAATCTTCCTTGCTGATATCACCACCGACAACTCCTTTTAATCCGTCATACAATTTGGTTTCAACCTCATCGTCAACTCCGGTTTCATTGATCTTGTATTTAGTTGTGATCTTTACCTGTTTTTCGTTTCCGAAAGTAACTACCTGCGGCAGATCTCCGAATGATGCGGTAAGTCTGGCTGCAATGTCTTCTGTAATTACAGGCTTATCAAATCTTACAACATACGTACGTCCTCCTGTAAAGTCGATCCCGGGATTAAGTCCCCTGACAAATAATGAAACAACACCTGCCAACAGAATGACTCCTGAAACAATATAAAAATATTTTCTCAACCCGATAAAATCTATCTTAGTGTGTTTGAACACATTGGCCGTTATCTTAATCGAGAATGTGAGATTGGCGTTCCTTTTCAGAAGACTTTCATAAATTATTCTCGTAATGAATATTGCTGTGAACATTGATGTCAGAATACCAATAACAAGAGTTGTAGCGAAGCCTTTTATCGGACCTGTTCCAAATACGTAAAGTACAATACCTGTAAGGATTGTTGTAACATTTGAGTCAATAATTGCCGAATAAGCATGTCTGTAACCGTCTGCAATGGCGAGCTTTATTCCCTTTCCTGCTCTTAGTTCCTCCCTGATACGTTCATAAATAAGCACGTTCGCATCAACAGCCATACCCATTGTCAGCACAATACCGGCAATGCCCGGAAGTGTAAGCACTGCACTCAGTGAAGCAAGCACACCGAAAAGGAGAAATATATTGGCAACGAGGGCAATATTTGCAATTGTCCCTGCACTCTTGCTGTAATAGAATATCATAAATCCCAGAACAAATGCGAATGCTATGATAAATGAAATAAACCCTGAACTAATTGCTTCTTTTCCAAGGGTTGGTCCGACAATGGTATCTGATATTATTCTTGCCGGTGCAGGCAGTTTACCTGATTTAAGAATGTTAGCCAGGTCATCAGCTTCCTCAATTGTGAAACCACCTGTTATTTCTGTATTACCTCCGGAAATCTCACCCTGAACTGTTGCAGATGAGCGAACGGAACCATCGAGAAGAACTATAACGGATCGTCCGATGTTTTCGCGTGTTATTCTTGCCCATATCTTTGCGCCCTCGGAATTCATCGACATATCGACTTTTATTTCCGAACCGGTAATTCCTGAAGAGGTTCTTGCAGAAGTAATAACATCTCCATTTAGGGGCGGACGTCCGTCGCGGGTTGTAATCTTTATTGCATGAAGTTCAAATAATGTTTTTGTAGGGTCCCATTTATAAGGATTCTGACTCCATGCCAATTTAAGATCGCGTGGAAAAAGAGTCTTAATCTGATTCATTTTCAGTAAAGCGTTAACCCGCGCAGTATCTTTTGAGCTTGCAAGCCCGACCATACTTGTTGACAAAGGTTGTCCCTTTTCATTTACCCGGGGATTTAGCAGACCAAACAAAGGATTCTGAAGTGCAAATTCCTCGCGTGTTGAGGCTCCTTCCACTTTAGTTGTATCTTTTTCGATCAGGTCGAGAAGCGATTGATCCTTTTTTGTCGTGTCGGAAAGAACACCTGCAGCTTTTGGTTCAGTGGTTGTTGTTATAACATTATCAGTGTTAGAACGGATTTCTTTCAGAAGATTATTAGCCTGAGATAAGTAGCCGATAATCTCACTGTTTTCATAACACTCCCAGAATTCCAGGTTTGCAGTACCCGAAAGCAGTTCCCTGACTCGTTTGGGGTTGGTCTGACCTGGTAATTCGATGAGAATACGTCCTTTTGTTGAGAGCTGTGTAATGTTAGGCTGAACAACGCCAAAACGGTCTATCCTGGTACGCAGGATGTTGAAAGCATTTGTAATAGCGCCTGATACTTCGTCATCAAGTACCTTCAAAACATCAGCATTTGTTGAATTGAAATTGATTTTTTCTTTCAGGTCAACGGTGCCAAAGATTGAAGCAAGTTTGGCATTAGGATCAACTTCCTGGAAAGCTCTGCCGAAAAGGGTAAGGTAATCAGCCTGACTCTGTTTCTGAAGCTCTTTTGCACGGGCAAGAGCCGCATTGAATGTTTTATCCGGATTATAATTAGAAAGAGCCCTTAAAATATCTTCAACAGATACTTCAAGGATCACATTCATACCTCCTTTAAGGTCAAGGCCGAGGTTCAGCTCTTTTTTCTGACACTCTTTGAAAGTGTTCCCCAGGAAACTCCATTGTTCCTTCGTCAAAGTGGAAATTGAATCAAGGTATTGAGTTTCCTTTACCAGGTTTCCTTTTGCATATGCTCTGGCTTCTTTTTTAACCTTGTAGGTAGCGCCAGTAAATGAAAGCTGGTAGATAGATACCAACCCTAATGCAATTGCCAGAACGATGATAGCTGCTTTATTCTGCATATGTTTGTTCTTTTGGGATTATTTTGATATTATTTTTTCTTACTCTGCTTTATTGAGGCGCAAAGATATTAATTTTTTGCAAAAACACTCAAATATTAGTCAGATGAATTAGTGGAAATATAATAGTAAATTTGCGTCAATCTGCGCAATCCGCGGAAAACTTTATTTTTTCTTTCCCGCTGATCCTGCAAATCGTCTCAGATCGGGAAACAAAAAAAGCTGGATTTTTACAATCCAGCCTTAAACTAACTAAATATAACTATCTATTATTGAAGCAATTTATCATAATCGGTTTCGAGTGGTTTTCTGTTTATGAAGTCGAATAAAGTGAGACTGCGCATATTATAGAAATAGTTCCAGTAATTCTGTAAAGCCTGAACATAAGCTCTTCTGTTCTGGTCTTTTCTGCTATCGGCATCATTAAGTTCGAGAATTGAAATTTTACCTATCAGGAAGCGCTGCTTTGTAACTTCGTATCTTTTCATGGCAACTGTATCAGATTTTGCTGCAATTGCAACCTGGTTTTTTTGCAGATTGAACTGCTCAACATCGAGAAGAAGATTCTGCTGAAAGTCAACTAGTGCCTGATCACGCTGGACCTGCGCAAGTTCAAGGCTTGATTTTGCCATCTGGTATCTCCCTTTACCAAGACCCCAGTCAAGTATAGGTAAAGTAAAACCCACCCTGACTCTTTGAGAATTGCTCATATTTTCATATGCAGTTGCTAAAACAGTTGACTGTTGCGATAAACCCAGAGAAGCAGTGAGACTTGCATTAAGTCCTTTTGAAGCTTTAGCCTGGGCAGCATTGCTCTGAGCATTAAGAACATTTATCTGTTGATTAAGGATATCCGGGTTATTATTAAGAGCAAGATCAAGAACTTCTTTCGTATCAACCTGTAAGTCGGGAATCGCATCTGGCAGAATCAGTTCAAGTCTGACCTGTTCATTATATCCAAGAAATGATCTTAACCTGATCTCCCTGTCGCGTAAATTCATATCTGCCTCTTTTCTGGCTGTTTGGGCATTGAGCCAGGTAAGCTGCATATTTAAAAGTTCATCTTCAGCAATTGTTCCCAGATTATATCTTCCCTGTGCAGTTTGATACAGAGTATCTGCATTTAAAAAGTTCATCTCTGAAATCCGCTTATTTATCTGTGCCATAGCCAGAGAAAAGAAATTCTGCACTGCACTCGTATGAACTCCCTCAATATTTGCAAGATAGGTTTTCCTGGCAGCGTCATATTTTACAGGCTCTATCTTCTTTTGCCATTTTAATGTATTATATTTCCTAATAGGTTGAGTAATATCAATGCTCACAGGATTGGTAATATAATTAGTTGGAAGTTTTCTTTCAATATCCTTGAACAGAGTGAGGTCCGATCTCAATGAAATTATGGTCCCTGTAGGGCCGATGTTCTGAGAAAGAGCCAGTGTTCCCAGTGTACTTATTGTATTTTTGGGTTTATATATATACAGATCATTTCCTGAATCGTAAACCTTATCCAGTCCGTTGCTGAAATCCGGGGTTGTACCGGACAAGGTAAGCGATGGCAAATACTGTGCCTGATATGATCTGTATTGCCAATAGCTTGCCCTGTACCGGTGTTTGGCCATTAGGGCATTAGGTGACTGCTCTTCGGCAATTTTAATTACTTCCTGGAAAGTAAGTTTTTTAACTTCCTGTGCATCAGTTTTCTTAGCTGAAAAAAGAAGCACAGCTATCATGGAAAATAAAAGTAATTTCTTCATTTTTAATAATTTATTCATACCTTAATGATTCGATAGGGTCTTTTTCTGATGCCCTCTTTGCCGGGGAGTAGCCGAAAATTACTCCAACAGCAGCTGATACACCGAATGCAATAAATACTGAGAAAAAGGAGACTATTGTCATAATACCTGCTATCTGCTCTATCAGTTTTGCCATTACCACGCCAAAGAATACTCCGATAAAACCGCCGGATACACTAATAAGAACTGCTTCAGCAAGGAATTGTACCACAATATCCATCTTTTTGGCTCCGATAGCCATTCTGGTACCGATCTCCTTGATCCTTTCCATAACCGAGGCAAACATTATGTTCATAATACCAATACCACCAACGATAAGTGAAATACTGGCAATTGCCCCGAGAACTACATTAAATATATCTTTCGTCCTTTGTTGTTGCTTTAGCAGCAATTCCGGTACAGTTATCTCGAAGTCTTTTACACCTGTATGCCTTCTGGTCAGCATGCGGCTCAGAATTTCAGTTGTTGGTTGCAGCTGTTCTGTTTCAGTTACCTGCACAACTATCCTGTCGAGTTGATTATAATTAGTCTCAACATTTGTTGAAGCATCAGAACTGCTTACTACTATTCTGCTCATGCCACCACCCGGACCGCCACCTCCAAAAAAACTGACTGAAGTGGCTTCCGAAACCAGCTTTGTATTAAGGAGAGCTCTGTTTTGATATCTTAATAACATGGTCTGGATTGGTATATAAATGTTGTCATTATAGACATTTACACCCTTTTCTTCAAAACCTGTAAGACTGACATTGGTTTTCTGCAATACACCAATAACTTTTAGCCATATACCATTAAATTTGATGTATTGACCAAGAGGATCGACTTTGCTGAAGAATTTTGCCCTGATGTTCGCACCGATTATACAAACCTGTATACCATTCTCTTCCTGAAATCCGTTAAAAAATGCTCCGGCAACAAGAGGAAGATTATACAGATAAAAATAATCATTTGAAACGCCTACAAGCTTTGCAGTATATTTAACTCCATTCATCATTGCTGTTGAGTTAAACGAGATCTCGGGGCTTATTCTCTTCACTGAAGGAAGTGTTTGCCTTATAGCATCAACGTCAAGAAGATTTAATCCCCTTGAGAATTTTTTTTGCTGTTTCTCACCATCCTGGGATGAAGAAGATTTGTCCGGGATAACCGGATTGATCAGGATATTGTTTACCCCGACCATTTTCATCTGTTCCATAATCTCCTGCTTGGCTCCTTTTCCTATTGCAAGCATAGCTATAACAGCAGCCACACCGAAAATAATCCCAAGAGCAGTAAGCATTGATTTAAGCTTGTTCGAAACGATGGATTCAACAGCAATTTCAATATCGTGGAAATACCTTAAGATAAATTTAAACATTTTATTTCCTGTTTAATTATTAATTCTTGATTGTAGTCTGGGCCGGAGTGGTTGTGTTTTGTCTTCCAGTCTGCTGTACTCCCTGTGTGTTTGTCCTGCGTCGTGCAGAAGTATCCCTGGCGGCACCTCCAAGCTGGTTACGCATATTCGTCATCCGGCGCCTTGCTGCTGTATCTCTTGTTCCGCCTTGTCCTCTCATATTCTGAAATTGCTGCATCATTTCAGGAGTGATGTTCATCATTCCATTTCTGCCCATAGTTCCTGTTCTTTGTCCGTTGGCTCTTTCAGCTTCCTGTCTCAGACGCAGTTCTTCTGCCTTTTTTGCTTTTATCTTTTCCTTTATTACAGCTATCAGTTCCACACCAATCAATTTGAAATTTTCCGGATTTTCAGGCGTACTGAGATAAACCTGAACCCCTGATTCCAGGCCTTGTTCAATAACCACATTATTTTCGTTTGATTCCCCAAGAACAACAACCTGCCTGTTTCCGCTTTTCAGATAAACAAACGGTATACTGTCGGCTCCTGCCTGTACACTCTCAAGAGGGATATTGATAACATCACTAATAGTTTTTGTAATGATCTTGTTCCCCGTTGTCATCGAAGGTCTCAAAATCGGATCAGATCCGTCAACTTCAATATTTACCTCAAACACTTTGGCATCAGCATTGGGTAACTGTTCACCGATGTTTGCTACAGTAGTCACCATTCCGGTATAAGATTTTTCAGGAAAGGCATCCACCATAATTTCAACTTTCTGCCCCGATTTTACCTTGCTTACATCAATTTCGTTTACGTAAGTTTTTGAGATCATTGATGACATATCGGGCAGTGTGGCTACTACATTATCCCATGGACTTATTGAAGAGCCGACTTTTCTTTTTATTCCCATCCTGTCTCTTTTATAAATAATCATACCATCAGCCGGAGCAGTAATAATAAACTTTGATAATACTGTCTGAAGATCGCTTACTCTTGTGCGCTGTTCAGCAAGGTTATTCTTTATTGTTCTCATATCTGATTTAGCCTGTTCGACTCTTAAGGCATAACCCCTTATTGACTGGTCGAGTGAACGGGTAATCTTGTCGAGAGAAATCTCTGCCTGACGTATGGTTGTAGGAGGTTCATATTTCGATTGCTGTAGGGTTATTTCAGCCTCTTCAACTGTAAATCTTAGATTTTTAATATTATCCCTTAAGTTACTGAGGGTAACCGCAGTGTCTAATATTTTCATCTCCAGATTTGTCTCCTGGGTTAATAGTCTATCAAGTTCATCTTTAAGACTGTTATCAAAAGTTGTTCTGTCAAGTGTTGCAATATAATCACCTGTTTTAACCTCTGTCCCTTCAGGTACCAAATCCGTTATTTTAATGTCCATTGCTCTGATACCTCTGCTCTGGGTAAACTCGGGACCAAAAATATCGGTCGACTTTTTTGCCTGTAATTCACCAGTAGTGGTAACTACGATATCAAACTGTCCTTTTTGCGATTCAGCATAAAGATTCGAAATATTTTTCTTCGAGGTTACCTTGCCGATAACAATCAGAATTATGATCGCTACCACTACAACAATGCCTGTAATAATAATTGTTCTTTTCATCATAATATAATCTATTTAAAGGTATGATGGAACTCGCCCCGACACGTCGGGGATCGGTTCATCTGAAATTATAATAATTAATATATTCAAAAAAATCAGCCACAAAAGTATATAAAAGGGTTTTACTCTTTTCAGTCATTAACAATATTTAACATCAATACTTTTTTGCCTTTATGATTTAAAGACACTCATTCATGTTGATTTATTCCGGAGGGTCGGAAAAAAATAAAATGATTTAGAGATTTTTAACAATTTCAACAACAGTATCTGCCAGGACATCTGCCTCCTGAATTGTTCTCCCTTCGGCATAGATTCGCATTATTGGCTCTGTATTCGATTTCCTGATCTGCACCCAGCCATTCTTATGTTCAATCCATAAACCATCTCTTTCATCAATTTTATGATCACGAAAATGATTTTTAACCGCATTTACGATCTGGCTGAATTCTGTAGCAGGGGCAAGGGTAAGTTTCTTCTTGGCAATCACATATTGAGGATAAAGCTGTCGCAGAGAAGAGCATTTCATGTTGCTTTTTGCAAGATGCGACAGAAAAAGAGCAATTCCTGCCAATGCATCACGGCCATAATGCAGTTCAGGGTAAATAACTCCTCCGTTGCCCTCTCCTCCTATTACAGCATCTCTTTTTTTCATCTCTTCTACTACATTAACTTCTCCAACAGCAGATGAATAGTATTTGCAACCATACTTCGTCGTAATATCTCTTAATGCCCTTGTAGAGGATAAGTTAGATACCGTACTCCCAGGAGTATTTTTAAGAATATAATCAGAAATTGCAACAAGTGTATATTCTTCGCCAAACATAGCTCCATCTTCACAGACAATAGCCAGACGGTCAACATCGGGGTCAACAACAAACCCCATATCGGCCTTTCCCTTAACAACAAGTTCAGAAATAGCTTTCAGATTTTCAGGCAGTGGTTCAGGGTTATGTGCAAAATTTCCGTCAGGAGTTGTGTTCAGTTCAATTATTTTGTCTACCCCGAGCGATCTTAGGAAAAGAGGCAGTATTATGCCACCAACTGAGTTTATGCAATCTATTGCAACCGTGAACCCTTCAGCTTTTATCTCATTTACAGCCACCAGATTTAAACCAAGAATCTGATCAATATGCTTTTTCCCCCATGTATCATCATACTCAAGGGAACCGGCAAAATCATTTGAAACAAAAATAAAATCTTCAGCGGCAGCTATCTCCAAAACTTTCATGCCATCCTGAGATGAAAGAAACTCTCCTTCTTCATTCAGTAATTTGAGTGCATTCCATTCTGCAGGATTATGGCTTGCAGTAATAATAATTCCACCATCGGCATGTGTTCCTGTTACTGCCAGTTCAACAGTAGGCGTTGTCGCCATTCCCAGATCAGTTACATGTATTCCGAGGCCTCGTAATGTGGTAATTACGAGATTATTTACCATGCTCCCTGATTTCCGGGCATCACGACCCACAATTACTTTAAGACCTTCTTTATTATGCCTTCTTTGTACCCATGTTCCAAAGGCAGCTGCGAATTTCACAATATCAACCGGAGAGAGGCTTTCTCCTGGTTTTCCACCTATGGTTCCCCTGATACCTGATATTGATTTTATTAGTGCCATGCAGATTAGATTTTCAGACTCACAAAGGTGCAAAAAAATCATCAAATCAAAATATCGCTAAAAAATTGTACTTTTGCACCCTGATAATTAATTGATATGGAGAACCGAAAACCTGCAGGAAGGTCCGTAAGAAAATATGAAAAGCCGGTCTCAAAAGGCAAACAAAAAGTAACTACACAGATAAGACTTAACAGGTTTATTGCCAATAGTGGTGTTTGTTCGCGCAGAGATGCTGATGAGCATATAAAAAACGGATTGATTTCTGTGAATGGTCGACTTGTAACAGATCTTGGGACAAAAGTCAGTTATGACGATGAAGTCCGATATAAGAATAAAAAACTTTCGGCTGAAAAAAAGGTATATATACTCATGAATAAGCCTAAAGATTATGTTACCACAGTTGAAGATCATCATGCCGAACATACTGTACTTGAACTCATCGGCGATGGGTGTCCTGAAAGGGTCTATCCGGTTGGACGGCTTGATAAGGCAACAACAGGAGTCCTACTTCTTACAAACGATGGCGATCTTACCGGAAAACTCACTCATCCTAAATATAAAAGGAAAAAGATTTATCATGTTTTTCTCGATAACCCGGTGACTAAAAATGATCTTTTCAAAATTACTGAAGGGATCGAACTTGATGGGGTAACAGTCATTGCCGATGCAGTCTCTTATGCAGATCCTGATGATAAAAGCCAGATTGGTATAGAACTTCACTCGGGCCAGAACAGAGTTGTCCGGAGAATGTTTGAAACACTTGGCTATAAAGTCAGGAAGCTCGACAGAGTTTATTTTGCAGGACTTACAAAAAAGAATGTTCAGCGCGGAAAGTGGAGATTCCTTACCGAAAAAGAGGTAAGTATGCTTAAACGGGGCATCTTTTAATCAAAGCAGATGAGTCACAGATCAGGTTTTGTAAACATATTGGGAAATCCTAATGTCGGGAAATCGACCATTATGAACGCTCTTGTTGGTGAAAAGCTTTCTATTATTACTCCGAAAGCACAGACGACCCGTCATCGTATAATGGGGATCGTAAATGGTGATGATTTTCAGATAGTCTATTCCGATACCCCCGGTATACTGAAACCTCAATACAAGCTTCAGGAGACAATGATGAACTTTGTTAACATTGCGCTTTCTGATGCCGACATGATCCTTTATGTTACCGATGTAACCGAACATACCGCTAACGAAGGTGAATATATTGAGAAGATTAAAGAATCAGGTATTCCTGTTATTATTGCAGTAAATAAAATTGACCTGACAAATCAGGACGATCTTGAAAAAATTGTTGCGGTGTGGCATCTTGCTTTTCCTGATTCGCCTGTTATACCACTTTCTGCACTTAAAAACTTTAACCTCGATGCTCTTCTGAATGCCATTCTCGACAAACTTCCTGAAGGCTTGCCGTTTTTCCCGAAAGATCAACTGACTGATAAATACGAACGGTTCTTTGCTTCGGAGATCATACGCGAAAAAATACTTGTTAATTATCAAAAAGAAATCCCGTATTCTGTTGAAATAGAGATTGAAAGCTTTACAGAGGAAAAGAATCTCATCAAAATAAGAGCACTTATCCATGTTATCCGCGACAGTCAGAAAGGTATTATTATCGGGCATAAAGGAGCCATGTTAAAAAGAGTGGGAACCGAAGCCAGACATGATATGGAAGATTTTTTCAAAAAGAAGGTCTTTCTTGAAATGTATGTAAAAGTGACTAAAGACTGGAGAAATAAACCACTGATACTTAAAAGATTTGGTTACCGTTAGGATGAATTTCAAAATAACTTATGAGTAGAATAGTTGCAATAGTTGGCAGACCCAATGTAGGAAAATCGACACTCTTCAACAGACTTACCGATTCAAGAGAAGCTATCGTTGACGAAATAAGCGGAGTTACCCGCGATCGCAACTATGGGGTTTCGCATTGGAATGGGATCGACTTCTCAGTAATCGATACAGGGGGATATGTTCAGAACTCTGAGGATATTTTTGAAGAAGAGATAAATAAGCAGGTACTGCTTGCCATCGAAGAGGCAGATCTTATAATTTTTATGGTTGATGTAACCTGCGGCATTCACGATCTGGATACGTCGGTAGCTTCTCTCCTCAGAAGAGTTGACAAGAAGGTCATGCTTGTCGTAAACAAGGTTGACAATGGCGAAAGATTGATGGATGCCACCGAATTTTACAACCTTGGCCTTGGAGATTATTTCCCGCTAAGTTCCATGAACGGAAGCGGCACAGGAGAGCTGCTTGATGCCGTTGTGAAGAGTTTGCCGGAAGAAGAGCCCGGACTTATTCCGGATTTGCCAAGAATAGCAATCGTAGGACGTCCGAATGTCGGCAAATCATCATTGGTAAATTCTCTTCTCGGAGAAGAAAGAAATATTGTCACTCCGGTTGCCGGAACAACACGTGATTCAATATACACAAGGTATAATAAATTCCAGCACGATTTTCTTCTGGTCGATACCGCAGGTTTACGCAAGAAAGGAAAAGTAAGCGAGGATATCGAATTTTATTCGGTAATGAGAGCCGTCAGAACAATCGAAAATTCAGATATCTGTCTCCTCCTGATCGATGCCACACGAGGGATCGAATCACAGGACCTTAATATCATGTCGCTGATTCAAAAGAATAACAAAGGCATGATAGTGCTGGTGAATAAATGGGATCTAATTGAAAAAGAAAATAATACTACAATCCTGTTTGAAAAAGATATAAGAGAAAAAACAGCTCCGTTCACCGATTTCCCTATTCTTTTTATCTCAGCTATCAACAAGCAAAGAATACACAAAGTGCTTGAATTGATTGAGCAGGTTAACCTGAACAGGAACAGGAAGATCAGTACCTCGGAATTAAATGATGTAATGCTCCAGGTGGTTAAGAATAACCCGCCACCGGCATTAAAAGGCAAATATGTTAAGATCAAATATGTAACACAACTGCCGATTTATACTCCTGCATTTGCATTTTTCTGTAACCTTCCCCAGTATGTGAAGGATCCATATAAGAGGTATCTGGAAAACAGGATGAGGGAGAAATTCGAGTTTACCGGTGTTCCAATTAGGATATTTTTCAGAAAAAAATAATCAAATTTGGTGTGGTTTTTGTTCATGAAAATTTATTACCTGAAAAACCATGAGAACAATTAAGTATCTGTTCATAATTTTAATTACTGCGCTGACACTGGGTTCATGCCGGAAAATAGTGCAACTGTCTGCTGTTCCTCATATTGAATTCACCAGTTTTACTGTTTTTGATACTCTTGATATACTTGGGAACAGTATAAAGGGAGGAAGACTGAAATTCTACTTTGAAGACGGGGATGGAGATCTTGGACTGGAGGAGCCTACGGGAAATCAGACTGATTCAACAAATATGTTCTTTACTCTTTTCAGGAAAACAGGTGGAAACATGGTGCCTGCTCCGGATAATGATCCGTTAAAACCTTCATCATACAGGATACCTTACATGGAGAGGCTGGGGCAGAATAAAATATTGAAAGGAACAATCTCAGTTACTTTCCTTTACACATTCTATAAACCCGGAGATTCCAATATAATCAGGTATGATTTTTTTATTAAAGACAGAGCTGATAATAAGAGCAATACAGTTTCAACGTGTGAGATACCTCTTTCTGTAAATGGCTTATATGAAAATTAACCGTGAGCCATGCGTCATGCGTCGTGCATCGTGCGCCATGCGTCGATAAATAGCTATCTCTGTCGAATTAAGTCCCTTTGCCGGGCCGTCAGATACCGGAAAATTACACGATACGTTTTTTATTTGACACCGACTCCGGGTGCAGCTGTAGCCGAAATTCCAGGTGTGCTATCATTATTTTTTGACGAAAGACTTGCTATAATATCTGACATACCATCAGAGTCGTAGAATACTCGACCTTGTCCGTTTGCAATCCAAATACCGGCTGGATCTCCATGGTCATCGACCATGAAGAGAGCAAAATAGAGATCTCTTATCCCTGTGCTGGTCATTGTTCCGGAAAAGACTTCAATCATATCACATGTCTGACCAGAAGCAGTATAATTAACTTGTAGAAATACTGAAAAGTTATTTCCACTACCCGAAATGAAAGCCCCTTTACCTGTTCCGGTTCCACCACCACTACCTATTTCTGCAAAGTCAAATTTAACAGAAAGAGTATTATTGTCCCGATTATAAAAACGAAAGTTTAAAGGATAAAATGTTGTTCCAAAAGCATAGTCGTTTGGAATATTGGAATTTTTCAGGGCATTCGGATACAATTTGTAATAATTAACAAGATTAGGGGGAGTCTTACCTGTGTACATGGGCATTCCTAAGTTGGTAATTATTGTCAGTACATCATCAGAAACGATGTTTTTAATATCCTGACTGAGAGTTATCGCAGTTACCTGATTCCCATAATTTGTTCCTGCACTATTAGTTGCATAAGCCCTTATATAATAGGTCGTGTTCGTAGTTAGCAATGTAATGGAACTGGTGAAGCTACCAATGCCAGAGCCATTAGTAGTATAATAGTTAGAAGTTGTTGGATTTTGAGCTGTGCTCCAGCAAACTCCTCTGGCCGTGACTGCCGCTCCACCATCAGATGTAATGTTCCCTCCGGACAAAGCGGTAGTTGTAGTTATTACAGATGCAGAAGTTGTTGTTAATGTTGGAAGGGAAGCAGACGTTTTAAACGAAATTTCAAGCCCATAAGCTGTTCCGGCACTATTAGTAGAATATGCCTTTACATAGTATGTAGTATTGGCAGTTAAACCAGTTATAGAACTTGTAAATGCTCCTGTTCCTGTTCCATCAGTGGTTTTTGTACTTAATGCGATTGTAGGATTTGCTGATGTGCTCCAACATACTCCTCTTACGGTCACAGACCCACCATTATCAGTTGTAATATTTCCTCCTGAGACTGCGGTTGTTTGTGTAATAGCGGTAATTGCGGTTGTTGTTAATGTAGCAAGTGCAATCTGATTTGTGGAAAATGTAACCTGATTACCATAACCTGTACCAGCTGTGTTCGTAGCATAGGCTCTTACATAGTATGCAGTTCCTGCAGTCAGTCCGGTAAGCGAACTGCTAAAACTCCCGATTCCTGTTCCATCAGTGGTTTTACTATTTGTAGTTGTTGGGTCAAGAGATGTATTCCAACAGACACCTTTGGCTGTTACAGCAGCTCCTCCTTCATTTGTCACCTCTCCTCCTGAAGCAGCAGTTGTATAAGAAATTGCAGTGACAGCTGTTGTTGAAATAACAGGAGCTGTAGGCTTTTTCTCACAGGATTGAATTAAAAAGATTGATAGGATAAATAGGATCACTCTTGAAATTCTAATTGAATTTTTCATATTTGTCAGGTTTTATAAGGTTGTAGTGTTAAACAAACTTGCTTTGATTAATTTGATGATGCCAAAATAGTATTTTGTTTTTAAACAACAATGGGTGATGAAAAAATATTTCCATTCTTCTGTAAAAAAGATAAAACACCAGAAATTTCATTCCCGATATTTATCGGGATGTATTCATTTCTTCTTAACCTTGTCTTTTTTTATATTAGTTACACAGTCAATCAGGGTTCATCCCAATTTTTCAACTGTGTACATAAGTGGCAATTCAACAAAAAAAACAGATCCCCTATCAGCATCCGACTCAAACCATATTCTGCCGTTTGCACTTTCAATATATTTCTTTACAATTGATAAACCAAGCCCCATACCCGACGATTTGGTTGTAAAATTTGGAGTGAATAGCTTCTTCTGCAAATCTTCAGGAATCCCGGTTCCATTATCTGAAATTGAAACAACAACTTTATCGCTTTTAACATCCAGGTTAACTTTTATCAGCCCTTCCCGTCCCGGAGGAATTGATTGTATCCCATTCTTGATAAGATTTGAAAAGACTCCGTTAAGATGCTCTTTATCAGCATAAATAATTACCTTACTTTCGTGTGGCCAATGTACCCGGAAGGTTATGTTGGCGGCGTTCTTAAAAAGTTCAAGAGTTATTTTGATCTGGTCGAGCAGATTAACCTCCATGGGATTGGTCCCGGGCATTTTCGCAAACGATGAAAAGGCCGATGCGATAGACGAAAGGTTATCAATATACTCAATCTGGTTTTTAGTAAAACGCTCAAGCTTCTTTTCAAATCCCGGAACTTTATCATTCCACGACTTGAATAGCTGCTGCACATTTAATTTCATTGGAGTAAGCGGATTCTTTATCTCATGAGCAATCTGCTTGGCCATCTCTCTCCATGCATACTCTCTTTCCGAATTGGCCAGCTTGTGGGTACTCTCTTCAATCTCATCAACCATCCTGTTGTATTGTTTAACAAGTTCACCAATTTCGTCATTTCCTTTATATGTGAGGTGTTCACTTTTTTTGCCAACCCCGACAGAAGCCAGCCCATCTCCGAGCATCATCAGAGGAGATGTTAGCCTGCCACTGATAAATACTGCAAGACTCATTGTAATAACGATAAAGAGTAGTGTGAAATTAATAACAGCAACTATCAGGTTTGAAATCTCCTTTGCCAGAACACTTTGCATCCTGAAATAGGGAAGATTCAGATAAGCCAGAACTTTGTTGTCGGTGTTGAAAAATGGAACATAAGCTGAAATATATTCAAGACTTCCTATCTTCTCCTTCTGAAAAAACTCACTTTTAGTAAAGTGCGACAGATTATTATATGCCATATTATTTATCCGCCGGCTTGTCAGATCACGGAAAAAAATCTCCGGCCGTGAGGTTGCAATTAAAAATCCGTTCAGATCATAAAGGTTGATATCAGTTTTGAAGACATTCGAAAATTTAATCAGAAGATCATTCAGAGACGAGTAACTGCTGTTGCTCCAATCAGATGACAAATGTTTCTCAACTGCGATTTTACCTTCAAGTTCAAGGTAAATCGAATTCAGCTTTTCCTTAAGATTATCTGTATGTTTGGTCTGGTATTGCCTGATGGTGAATGAGGCAATAACACCTCCTATTAACAGAAATGAAAACATCAGTACGCCAATAAATGACATCTGAAGTTTCTGCCTGAAATTAAAATTAAAAGAGTTCTTCAATTCAGGACGTCTGATAATCAATAATACTAAATTAAAAAAGAGAAGTATAAATGCGAATAAATATGCAAATGATATAATTACATCCTTTGCAGTAAGTTCAGTCCTGCTTATCAATACCGTCGCATTTCCGTTCTTATAAAGAATATGCTTAAATCCTTCAGTTTTAAAATATTTATAATCCGGATTTCCCCCTACATATTCAGCATCAGTCTCATCATATGGAAATTCACCTGTTCTGAGTACAATCTTTCCGTTAATATATTTTGCAAATGAATAATCCTTCAATCCTGCATATCCATGGTATTTTTTATCAAGGAGAAGTTCAGAATATCCCGCCTGGAACACATTAACGTCGTTGTAAAGTTCAATGAATAGTCCGTTCGACGTTTCTTTACCCGTTTTAAAAAATAACCGACCGATATAATAAGATCTCCCACCCTGATTATCAATAAAATAAAAACCTGTGCCGGTAAGCTGATGCCCATCCCGGCGGATACGGTCTTCAAAAAAGCTGAAACAGTTTTCAAATACTTCATTTCCCTGATCTATCCGTAAAGACTGATCATTGCGGCATAGTACAGGAGGGTTAAAATAAAAATTCCTCCAATAACCGATGAAATATTTTTCCTGCAAATAGCTTGATATCCTATCAAAATCAATCTTATCAAAGTAATCAACCTTCATCATGCCGGCAAGAGCAGAGTCATTTGTTAAAACCGGCCATAAATCGAGTAAAAGATGCTCAGCTTCAGGGTCATTTTCAGTAGAAAAAGAGACTGCCTGAATTTTAAGATTTTCAGTTATTTTTTCTTCAGAAAGTATTGCTATTAAATAGAGAGAATAGATTCCGAAAATCAGAGAAAAAATTACAGTCAGATTAAATATTCCGGCTCTTTTAATCCCTGATATCCACAGAGAGGTTGTAATAACAATATAAAAAACTGAAAAAGGAATAAATGTCCCGGAGTCATTACAAAAAAGAACAACCGGCACAAATAGAGATGTGATAATCGAAAAAATGATTGTTTTTTGTCTGAATTGCTTTACAATTTGAAAGGCCTTCAGCATAAACAACACAGGGACAAGCATCAGTAAAATAATCGCTGCAAATCCTATAATACTGAACACATTTAGTTCCAGTACTTTATAAGTTTCAAAATTGATATTCGAGTTTGAAATCAGTTGGCTGAAAATCAGGTTACAACAACTGAATAAAAAAGCTCCGCAAATCATCAAAATAGTAAGGAACAGATAATCCTTTACTCTCTTTCCTCTTGGTCGTTCCTGAAGTGGAAAATGGCTGTAAATGAAATATGAAAAACAGGCTGACAGAATACTGATCAGTACCAGGTGGCCCAATGATGGAATAACATTATTAAAAGAAAACCTGTATGGAGAAAAAAGTTCAGTCTGAAACAGCACAGAAGGCCTCCCGGTGATAAGAA
This sequence comes from Bacteroidia bacterium, assembly GCA_026391475.1. Taxonomy (GTDB): domain Bacteria; phylum Bacteroidota; class Bacteroidia; order Bacteroidales; family VadinHA17; genus LD21. Next base: position 56,433 of record JAPLED010000112.1, on the reverse strand, counting down.
TAAGAATATAGATTAAAGAAAAAACTAACAGGACAAAACCTACTGCGAGCCGGTTTCTTCCCATATTGACTAATAATTTAGCCAGTTCGAGAGAAAGAAAAATAAGCAGAATAAATACACATGTCCATAAACACAGTGGGATGAGAATAAAAAAAGTATTCTCCCTCACTTCCGGGAAAGAAAGGGAAAAAAGGAAATCGCCGGCAGTATCAAAAACATGAAATTCAGAAGCATTTTTATCTGTACTGAAGCCAACATTTCCCGGGATATGGAATTCCTTTTCGAACCCGCTTTTAATAATATCATTTTCAAAACCATAATCGGTATGTAACCTTAACAGACCGACTATTTTTTCATTACCGGCTTGTACTGTTTTAGGTAAAAACCATCCGTTTTGTAAAAATATCAATGGTTTGGCGTACAGTGAATCATTAAGTACCGAAGGCACAGAGAACCCGTTATCCGACCAATAAACAAGCTTATTGTCAAAATATTCAAGTATGGTGATCTTATTCTGCTCGGCAATTGTAAAAAGATTATTTTCAGAAACAGATCCGTGATGATCTTTAATTGCAAGAATGGGTTTCATTGCATTGAGGCAATCTTCAAGAATTTTTTCTTTCGCGCTGAGGGTTTTATTGAACATTTTTGTCCTGAAGCGATACTCAAAATCGCTGAAAAAAAGCGATTCTGCCGCAAGAGCCATTAAAACCACCACAACTGTCAGAATGATAAGAAATATTCTATAACGGTTCCCTCTCATAATATTATGTATATGCCTTATTCATGGTGATAGGGTTCTCCTTTAATAATCGTAAATACCCTGTAAAGTTGTTCAAGAAACAATAATCGTACCAGCTGATGAGGAAATGTCATTTTTGAGAGAGACAACATGAAATCGGCACTGCTATAGACCTCATCAGAAAAACCCCAAGGGCCGCCAATAACAAACAAAATCCGCTTTTTTGGAAGCATAAAAATCTTTTCAACCCATCCTGAAAATTCAACCGTCCGTAGCTCCTTACCTCTCTCATCAAGTAATATTACATAGTCATCAACGCTGATTGACTGAATAATTTTATTACCCTCTTTCATCTTTTGTTCCTGAACAGACATGTTCCTTGTATTCTTTAAATCAGCCAGAGTGATGATCTCAAAAACTGAATATTTCTTTATTCGGCTGGCATAAAGATCAACCACCTCTGCAATATGCTTATCTGTTGTTTTTCCTGTCTGCAATAAAGCGATCTTCATACTTGTAACATAACTAAATTTACTAATGTGTTTGACACTTATTCACAAAAATAACAATTTATAATGAGGCACAGAGTCACAAAGTCGCATAAAGAAATTCCTGTATGATTAATAAGAATAGGCCTTTCATAATCAAATTAGTATTAAATTTGTAGTGCATTGATCTAAATAGTCCGCAATATTTAAACTGAATTGAAATGAAATCCGTAAATATAATTCCGTTAGTATTGATTGCTTTCAGCAGTCTCACTTCCACAGCACAGGAACAGGCTAAAATACCCGGAGGAATTTCAATAGCCATTAAGGCTGGTAATGCTTCTGAATTATCGAAGTACATGAATTCTACAATTGAACTTCTTCTTCTCGACAAGGAGGATTTCTACAAAAAGAATGTGGCAGAGACAATTCTGAAAGATTTTTTTGCTGAATACCAGACTAAAGATTTTACTATCCTTCATCAGGGCGCAAAAAATGATGCTCAATATGCCATTGGCAATCTTAAGACAGAGAAAGGAGACTTCCGGGTCTATTTTCTTCTTAAGAAAGTTGACCAGGAATTGCTTATTCATCAGATACGTATTGAACCTGACAATGGAAAATAGGATTCTCAGGGAATTCATTTTAAGAAGCCTCGCTGAGGATTTAGGTGATGGCGATCACTCATCACTCGCATGTATACCTGAGAATACAACCGGGAATGCAAAACTTCTTATTAAAGAGAAAGGAATACTTGCAGGCATCAGGGTAGCCGGAATACTCTTCAACACAATCGATAAAGATCTGAAATTTGATATTTTATCAGAAGACGGGGCCAGTGTGATTCCCGGAGATATTGCATTCTATATTTCAGGTCGGCAGCAATCAATTCTGAAATCGGAACGTCTTGTTCTGAATATCATGCAAAGGATGAGCGGAATTGCGACAAGCATTCATGAATATGTCAGTCAGCTCAACGGGTTGAAAACAAAAATTCTTGATACACGAAAAACCACCCCCGGATTTAGATTTCTTGAAAAAGAGGCAGTAAGGATTGGAGGAGGAATGAATCACAGAATGGGATTATTTGATATGATAATGCTTAAAGATAATCATATCGATTATGCAGGGGGAATTGAGAAAGCAATTATCAGGACAAGGGAATATCTGAAGGGAAATAATATGAACCTTAAGGTTGAAATTGAAGCAAGAAGCCTTGAGGATGTAAGAACGATACTTTCAGTTGGGGGAGTGGATCGTATCATGTTAGACAATTTCAGTATTAACGAGACCCTTTCGGCCGTTAAAGAAATTGCAGGCAGATTTGAAACAGAATCTTCAGGAGGCATTACCCTTGCGACTATAAGATCTTATGCAGAATGCGGTGTTGATTTCATTTCTGTAGGCGCACTTACACATCATATCAAAAGTTTGGATATGAGCCTTAAAGCCATATAGTTTATGAATGTTAAGGAATTTACAACTTTCATTTGCAAATTTTTTCATTACTTTCGGGGCGACAAACCGGCCATAATGAAAAAATGGATTTTTTTCTCAATCTTTCTGTCTCTTATAAGCTGTAAAGGAGTAAAGCCTGACACTTACTTTACACCTGAAAAGGCATCACAATACTTTAAAAGTATTGAAGATATCTGTAACCGCGACAATGGTAAACTCTGGGGGAAAAACCTTTACGGCCCATTAATGTTTGTCGAGCGTACAAGCCGGAGGATTATTGCAAATCAGCCCGATAACGAGGGTCTTTTAAAAGGGAAAGATGGTATTTTTACAGGTTCATATCCTAAAGAACTCATAATAAATAATACTCCTGTGAAATTTGGAGGAACCCTGTTTGCAATGACTCCCCTTCCACTTGAAGAAGATGATTACAGGATAAAAACCCGTGCAATTCGCAGTCTGTTTCATCGCTTCCAGGAGGCTGCAGGAATCATTTCATCCGGGTTTAATACAAATAATATGGATGAAAAGGAAGCAAGGCTTTGGATCAAACTTGAATGGAAAGCTTTGCGGAAAGCTCTTAATTCTGATGCCGAAGAACGTCAACTGGCAATAAGGGACGCACTTATCTTCAGAGGTTCTAACAGGGAGCTTTATCAAAGGTATGCCAACGATCAAAACCGGTTCGAGACCCATGAAGGCCTTGCAACATTTACTTACACACTTCTTTGCACTAATTCACCCGAGGAATACAAAACCAGGCTTTTCGAAAATCTCGACAGGGTTTACTCAATGCAATCATACTCGAGATCATACGGATTCATTCATGGGGCTCTCTACGCTTCTCTTCTTTATGATAAAGGATTTGATTTACGTAAAATTCAGACAGATAATTTTGACCTCGGAAGTGCAGTAAAAGAGCTATATAACATTGAGCTGCCGCTAATCTGCAGAGATGTGGCAGGAAGCCTGGCAGTAAATTATGATATTGATGCCATAAATAAAGAAGAAGAACAACGCTTGTCAGATATCAGAGAAAGTATACATAAACAAATCAGCACCTTTACAGAAAAATCTGTAGTTTTCCTTGAACTTGAAAGTCCCTATTTTGACTTTGAACCGGAAAATATCCATTCACTCGACACCCTGGGAACCCTCTACAGTTCAATGAGGATATCAGATAACTGGGGGAAGCTTACAGTCGATAAAGGAGGTTGCCTTGTTTCAAATAATTTTAAGTATCTCCGGATTACTGCAAAAGGATTTAAAGCAGATAAAAACCATATTTCCGGAGAGGGATGGCTACTTATCCTGAATAACGACTGGGAACTTGTCCTTGTTGATCAGAATTATTTCGTCAGAAAACTAATGCCATAATCTATTTGTCTTGTTGTATGATATTGAATTAAAGACATTCAGACAATTAGACATTCAGACAATCAGACATTCAGACATTATAGACTTTTCAATTCTTTCATCCGCTCCTCAAGGGATTTTATCTTCGACTCCGCATCACTCTTTTTCTTTCTTTCCAACTCCAGTACATTGGCAGGAGCATTCTGAACAAAACGCTCATTTGCAAGCTTTTTCATCACATTAACCAAAAATCCTCTGTTGTAATCCAGATCCTCCTGTATCTTTGCAAGTTCTCCTTCAATATCCAGTTTGCCGCCCAGCGGGATAAAATACTCAGTCGTTCCTACCATAAATGAGGCTGCTCCTTCCTGTTTCTCTTTAACAAATGACACTTCCGACAAATTACATAGTTTACAGATAACCGGAAGAAACTCACTATTGAAACTATCTTTGTCAGAGCGAACCAGAAGGTTAAGAGTTTCTTTATTTGGAATATCCTTACTTTTCCTGACGGTTCTTACTGCACTTATCGTCTCCTTAATGGACTCAAAGCTGGTAATCAGATCCTTATTGTATTTCTTAACTTCTGGTAATCGGGTCACCATTAGACTTTCACCATCCTTCCTGTCAAGAAGCAGTTGCCATATCTCCTCAGTAATGAATGGCATAAAAGGATGTATTACCTTAATAAGTTTATCAAATACAGAGATTGTGGCATCGAAGGTTATCCTATCGATAGGTTTTTGATATTCAGGTTTGATGATCTCGAGATACCAGCCGGAGAACTCATCCCAGAACAATTTATATGTGATCATCAAAGCTTCTGAAATTCTGAATTTTTTGAAGTTTAAATCAATCTCATTTATCGATTTCTTCATCACCTCATCCATCCATTTCACTGCAACTTTCGATGAATCAGGTTGTTCGATATTATCGTCAACTTTCCAACTATTTACAAGCCTGAAAGCATTCCATATCTTATTGGCAAAATTACGACCTTGCTCAGGCAGACTGTCTTCATAAAGGAGGTCGTTACCTGCAGGGGAGCATAATAACATACCCACCCTTACTCCATCTGCACCATATTTTTCAATGAGGTCGATTGGTTCGGGAGAGTTACCCAGTGATTTGGACATCTTCCTTTTCTGCTGGTCGCGAACCAGACCGGTAAGATATACATTTTTGAATGGCTTCTCTCCCCTGAACTCATAACCGGCAATTATCATTCGGGCAACCCAGAAAAATAGGATTTCAGGAGCCGTAATCAGGTCATTTGTCGGATAATAGTATTTAATGTCTGCATTCTCCGGATCATTTATACCATCAAATGATGTTATCGGCCAGAGCCACGATGAGAACCATGTATCCAGAACATCTTCATCCTGCCGCAGGTCGCTTTCATTCATTGAATGGTTCCCACTTTTCTTCCTTGCCATTTCAAGGGCTTCGGAAATATTACCTGCAACAACAAATTCGTTATTATCATAATACCACGCAGGTATCCTGTGTCCCCACCACAACTGACGGCTGATACACCAGTCGCGTACATTCTCCATCCAGTGGCGGTAAAGATTTTTAAATTTTGCCGGATGGATCTGAACATCACCATTTTTAACAGCATCCAATGCAGGTTGCGACAGCTCCTTCATCTTCATAAACCACTGAAGGGAGAGCCTTGGTTCGATAACAGCATTTGTACGTTCCGAACGGCCAATCTTATTATTATAATCTTCAACCTTTACCAGGTTTCCGGTTCTCTGAAGCTCCTTTTCAGCAAGTTCTTTTGCTTTAAACCTGTCAACACCAACAAACAAACCGGCCCTCTCATTGATTGTTCCATCTTCATTAAAAACATCGATTGAGGGCAATTTATGTCTGAGACCGATCTCGTAGTCATTAATATCGTGTGCCGGAGTGATCTTAAGACATCCTGTCCCAAACTCCGGATCAACATAACTGTCAAAAATAAACGGCACCTCCCTGTTAGCCATGGGCACAATAACCTTTTTCCCTTTCAGATGTTTGTAACGCTCATCATCGGGGTGTGCACAGACAGCTGTATCACCGAGTATTGTTTCGGGACGGGTTGTGGCAACCATCACATACCCTTCCTCTCCGACTATCTTATAACGAACATAATAAAGCTTTGATTTTTCGTCGGTATAATTAACCTCCTCATCCGAAACAGCAGTCATAGCCTGCGGATCCCAGTTCACCATCCTTATACCTCTGTAAATAAGCCCTTTATTAAACAGGTCGACAAATACCTTTATAACTGAGTCATATCTCTTCTCATCCATAGTGAAAAGAGTACGATCCCAATCGCATGAGGCTCCCAGACGTTTTAGCTGTTCGAGGATTATACCACCATGCTTATGAGTCCATTCCCAGGCATGGCCGAGAAACTCTTCCCTTGTAAGATCGCGCTTTTCAATTCCTTCTGCCTTAAGCTTCGCAACGACTTTTGCTTCGGTTGCAATTGAAGCATGGTCAGTGCCAGGCACCCAGCAGGCGTTTTTCCCCTGCATCCTTGCCCTGCGCACCAGCACATCCTGGATAGTGTTGTTAAGCATGTGGCCCATGTGGAGTACTCCTGTAACATTGGGTGGCGGAATAACAATTGTATAAGGCTCTCTCCCGTCGGGAATGCTTTTAAAAAATCCATGCTCCATCCAGTAATTATACCATTTGCTCTCTGCTTTCCCGGGCTCGTATTTTGAAGGAATGTCCATTGTTGTGTTTTAGAAAGTTTCTAAATATTTGAACTGCAAAAATAGAAATTTTAATGATACCAATAAAAGTTCAATTTGAAGGGAAGAAAGGGTAAAAAAATCTGTGCAATCTGCAAAATCAGAGGGAAACAATATCTATTCATAAATAAACCAGGTCGATAAATTAATATATGATTTTTCTTACTTTTGTTTCCATAAAGTATAAGGATTATAATACATTATTTATATGCCAACAATATCCGATAAAGGCAAAGCGATGCCTGCATCACCAATAAGAAAACTTGTTCCATATTCGGAAGAAGCAAAACGTAAAGGGAGAAAAGTCTATCATCTCAATATCGGACAACCTGATATCCCTACTCCTGAGGTAGCATTGAATGCAATCCGTAACATTGATCTGAAAGTCATTGAGTACAGCCATTCAGCAGGCAACGAATCATACCGCCGTAAGCTGGCGGCATATTATCAGAAGATCGGAATTAATATAGATCATACCGAAATGCTGATCACTACAGGCGGGTCGGAGGCTATATTATTTGCTCTTATGTCGTGCGTCAATCCAGGTGATGAGGTTATTACTCCGGAGCCATTCTACGCTAATTATAACGGTTTTGCAACAACAGCCGGCATTAGAATCATTCCCGTAACCTCCTATATTAAAGAAGATTTTGCCCTTCCTCCAATTAAAGAGATAGAAAAAAAGATCACCCCAAAGACCAAAGGTATAATTGTATGTAATCCAAATAATCCGACCGGGTATCTCTATTCGAAAAAAGAACTTCTTCATCTTAAGGAAATAATTAAGAAATATGATCTGTTTCTCTTCTCTGATGAGGCTTACCGTGAGTTTTGCTATGACGGGGCTGAACATTTCTCAGCAATGAATCTGGAAGGTATTGAGAATAATGTCATAATGCTCGATTCGGTATCCAAACGTTACAGCGAATGTGGTGTAAGGATTGGTGCACTGATATCAAAAAACAAAGAGGTGATCTCCACTGCTCTTAAATTTGCACAGGCACGCCTCTCCCCTCCCGGACTCGGACAGATTGCCGGTGAGGCTTCAATTGATACTCCTGATCAGTATTTCAAAGACGTAAACAAAGAATACACCGCACGTAGAAATTACATGGTCGAGGCTCTCAATAAAATACCTGGTGTCTATTGTCCTAAACCAAAAGGAGCGTTTTACACAGTTGTCAAACTTCCGGTTGATGATGCCGACAAGTTCGCACAGTGGCTTCTTGAAGAGTTTGAATATAATAATCAGACCGTCATGGTTGCGCCTGCCTCGGGTTTCTACTCAACTCCCGGCTCAGGTAAGAATGAGGTACGCATTGCCTATGTCCTTAAAATCGATGACCTTAAGGATGCGATGACGATCCTTGCAGAAGCACTGAAGGTTTATCCGGGAAGGGTATGATATTGGTATCAGGCTTGAGGTGTGGGGTGCAGGAATGAACACCTGTGGGTTATCAAATGTTATATATCTTTTAAAACCACTTAATAACATTTTGCCATGTCAGATATTACCCTACCTGATAAAAAAGCCGTTGAAAAGACCATCAAATCTGTTTTCAGACTGCTTTTCCCCTCCACTAATTCTTATTCAGATACTGAAATAAAGAATAATCTCAATGATTCGCAGAATCAAATGCTCAATATATTATCCGGTTTGACGGAAAAAAAAGAAAAGGTTACCCAACAATTTTTCAAAAATCTTAAGAATATAAAAAAAACACTTCTCAAAGACGCCAATTTTATTCTTGAATCTGATCCTGCAGCTACACAATTAATCGAGGTCATTGCCATTTATCCGGGGTTTTTTGCCATATTCTGCTATCGTATTGCAAATTCTATGTCACAGCTATCAGTGCCTCTGCTTCCCCGGATTATAACAGAATATGCTCATAAAGTTACAGGAATCGATATTCACCCCTTAGCTACAATTGGTTGTCCATTTTCGATAGACCATGGCACAGGCATTGTTATCGGTGAAACTGCAAATATCGGAAACAATGTAAAACTTTATCAGGGAGTTACTCTTGGCGCATTAAGTGTAGATAAAAGTAAAGCATCTAAAAAGAGACACCCTACCATTGAAGATAATGTTATTTTGTATGCCGGCTGTACAATTCTGGGAGGGGAGACAGTTGTTGGCAGAAACAGCATCATCGGTGGCAATGTATGGCTCACAGAAAGTATCGCACCTTTCTCAGTGGTTTATCATAAAAGCGAAATAATTGTGAGAAACCAGAATGGTTTTCAGGAACCTATAAACTTTATTATCTGATATGGCTTTTACAAAATTTAAATATTATGAAGGTAAATTCAATTCTTGAAACAATAGGTAACACACCTCATGTAAAAATCAATCGTCTTTTTAACCCTGATTTTTCAGTATGGGTAAAGTTGGAAAGAGCCAACCCTGGCGCCAGCATAAAAGACCGTATTGCACTATCAATGGTAGATGATGCAGAAAAAAGGGGGCTACTTAAACAACAAAGTGTAATTATTGAGCCAACTTCAGGTAATACAGGAATTGGACTGGCAATGGTAGCAGCAGTAAAAGGGTATAGACTTATTCTGGTAATGCCAGAATCAATGTCCCTTGAAAGAAGAAAAATAATGAGTGCTTATGGTGCGGAATTTGTACTTACCCCACGTGAAAAAGGGATGAAAGGTGCAATAGAACGTGCCGGAGAATTGGTCCTGGAAACACCAGACTCATGGATGCCGATGCAGTTTGATAATCCCGCCAACACCAATATTCACAAAGATACTACTGCTCTGGAAATCATCAATGATTTTCCTGATGGCCTTGATTATCTTATTACAGGTGTAGGTACCGGTGGACATATAACCGGATGCGCTGAAGTGTTAAAAAATAAATTCCCGAACCTGAAAGTATTTGCAGTTGAACCGGAATTATCTCCTGTATTGAGTGGGGGATCTCCGGGGCCACATCCATTGCAGGGAATAGGAGCCGGTTTTATACCTTCCATTTTAAAAACAGAGTTGTTAGATGGGATAATAAAAGTAAGCAAAGAAGAGGCATTTATTTTTGTAAAAAGAGCAGCCAAAGAAGAAGGATTATTTGTAGGAATATCCTCAGGAGCATCGTTAGCCGCGGTGAATCAAAAATTGAATGAATTCGCTAAAGGATCAAAAATCCTTACCTTTTGCTATGATACAGGTGAGAGATATTTATCAATAGAGGGGTTGTTTTGATGCAAAACAACTTGTTTTATTAATATTGGTTAGTTGGAATATAATAAGTATTTCTCCCTGATCTTTGCAAATTTAGTCAGGGCTTCTTTCCAGGTTGCCCTGATTTCTTTAGAAGTCATCCCCTTTTGTATCTGTTCCCTTAAAACCGGACCGCCTGCAAGCACATCGAAATAGGAAGTAAAGAATTTATCTTTTTCCGGGTAATTTCGATAAGCATCTATTACCCAGTCAAGGTTAAGTTTTGATGTTGGTATCAGCTTGTTTTTTATTGCATTGCGCAAATCAGTCCCATAACATTTCACCCCCAGAAGAGGCGGATTTTTTGCTCCCGGGACACTCTCAGGAGTAAAGCTGAATCCTTTGTCGGGGAGTTTTGGTGATCCGTAAACCTGGAATGGGAAAGGTGTTCCCCTGCCCAGTGATACATTTGTACCTTCAAAAAAACATATTGACGGATAAAGGTATACTGAGGTCTGGTTTGGCAGGTTTGGTGATGGCTTTACCGGAAGTTCATAAAGAGTCTTATGAGTGTAATTCTTACACTTAATAACAGTCAGATCGCATTTCACTCCGCCCTTCAGCCATCCCTCCCCATTGATCATTTGAGCATATTCGCCCATAGTCATCCCATGAACAATCGGTACAGGGTGCATCCCCACAAAGGAGCTGTATGCCGTATCTAGGATATTACCGTCAAAATAAAAACCGTTTGGATTGGGTCTATCGAGTACGAGGCATTTTACATTATTCTCTGCGCATGATTCCAGAATGTAGTGAAGTGTAGATATATATGTATAGAATCGGGCACCTACATCCTGGATATCAAAAATTATAATATCAATCCCAGCCAGATCCTCAGTGGTTGGTTTCAGATGCGTCCCATATAGGCTTATTAAAGAGATACCTGTTTCAGTGTCTTTACCATTTTCGATCCTTTCACCGGCATCTGCCAGATTTCTGAATCCATGTTCCGGGGAGAATATCACCCTTATATCTATACCAATTGATAAAAGATTATCAACCAGGTGTGTCTGTCCAACCATTGAAGTCTGGTTTGCGACCACAGCAACTGATTTACCTTCAATCATATCTCTGTAAAGTTCAATCTGATATGACCCGGGTATTGGAGTTTTCCTGGCACCATAGCACACTGAAGATGAGAGGACTACTAATGAAAGAATGATTGTGTATAGCAACTTTTTCATCTGGCTGGTATTTTCTCTGGTAAATCTAATAAAAAAACAAAATTTAGTTTCCTCTTTACACCGCATAATAAAAGTATCTCAATTTTCTTAAATTTGATGACTGAGAAAAAATATGAATTTACCATATTTCATAGCACATAGGCTCATAAAAGGAAGACGCGAAGGCACTTCATTTTCACGTCCCATAAATGTTATTGCCATAATCGGCATTGCAATGGGCCTTGCCGTGATGATACTTGCCGTATCCATTCTTACCGGCTTCAAAAAAGAGATCAGGGAGAAGGTTGTCGGGTTCGGATCGCATATCCAGATCATGAACTTCGATTCGAACATCTCATTCGAAACTACGCCAATTAGTGATACACAGGAATTTATTCCTAAAATAAAACAGATCCCGGGAATCAGACATCTTCAGGTATTCGCTACTAAGGCAGGGATCATAAAGACGGACGAGGATATCCAGGGTGTGGTACTGAAAGGAGTGGGAAGCGACTTTGACTGGAACTACTTCAGCAGCAACATGATCGATGGCACCGTGTTTACGGTCACCGATACTGCTATTGGAAATAAAGTAATCATTTCCAAGAAGATATCCGATATGCTGAAGTTAAAAACCGGGGATTCTTTTGCAATGCATTTCATCCAGAATCCTCCCAGGCAAAGACTATTCACAATATCCGGAATATATGAGACAAGTCTTGAGGAATTTGATAAGATTTACGTTTTCTGCGATATCGGGCATATCAAACGGCTCAACGGATGGGAAGATGACCAGGTCAGCGGGTTTGAAATATTCATTGATGATTTTGATAAGCTCGATGCCATGACCATGGCAGTAAGGGATGCAATTGGCTATAAAATAACGGAGGAAGAGGCAAAATTCAAAGTTACTAACATCAGGATAAAGTATCCCCAGATATTTGACTGGCTGAACTTTCAGGATATCAATGTTATCATTATTATTTTCCTTATGCTGGTTGTAGCAGGGTTTAACATGATATCCGGTTTGCTAATCCTTATTCTTGAAAAAACCAATATGATCGGTATCCTTAAAGCACTTGGCTCTGAAGATTCTACTATACGCAGGGTATTTCTCTATCAGGCTGCATATCTTATCGGTAAGGGATTGTTATGGGGTAATCTTATCGGCATCGGCCTGGCATTTCTTCAGCTTAAAACAGGGTTAATTACACTCGATCCGAGTTCATATTATATTAAAACTGTTCCGGTTAATCTTGAACTGGCCCATATTCTTTTGCTAAACGCAGGGACAATGGCCGCAATAGTTATTATGCTTCTTGTCCCGTCACAATTAATAAGCAGGATTACACCGGTAAAAGCGATCAGGTACGACTAGAAACTAAGGCAAAATATTGTCTCCTTGTTGGGAACCGATCTTACTTTCAGGTATCCCCCATGCACCCTCATGATCTGTTTTGAGATGCTGAGACCGATTCCTGATCCATTCTGCCTTGTAGTAAAAAACGGGACAAATATTTCATCAAGGTTTTCTTCAGTAATTCCCGGGCCATTATCAATGACACATATTTCAGGATGATGGTTACTATCATTGCCTGCAATAATTATAATCTTTCCTTCAGGATTATTTTCATTGGCTTCAAGGGCATTCTTTACAAGATTGATCAATACTTGTGAAATAAGGTTTTGATCAGCAAAGATCTCAAGATCAGGATCTTTCAATATGATAGATAAATCCATTCTTTCGCTCCTTTCAAGGGAGTTATAAAGAATCTGTATACGACTCATCAGGTCAGCCACCTTAAATAATTTCTTTTCCGGTTCCGGCACACGGGTCAGCTTACGATACGATTCAACAAATGACATCAGGCCTTTTCCCTGTTCCTTAATAACATTTAAACCCTGTAAGGTCTTAGCGATAGTTTTAGCAGTCACCTCTTCCGGTAAAACAGGGATTCCTTCTGTACTATAAATGTGTGAAAGACTTTCCGACAGGGATGTTATTGGTGTGATGGAGTTCATTATTTCATGCATTAAGACCCTTATCAGTTTCATCCATGATTCAAGCTCTTTTTCGTCAAGTTCATTCTTGATATCCTGGATTGAAAGAATTATCAACTCATTATTATTAGTTTTAAACGATGTTGCCTTAAGAGATAACTGTATTTCGCCCTGTTCATTATTTATAGCTACTAACCGCCTTTCAAATGGCTTGATACTGATTATTGTCTGAAAAAGCTTCAGGTCAATCCGTTCAATTTGCTGCAAATGAGTAAGAACATCTGTTGAAAGCAGTCTTTTTGCTGATGAATTGGCGTGTAAAATGAATCCTTTTTCATTATAAGTAATAATCCCCGTTGCAATATGTTCAAGCAATATCTGAAAATATTGTTCCTGGTTCCTGTTCTCAATTTTTAACTTCTGAATCTGTTGATTCACCCTGTTCATACTCTGGTATAACTCCTTGAAACTCCTCTCTTTTACATCAAATGGAAACGAGAGATTTGAATCATCGTTTCTGACAGAATCGAAAAAGAATCTGATCTTCCTGTTTGTCGAGTTTAAATATGATATCAGGCTGATTGTCAGAAAAGTTATTGCTATAAAAAAGATAATTGAAAAACGTAACGATTGATTTATAAAGGCAAAATATCCCAGTAAAGAAGAGAATATTACAATCAGAATTACTCTTATTATTATATTAAAATATAGGTTTTTACTTATCATTTATCGGTTTTTTTAAGTCTGTTGTACAGAGTTTGCCTGGTCACCCCAAGCTGGTCTGCCGCAGCAGTAAAGTTACCGTTATTCTTCTCAAGGGCATTTTGAATCATTTGTTTTTCCATCTCTTCAAGTGTATTGAAAGAGTCGTGATTTTTTATTGAGTTTATTTGCCGCAAAAATAAATCCTCAGGTTTTATTATAGCTGTTTCACTTAATATTACTGCCTTTTCAATGGTATGCTGAAGTTCACGGATATTGCCGGGCCAGGAATACTTCAGCATTTTTTCATTTGCCTGCTGGGTAATTTTCTGATTTGGTTTATTGTATTTGTTAGTATATTTTTTCAGAAAGAATTCAGCAAGAATTATAATATCATTCCCCCGATCCCTTAGCGGAGGCAATTCAATCTGGATTGTGTTGATACGGTAAAGAAGATCCTCACGGAAGAGTCCTTCAGTAACCATACTTTCAAGGTTTTTGTTGGTTGCACATATCAGACGTATATCGGTAGGAATCAGTTGATTTGAACCAATACGTGTAATCTGACGGTTCTCTATTGCTGCAAGTAGTTTTGCCTGAAGATGAAACGACAGGTTTCCTATCTCATCAAGGAAAAGTGTGCCCTTATCAGCAATTTCAAATTTACCCTGCCGGTTCTCGCGGGCATCTGTGAAAGCTCCTTTAATATGACCAAACAGTTCACTTTCAAAGAGAGATTCGCTTAAAGAACCCATATCTACACTTACCAGTACCTCTTTGGATCTGTTCGACTGACGGTGAATTTCCTGTGCTATCAACTCTTTGCCGGTACCGTTTTCTCCGGTAATCAATACGTTAGCATCGGTCTTTGCAACTTTCCTGACCATGTTAAGTACCTTCATCAGCTGAGGTGATGAACCGATGATGAACTTCTGGTCACGGTTAAACTCTTTCTTAAGTTCTGTTTCTCTCTCCTTAAGATGCTTAACCTCGTTTTTCGAAAGATTAAGCTGGATGGCAAGTTTTAGTGTTGCAAGCAATTTCTCATTATCCCATGGTTTCAGTATGAAATCCGAAGCTCCTGCTTTCAAAGCCTTGACTGCAATATCAATATCACCATAAGCTGTAATCATGACTACGGATATCTCAGGGTTGGTCTCCTTAATTCTTCCAAGCCAGTATATACCTTCATTACCGGTATTTACCCCTGCCTGGAAATTCATGTCGAGGATTACCAGGTTGTAGTCTTTCTTCCTCAACTCGGTTAGAATCTGGTTTGGATTAGATAATGTTGTTACAGTCTGAAATTCAGGTGAGAGTAGAATTTCGAGTGTGCTTAAAATGCTCTTATTATCATCAACAACCAGTATGTTACCTTTCTGAATCTGCATGTATTTGAATTTCAATCTTTTCTATTTGTCTGCTACCCCGGGTGAGGGATTGTGGGGTTGAAAGTAAAATTACTTGATTTTAAATAAAAAGTCAACAATCCGTATAATATTTTTACACTTAATCGTAAAATATATTGACTTTTGGGATTTATCTTTATATTTAAATAGCTTTATACCACACACATACAATTATGGCATCATTATGGTAATAAGTACTCTTGAAAGCATAGAATTATTAAAAATCAGATTATCATGAAACTCTGACTTTGATGAAGTAACCAAATAAAATTTAAGATTGTGAAGTATCTATTTAAAACAATCATCCGGAATTTCACCCGAAGACCGGTAACCAATCTGATCAACCTGCTGGGTTTGACTATTAGTCTGACATTGGTAATCATACTTTCTGTTTATTGCTATAGTGAGCTTACAACTGACAAATACCACAAAAACGGAGACCGTGTCTATTTTTACGGGCTTGAAGATCACCTTTACTCACCTGGTATCCTAAAAGAACACATTGACCGGAAAGTGCCGGGAGTTGAATCAATAGTAAGAATGGGAGGAACATGGGAAGCTCCTGTATTCCAGACAGAAAATAACGAGCCTTTTACATCAGATCTTGTTTTTGCAGATGAAGATTTCTTCAAACTCTTTTCTTTCCGTTTCATTGAAGGAAATGCTTCAGATGCCTTGAAAGAGCCTCTCACAATAGTTATCACAAAAACTTTGTCGGACAAGCTTTTCGGGAAGGAACCGGCCTTGGGAAAGATGATAAAGCTCAATAACAATAAAAGTCTTGCAGTAAGCGCAGTTGTTGAAGAGCCACTTGCAAATTCATGTCTTACCTTCAGTGCGATTACATCTATTGCCACCAGAAAGATAGTTCAGGAAAACGGAGGTGAGTATACTGAATGGGGATGGTGTGATTTCCAGACGTTTCTACTTTTAAACAAGGGGGCGAATCCGGAAGAGACAGCGAGAACAATTGCATCTCTTATACCTGAAGATAACCGGAAAGGCTATCTGAATACGAAGCTAACTCCATTAACTAAAATCTATTTTTCAAAATTTACACTTCTCGGGAGCAATTATCTTATATCCGGCGACAAAAAGAAAGTTCAGATCCTGGTCCTCGTAGCTTCACTTGTTCTGATGATTGCACTGATCAATTTCATGAATATTTCATTATCCCAGTGGCAGGAAAAAATCAAACAGACAGGGGTTCTGAAGGTAATCGGGGCAACACGGTCTTCAATAATCCGTAACACACTTGCAGAGTCATTCCTCTTTTTTCTGGCAGCTCTTTTTATTGCTATCGAACTTGTTAATGCTGTCAATCTCTTTATCCGGGACTATACGGGGATTCACTTCAGTCAGAAATTAATAAATTCTCCCGGCTTTATAATTGTTTCTCTGGCAATTATCGTTGTTTTAAGTGTTACTTTCAGCATTATTCCGGCTTTAAGGATCTCTTCCTCCAGGGCGGTAGATAATTTGAAAAAAACAGTAAAACCAAATAAAACCAACTTCTCCTTCAGAGGCGTTCTTGTAACTATGCAGTTCACAATTGCCATCGTGCTTATTTCATTTACTGTCCTTATTCAGAAACAGGTCAGATTCGGAAGTAGCAATCTTGGGTTTAACCAGAACAATATTATAGGTATCAGGCTAACCGACCAACTTAATCAGAAGAAAGATGTTCTTAAAAACCTGCTTGAAGGAAAACCGGGAATCAGGAAAGTATCGTTCTCACAGTATTATCCTGGAAATATCATTTCACAATGGACAACCCAGTTTAACCAGAACGGAGAAAAGAAAGAAATCAGTTTTAATACTTTCAGTGCCGACGCAGTTTTCTTTGAAATACTGGATTTACAATTGGTTATGGGACGTTTATACACCGACAATCTTTTTACAGATAAGAAGAAAATTGTTGTTAATGAAACTTTCCTTCGCGAACAAAACATTACAAATCCAATAGGAGCAACTATTACCATGGGCATGATGGGTGAACATGCTTATCAATCCGAAATAATCGGTGTTGTAAAAGATTTTCATTATAAGGCTGTAGATCAGCCCATAGCATCTCTTGCCATAAGAAATGAACCAACTGCTTCATTTTGTCTTATAACTGTTCAGACAGGTAATTTCGCATCCTTAGATAACGTGGTAAATAACATTAAAAAAACTGCCTCAGAGCTATCACCATCCTTTCCTATCGATGTGAGTTTTTTTGATCAGGCTATTCAGAACATGTATCAATCGGAACTCAGGTTTCGTCGAACATTCGCCTTATTTGCAGGATGTGCAATAGTTATATGCAGTCTGGGTATTTTGGCCATGTCAATTTTTTCTTGTCAGCGTCGTGTAAAGGAAATAGGAATCCGTAAAGTAAACGGAGCCAAAATATCAGAAATACTGGCGATGTTAAACAAGGATTTTGTAAAGTGGGTAGCGATTGCTTTTTTAATTGCCTGCCCTATTGCCTGGTATGCAATGAAAAAATGGCTGCAAAATTATGCATACAAAACAGAGATGAGTTGGTGGATTTTTGCACTTGCAGGGATAATTGCGTTGGGAATAGCATTGCTTACAGTTTCATTTCAGTCATATAAAGCAGCGATTAAGAATCCTGTTGATAGTTTGAGGTATGAATAGAAATAAAGCTGGCAGTCCCGATAGCTATCGGGATGGCGGGCAGCAACAAGGAACCCGGTTGAAGCTCTCCGGTGTGAATAACTATAACATGTTTACCGTCTTACTAAATATTTGATGATTATGCTTTTACAAGGAGTTCTTAAGATAACATTCAGGAATTTAAAAAAAAATATTACATCAACACTGATAAAAATTCTTGGTTTAGCTGTAAGCATTTCTGCAGTAATTATAATATGGTCTTTTGTAATAAATGAAAATAAATTTGACAGAGGCATTCCAAACAGTAACAGGATATATCGTCTGGAAGCGCATTGGGCAAGTATGCCTCCCTTCCTTGGTCATGCTATTAATCAGAATCTGACCAATCAGGTTATAGCAACCAGGCTTAATTTCTGGGGAGATGTTGGAATTCAGGTTAATAATATTCCTTACAATCTCAAAGATCTCACATTTACAGACAGTACCTTTTTTAAAACTTTTCCTCTTGAGTTTATTGCAGGTAATCCTGAAGAAGCTCTTATTCAACCATTCTCACTGGTTCTTTCAGAGTCGCTTGCCAGAAGACTATTCGGAAGGATTGACGCTATTGGGAAAATTGTCAGATTCGAAAATCAGTTTGATTTCACAGTTACTGCTATAATAAAAGATCAGCCATTCCTGCACTTCAAAACAGATGTGTTGGCTTCCATGATCAGCCTTGAACAGATTCGTTATAAAGGTGTTCTAAAGGAATATGACGGATGGAGCTATCCTACCTATCTTTTACTTCCTGAGGGTATACGCGTAGCTGAATCTGAGAAAACAATCTTCGATCTGCTTAAAAAGACAGGTTACAACGACCAGTTCAGGTTAAGACCGTTCTCAAAAATTTACTACTCACCCGAAGTTGAAAATGAGAGTAATACAAAACACGGTAATATATTATATAACAAGATACTGATTGCTGTTTCAATTTTCATACTATTGCTGGCAGCCATAAATTTTATCAATTTAACCATTGCTAATGCTGTTGCAAGATCGAAGGAAGTAAGTATAAAAAAACTACAAGGTGCATCTTTGTTTCAGTTGATTGTACAATTTGTCTTTGAAACGGTTCTTATTATATTTATTTCCTTCGGTTTATCGTTTTTTCTCTTATGGTTCTTTGCTCCTTTATTAAATTCAATAACCGGATTCCCTGTTTCCTCTGCCGGTTTATTTACCCCAGACAACCTGCTTCTGTTTGCAGCCGGACTTATAGTATTTGTACTGATTACAGGAATTTACCCAAGTTTATATATCAGTGCCTATACCATTAATACAAATAAAGAGAGATTGTCAGGCTACTCTAAACATAATTGGATCCGTAATGGATTAATCGTTTTCCAGAATTTGGTCTCAATTACTTTAATATGCAGCACTCTGATCGTCAACCAGCAATTCCGGTACATGAATAAAAAGGACCTCGGATTCAACAAAAATGATATTGTCAACCTTAAAATTAACTCTCAGTTAAAGGGTCATCTGGATCTGTTCAAAGAAAAGTTGTCGGCATATCCTGAAATATTAAGTGTTTCTTACTCAAGCAGAGTGCCTGGAAATTACTGGGGATCATGGTGTTGCGTGAATATTGAAGGGAAAGAAAATAAGTTCTTTAATAACTATGTCGATCCTGATTATTTAAAAACAATGGGGATCAGAATAAAAGAAGGTCGAAACTTTTCCGTAAACAACCCTGGCGATAAAAAAGCAACATATCTGATCAATGAGACTGCTGTTAAACTTTATGATTTAAAAAATCCAATCGGACAGGTCATCGTTCCCGGAAATGGAGTTAAAGGTCAGATTATTGGCATAATCAACGACTTTCATTACCGGGGTTTAAATTATGAGAAAACACCATTACTTCTGTTTTATACTCCGGATTATGTAAATTATGTAAATGTGAAGGTGAGTAATAATAGCATTACAAGGGCTTTAGTAATAATAAAAGGAACATGGGAAGAAGTTTGCCCGGCTTTCGCTTTTGAATATAATTTCCTTGATGAGACATTTGATTTACAGTATAAATCGGAAAAAAGATTTGAGAATCTGCTTTTTTCATTTGCATTACTTGCATTGTTCATTGCCAGTATCGGTCTTTTCGGTCTTTCAATTTATAGTACCAAACGTCGTACAAAAGAAATAGGTATACGCAAAATTAACGGTGCCAGAGTTTCCGAAATAATGGCAATGTTGAATAAAGATGTTATTAAGTGGGTAACCATTGCATATGTAATTGCCTGCCCTGTTGCCTGGTATGCAATGAAAAAATGGTTGCTGAATTTTGCTTACAAGACAGAATTGAGTTGGTGGATATTTGCCTTGGCTGGATTGTTGGCCCTTGGTATTGCTCTGCTAACAGTCAGCTGGCAAAGTTGGAGGGCTGCTACGAGGAACCCGGTGGAGGCGCTACGGTATGAATAGATTTGCTGACAAATTAAAAAATGAAATACTAAAAGGGCTGCCTGGAACTGAGATTCAATGGCAGATGGCTTCTTCGGACCGGATTAAAAAGAACTTCCCGAGGTCACCGGGAGATGATGCCCGGGTTTCTTTTTCTTCCGGAATAATATTCTTATAGCGTTCGAACCTCTCACGGACCTCACTGACAAAATTTACTGACTCAGTTCCCCTGAAATATCCATTTTTTACAACAATATCATTATAGTATTGTGGATCAGACTTTTTCAATAACCACAAGGCGACATTCCCATCCCATTTCTGAGGATCCATACCGTTTTTTTCAGCAAGTTTCATAGCGTCGAGAACGTGCCCGGGACCTGCATTATATGCTGCAAGGATAAAATTAAGCCTTTCATTTTCATCGAAAATTTTTGGACCGAATATTGAATGAAGCCAGTTAATATACAGAATACCTGCTTTCATATTGTTTTCAGGGGAAGAAGTAATATCAATTCCAAAGTTTCTTCCGGTAACCGGCATGATCTGCATTAAACCATATGCTCCTGCATACGATTCGACATTTGGGTCGAAATGCGATTCCTGGCATATCAGCGATGCAAGTAACCTCCAGTCCCACTTAATGCTGGCACTGAACTTCCTGATCATATCATCATATTCGGATACTTTTCCTGTATTTAAAGAATAATAATCACTTTTTACAATTATGCTGGAACGCGCGTTTTTGAAATGATCGGAGAATGACTTGAGAGGTTTGTAATGAAACCCCATTGGTTCGCCCCTGTAAATAAAATAATTCGTTGAATTAAAGTCAGTTACTGCAATTAACTTTCCTCGTTCCCTTATAGAATCAAGATCAAAGGAAACAGAATTACTATTATTATTTTTAGAGACAGGGTGATTATCAGAACAGGAAATTAGAACTGTTACCAGAAATACGTATAGAAATATTAACTTCTTTATCAAAGATATTGAATTAGTTAAACACTCTCTTTAAAAAATGTGTTCAAAGATACAACTATTTTTTTAATCATAAAATGTCCAGGCCAGACCATAGCGGAACATCCTGATATTCATCGGATAATTGGGTATCATATCGTAGTTATTACCTATCCTGTTACCCATTATTCCGTAGTTTACATGATCGAACATAATAAAGACTCTTGTCCTTTTCACTTTAAAATTCAGGAATACATTAAGGAAGGGATAATTACCGGTACTAACCTGATCCTGACGGAAAAACCTCCCGGTTGCCGGCATATAGGAATAAGGGTGATAAAGAGTATGATAAGTAACATCAACACCAAGTTGTGTGTTCATTCTCCCTCCGGTCTGTTTAAATCTGAAGAGATGCTCAAAGTACCCGGCTGAACGAACCGTAACCAACGGAAGATCAAGCACATCTGCATTACTGCTTTTCTGAATTATCACGTCAGTGGCAAGATGAAATTTCCAGGCTCTCAGTTCTTTTCTGACCGTGAGGGTAGCGACCGAGAGGCCTCCGGAATGCTGCGACGGAAGCGCAGTGGTATCAAAATCAGTATAGTTATCGATAATAGCATAATTGAATTTAATTTCAGCTTTACGGGCCGGATATGAGAAAGCAGATCCAAGATCGATCCTGAACTCCTTGTTAAAATTATTATTCCATTTAAAATTGTTACCACCCCACTGTTCGTACCAGAATGATGGCTGCCTGTTCGTCATTGCGCCAGTTAACAACCAGGATGCCCTCCCCTTTTTCCAGTCGAATGATTTGGATATTTCACCGTTCAGATTGAAATCACCTGCTCTGTCGCCGGTTAAAAACAGTTCTCCTGTCGCTATCCAGCGAAACTTGTCACCAATGTTGTTATATAATCTCCCGACCAAAACATTATTGCTTCTGTGCCATACAGATGTATTGGCATGTAATGTGAAGTGAGTTGGAATTATATGACTATATCTGAAAATTTCATTTCGTATCCCAATTCCCCCACCTAGTCTGAACTTCCTTGTTTCATCAGTTGAAAAATCGAACCTCACGGTATTTTTTATGCTTCTCGAATAGAGGGAATCAAATGTGATAATCTGAGTTATGAATACAGTATCATAAAAGCCTGTTGAAGGGTCTGCGTCTGAGTAAGTTCGCCGGTTGCCTTCGAGCATCAGGATATGTGAAAAGGTACCACTTAATCCTAAAAATCCGGATCGTTTCTGCGGGATACTATCAGTTTTGCTTACAGGATTGCTGCTAATAGTGTACCGTTGTACCAGCAACAGGTTACGATTCCTAAGCATGCTATTTGCCTTGTTAAGGCCACCAAGGTTTACAGGGACCTCACGGGTTTCAGGCTGATCAAGCTCGCTTTTATCTGTTATCCCCCCGTTTTCATAAGATATCATGTTATTTAATCCGGTCGCGATGTAAAGTTTATATTTTACCCCTGTATATGAAGAATAGAGAGTAAAAATCTTATCCTCAGCCCTTTGGTAGTTATACTGTCCCAGGCTGTATATTATATCGTATATGAGTCCAAAATTGAGAAACCTGTTCACGTTCTGTGAATGACTTACCCTGAAAGTTTGTTCGGAAGTTTCCCTTGGACCTGCAAAAGTCCAGACCAATTCGGTAAATGGAACTTGCGTATTCATGAAAACAGCATTGTCTGGAACATGCATGAAGGGGTAATAGGAGCTATAGAGAAATTTATCAGGGTCTGTGATCCGGTCAAAAAAACTGATCTGATAAAATGGCAGGCCATAATTACCCAAAGTTGCATTAACTGATGAGTACCTGTCGGCAATCCTGTATCTGTTAAATAATGAAAAGACGGTATCAAATGGAATATTTACCTCTTCGGAGAAATCGGAAGAGAGATGACATTGCTTTAAAATTCTCGGTTTTAAGGTATCCTGTTTCTGGGCATTTAAACCTGAAGAAAAGGCGAGAAGCAGTATTATTGAAAGATGTCTGATCATCAGCAGCAAATATAGAAAATATGAAAGAGATTGTAGCAAAGGAAATCCAAACTACCCTGTCATGACCTGTCGATAATGATGGAAGTTGTCTGAAAAACATACCACCTCCCCCTGACACTTCGGTCAGGGTACTCCTCCTCTGAAGAGGAGGAGAAACTTATAGTATTGTATATCAATACTTTCCCCTCCTTTTTAAAGGTGGGGTGTTATGACCTTTTGGTCATGACGGGGTGGTTGGCCTTTTTTCCTCAGCCTTTAATTTTTTTGATATGTTATTCCATAAATAATTAATCTACATTATCATTCAGATAAGCGTTGTTCTCCCTTAAAACAGGCTCTTCATTCTCGCCGGAAGTTAAGGTGAATTTTGACAATTTGCTTTCTGCAGCATTCTCTGATGCACCAATCGCCATGTTTTTTCTGACATATGCAGGCACATCTTCAAATGAATCAATATTCTCTTTCATGGTCTTATTTGACAGTCCCTCATTTTTCAGCAGGTTCTGCATATGTTTCACCTTTCTCAAAGTTGCCTGGGGCTTTTCATGAACCTCATCATTCCCGCCTGTTCTCCTGCTTCTGATTTCATTGAGTTCTTCAATATTTTCAAGACCGAAATCAATCACGCCCTGAAATTCCTCTTCAAAATCGGCAATAATAGACTTTTTCCCTTTCTCATGTACAGAAAAGACATCATCGCCGGTCTCAGGTATAATACGGGAGGGAATTGCATTATTATTTGGCATTAATTCAACTTTGCTGGGCTTTTTAGGCTTATAGGGCTGAAAAATACTATTAGATTCAAAGCCTGTTGCAATAACCGTGACACATATTTCCTCATTAAGGTTTTCATCTTTTGATAGCCCTCTGATTATCAATGCATTATCCGATGCTGCATCGTACATGTAATCAGTTATTTCCCCCAGTTCATCCATGGTGATCTCATGTTCTCCGATCCCCGAAGAAATATTGATCAGAATACTGTTTGCCCCGGTGACATCATTGGAATTCAACAGAGGAGAGGCAAGTGCATTTTCGATTGCTTTTATCGCCCTGTTTTCCCCTGCTGCCTTTCCCATGCCCATTATAGAAACTCCCGAGTTTTTCATTACTGTTTCCACATCAGCAAAATCAACATTTATATATCCTGTAACAGTAATGATCTCGGCTATACCTTTTACAGCTGTAGTCAGAATATCATCGGCCTTTGCAAAAGCAGTCGAAACAGGTTGGTTACCGTATATCTCCCTGAGCTTTTCATTGTTTATAACCAACAGTGAATCAACATGATCTTTAAGTTCAGTAATACCATCAATCGCCTGCCTTATACGTACCTTCCCTTCCGATTTAAACGGGATTGTAACTACCGCAATGGTAAGCAGTCCGGCATCCTTGCATGCTTTTGCAATAACCGGTGTAGCCCCGGTGCCGGTACCTCCTCCCATACCAGTAGTTATAAAAACCATTTTTGTATTGCCCGATAATGCATTCATAACATCATCGATATTCTCAATAGCAGCCTGTCTGCCGACTTCAGGTTTACTCCCGGCACCCCTGCCTTCAGTGAGGGATTCCCCAATCTGAACCTTTATCGGGACCTGGCTTTTTGAGAGGGCCTGATGGTCAGTATTGCAAACCACAAAATTTACATCCTGGATACCCTTTTCAAACATGTGATTAACAGCGTTATTGCCACCGCCACCTATTCCGAGAACTTTAATAATCGACGATCTCTCTACCGGCAGATCAAAGTTCATTATATCGTCTGACATAGTGTAGTTATTTAATTTATTATGAACAACATATACTTAAGAGTAAAACCATATTTTTCTGATCATTTTATAGACTGATCTTCAACCTCAAACATTCTTGACAGCATAATCTTGATCTTTTCGGTAAGGGGTATTTTTTCCTCTTCCTGAACAGAAGGTTTTAATTCTTCCTCCTCTTCTTCCTCATGCTGTGCCACAACTGCAACTTTTGGTTTAACATACTCTTCCTTAACGCCGGCATTAAATGATTTTTTATATGTCTCCAGATAGTCGAAGCCACGCATTATCAACCCGACACTTGTTGCATACATCGGCTGGTTAATTTCATTTTTTGCCGATCCGGCAAGATGTTCATTCGGCAGACCTATTCTTACATCCATCGCTGTTTTGAATTTCATCAATTGAGGCAGGTGTTTCAGCAAAGCACCCCCTCCGGTTATTACGACACCGGCAGCAAGTTTATCAGCATAACCGGAATTCTGAATTTCAAAATTCACAGCGTCTATAATCTCTTCCATCCTCGACTGGATAATATAAGCGAGGCTTTTAAATGAAATCTCTTTCGGTTCTCTTCCGCTGATACCCGGGATTGATACAACCTTATCCTCAGGGGCAATATCTCCCAGAGCTGAACCGTACTGAATTTTAAGCTGTTCGGCATGTCTCTGTAGGATTGAGCAACCCTCCTTAATATCTTTTGTCACAACATTTCCGCCAAACGGGATCACCGCAGTATGACGGATAATATTATCATAATATACCGCTACATCTGTTGTTCCGCCACCAATATCCACCAGTACCACTCCGGCCTCTTTTTCATCCTCGGTAAGCACAGCATCTGATGATGCAAGTGGCTCCAGGATCATATCCTTCACTGTCAGATTTGCTTTCCGTATACATTTTTCAATGTTCTTTGCGGCAGCAACCTGACCTATAACAATATGAAAGTTGGCCTCCAGCCGTCTGCCGCACATGCCGATAGGGCTCTTTACCCCTGTCTCGTTATCAACAATGAAATTCTGAGGGATTACATGAATTATTTCCTCTCCGATGTCGATATGGATTTTATGCATATCCTCAATCAGTTTGAAGACCTCCTCTTTCTGGATTTCATCATCATATGCCTCGCGCATAATATAGCCACGGTTTTTCATACTTTTAATATGCTGACCGGCAATCCCTACAAAGACCTCTGAGAATAAAATGCCTGATCTTTTCTGTACGTCCTCCACGGTTGTCTGAATGGCGTTTACTGTCTCCTCAATATTAAGAACCACGCCTCTCTTCACACCTTTGGAAGGAGCTTTGCTAAGTCCGAGAATCTCAATCTTGCCATTCTCGTTTTTCTTACCGACAATCGCCACAATTTTTGTGGTACCGATGTCGATTGCTGCTACATACTGTTCTTTTTTGCTCATAATTTAAATATGGTTATTTATGATTATCTTTTTTTACAAACTATCTGATCTTTAAATTCCAGGTTTATTAATGAATATTTATTCCATCCCACTTCAGGTAACACCTTATCGTAGAAGGCCTCCAGGTTCCTTAGTTTTCCTTCAAAATTTTCAGCGGTCCCCATGTGTACAAGTTGGTTGCCGACACGTGGAATAAGGTCAATTTCATCATTACCGTCAACATAGATCTGGTCGATCTGAGCTGACCAGAAATTGTCGTCATTTATATAATTGACCAGGTGATAAATATCCTTAAGGATTGAATTTTTAATACTTGTATCAAGGACGCTTACTCCGTCAAGCATAGCTGAGCTGATATTCACATTGCCACCGACTATGTGTAACCGTGGGTTATAAAGATTTCTTCTTCTCACTACAACCCCATCTTCATCAATAAAATAATCTCCCCCATTATCCGGCATCACTCTCATAACCGGATCGCGCTGGTCGGCATAGACATGCACTGTTCCGTCAATTGTCATATACACTTCAACCTCTTTTAATTCTCTCAATACATTTATTCTGCTTTCTATTTCAGCAACTGAAACCTCTTTTACGGGCTTACCAAGTATTCTTCCTGAATTTCCATATGCAAGATTTAACAATTGTCTTTTGGTAACAAAATGAAAATCAGATGAGTCTTTTATATCAATAACAATTCCTCCGCATGGTTTTGCATTTGTGGTACCGACCAGGTAAACCGGTATTATAAAGAGGTATAACACAGGAATAAATATTAATATCTTTAAAAGCTTCTTCATCTCACTCTCTCCTTCCTGAGCTTCTCTTCAATGGGACTGACAAGGGTGTCTATATCACCGGCTCCG
The DNA here is from genome assembly GCA_026391475.1 of Bacteroidia bacterium. Taxonomy (GTDB): domain Bacteria; phylum Bacteroidota; class Bacteroidia; order Bacteroidales; family VadinHA17; genus LD21. Next base: position 29,028 of record JAPLED010000112.1, on the reverse strand, counting down.
ATTGTAAGCAGTACATCCAGTTTGCTTACATCGAGTTTCCCTGGTATATCTTCTTTGTTTAGAAGTCTTCGATTCCCGGACTTCATTTTATTAAAAATCATTTCTGATGTAACTCCCGCAATCGCTTTTTCACGTGCAGGATATATGGGAAGAAGAATTACCTCATCCAGTTCATCAAGAATAGCGGCAAATCCGTCAGCATGGTCGCGTGTGCGTGTAAAAAGGTGCGGCTGGAAAATCCCGGTAATTTTTCTTCCGCTGAAATACTCTTTTACTGAGGTTATGCAGGTCTTTATCTCCTCCGGATGGTGTGCATAATCATCAACATAGGCAAGACCCGGACAATTGATCCTTATATCAAACCTTCTCCTGACACCTTGAAAGAGAACGACGGCTTTCCTGATTTCCTGTACCGTAACTCCGCACATAAGTGCAATGGCAATAGCGGCAGTAAAATTTTCGATATTTATTATACCCGGGAATGCAAAATGCAGATCTTCAATTATTGTTGTGGGGGTTTTTATATTGAACCTGTAATAATTCTTGCAATGCTCAATGTTGAAGGCATCGTAATCAGCTTTGGAATCAAGTCCGTATGTATAACAAGTCACACCCTCAGGAACGTCAATTTCTTTTCGTATTTTGCTGTTTACGACCAGCTTGCCTTTTGGTCTGATTTTATTGCAGAACTCATTATATGCCTCAACCATCGTACCCTGATCACCATAGATATCAAGATGGTCGGCATCGAGCGAAGTCACTACTGCCATCAGTGGTTTAAGCTGGTGGAAGGAACGATCGAATTCGTCAGCCTCCATTACAGTATATCTGCCTTCGCCTAAGAGAAGATTTGAATCATAGTTTTTTGAGATTCCGCCAAGAAATGCAGAGCAGTCAACTTGCGACTGCTTCAATAAATGTGCAATCATAGTGGAAACAGTAGTCTTGCCGTGAGTACCGGCCACCGCCAGTGTATCTGTATTGGCTGATATTTCACCAAGAACCTCTGAACGTTTATAAAGCCTGTAACCGTTATTTCTGAAATAAGAAAGAATCCTGTTCTCGCCAGGGATAGCAGGAGTATAAACTATTAAAACCTTGTCTTTATTATAAATATTCCCGAAGAGGTCAGGTAAACCGCTAATATTTTCCTCATATGAAACAGTACAGCCACATTCAATCAGTGAAAGAGTTATTTTGCTTTCAGACCTGTCGTATCCTGCAATAGTATAACCACCCTTTTCAAAATAAAGAGCAAGGGCGCTCATGCCGATACCGCCAATCCCGACAAAATAAATTCCTTTTATATTTTTGAAATCAATCATTTTCCTGCAAGCTTTAGTACCTCTTCTGCTATTCTGATATCAGCATCCCTGTAGGCCATTTTTAGAATGTTTTCAGAAAGCACAACTCTTTTGGTTTTATCTGAAACCAGTTTAATTGCCTCATTTACAAGTGTTTTAATTGCCTGATCATCAGTTATTAACACTGCAGCTTCTTTTTCTGACAAAGCTTTTGCATTTTTGGTCTGGTGATCTTCTGCAACATTTGTAGAAGGAACAAGTATTACGGGTTTCCCAATAAGGCATAGCTCGGATATGGTACCTGCACCGGCTCTCGACACTATTATATCTGCTGCTGCATAAGCATAATCCATCCTGTTAATGAATCCGTGCACCGAAATATTTTCACTGAAAGAGAGCGAGACCAGTGCCTTAACGTTTTCAAAATAATGTTTTCCTGTCTGCCATAACCACTGGCAATCCGGGTCTCTAAGCATATTAATGTTTTCCGAAAGGCTTTTATTAATACTTCCTGCACCAAGTGACCCACCAAGTACCAGAATCACGGGGAAGCCCTTTTTCAGATTGAAAAATAACAATGCCTCAGTCTCCAGCTTTTTAAGATCATCGAAATTCTGGCGAACAGGGTTTCCGGTTTTAATAATCTTTTCTGCCGGGAAGTACTTATCCATCCCGTCGTATGCAACACAAATAACTGAAGCCTTTTTTGCAAGAAGCTTATTTGTCACCCCGGCATAACTGTTCTGCTCCTGAATCAAAGTCGGAATTCCCATTTTTCCAGCTTGTCTGAGAACCGGTCCACTGGCATAACCTCCTACTCCTACAACTACATCCGGCTCAAATTCGCTTAAAACTTTTTTCGCCATGCCAAGGCTTCTGAAAAGTTTTAAAATCACTGCGATGTTTTTCAGGGTCAGACTCCTGTGTATACCGGCAACCGGTAATCCGATTATCCTGTAACCTGCCGCCGGAATTTTTTCCATCTCCATTCTTCCTTCAGCACCAACAAAGAGGATATCGATCTCAGGATCAATTCTCCTGAGAGCATTGGCAATAGAAATAGCAGGGAAGATATGCCCCCCGGTGCCTCCGCCGCTTATAATCACCCTCTTATGTTTTTGCAGGCTCATATATCTTTTCTCCTTCATCCGTAATTTCCTCTTCAGGAAGTTCTTCATTTTTAATCCTTGCATTTACCACCCGGCTTACACTTAGTATTGCACCTATTGAAAAACTCATCATAAGTACAGAGGTCCTTCCCCAACTTACCATTGGAAGTGTCTGGCCTGTAACCGGAAATAACCCCACTGCAACCAGCATATTAAGCATAGCCTGAACAACGATCATTACAATTAAACCCATTACCAGAAAAGCCGGGAATGCCGTCTCACATTTCTTCGCTATTGTAATCCCCCTGAAAAGCAATATCATATAAGCAAGTATGAGGGGTATGGCACCGAACAATAATCCATATTCCTCTATTATTATTGCAAAAATGAAGTCAGAGTTCGATTGGGGAAGCATGTTTCTCTGCGTACTTTTTCCGGGAGCCTTCCCGAATAACCCTCCGGTTGAGATAGCTATCTTTGCCTGGTTAGACTGATAATCACCATCCTCATCCACGGCACCTGAGAAAAAATGTTCGATCCTGTTTTTCCAGACCTGAACCCTGTTATCTTTTTTAACTATGGTAAGAACCATGGCAAACAGGACAACAGCCATAACTGCAATGCCAATATAAGCCAGAAGAAATTTGAACGGAACCCTTCCTATGAACATAATTATCATACTTATACCGAATATCATAAGTGCGGTTGAGAGGTTTTCAGGTAAGATCAGACCGCAGACAATGGCTATCGGAAAAAGAAGATACTTTGTAACAAGCATGAAATTATTCAGTTTGTCCTGGTATTTGGCCAATGTTCTGGCAAGATACAGAACAAGTGCCACCTTGGCGACATCAGATGTCTGAAGTCTGAATCCTGTTCCCGGGATGACCAGCCACCGTGTCGCCTCGTTAACCCTCGATCCGAAAGCAAAGGTAAGGATCAGCAATCCTACAGCCCCGATCAGGATCAACCCCGCCATCGAAAAATATATCCTGTACGGAAGATAATGAACAACTACAATTATTATAAGGCTTAATACGAGCATTAAAAACTGGCTCCTGAGAAAGTACGTCGTATTGCCACCATATTTCATAAAGGCCACACCTACAGAAGAGCTGTAAACAGACAGTAGGGAATAGACCATAAAAAGAGTCACAAGACCCCATATAGCCCTGTCTCCTTTAAATGTCTTTGTAAGCCAGCCCTGTTGCATCTAACTCTTTGATTAAAGGTTTCTTACTGCCTGTTTAAACTGACGACCCCTGTCTTCATAATTCCTGAAAAGATCAAAACTTGCACATGCAGGTGACAATAACACCGTTTCACCCTTCTTTGCCAGGTAATATGAAGACCTTACAGCCTCTTCCATCGACGTTGTTTCAACAATTGTCGCAACCTTATCTTTAAAAGCTTCAACAATTTTCTTGTTATCCTTGCCAAGGCAAACAATCGCTTTGACCTTTTTCCTGACCACCGGAAATAGTTCTGAATAGTCATTACCTTTGTCTATTCCACCGACGATCCATATGATATCGTTTTCCATACACTCAATAGCATACCATGTTGAGTTGACATTGGTAGCTTTTGAATCGTTAATGAAGTTAATACCGCAAACCGTAATAACCGGTTCTAACCTGTGTTCAACTCCCTGAAAATCAGCGAGACTTTCCCTGATTACGTCTTTGCGGATATTAAGGACTTTACCGGCAATAGCTGCTGCCATTGAGTTGTAGGTGTTGTGACGGCCTTTAAGTGCCAATTCATGAATTGTCATAAGATTGGTTTTATTTGGGTAATCAATTATTAATTCGTTGTTTTCGACATAAGCAGCCATACCTTCCTTTATTTCATCAGAAAAAGGAAGCAGAGTCATTCCGTATTGCTTCTTAGATAGTTCAGCTTCAATGATCGGATCTCCAGCCCAGTAAATCAGGAAATCAGATTTCGTCTGGTTTTGTGTTATTCTGAATTTGGAATCAACATAATTCTGAAGTTTGTACCCGTATCTGTCAAGATGATCAGACGTAATATTCATCAGAACAGCAATATCTGCTTTGAATTCATACATTCCGTCGAGCTGAAAACTGCTCAATTCAATTACATAATAATCATATGAACCTTCTGCAACAGCCATGGCAAAACTGTTTCCGACATTACCGGTCATTGCGACATTCTTTCCTGCTTTTTTCAGAATATGGTAGATCAGATTTGTAACTGTTGTTTTACCATTGCTCCCCGTGATACAAATTTTGATACCCTCAACATATCTGCCGGCGAACTCTATTTCTGATATAACAGGGATACCCTTTTCGCGGATCCTGATGATTACTGGTGCATTTTCAGGTATTCCCGGACTCTTAATAACCTCACCTGCAGAAAGGATGATTCTTTCGTCGTGATTCCCTTCCTCCCACTTAATATTATAATTATCAAGAATTTCCCTGTATTTTTCTTTTATCTGACCCTTGTCGGATACAAACACGTCAAACCCATTCTTTTGTGCCAGTACTGCCGATCCCGCACCACTTTCTCCTGCCCCCAGAATTACAATTTTCTTCTTCATTTTATTATCTGATCTTAAGCGTCACAATGCTTATTACAGCCAGTATTATAGCCACAATCCAGAACCGTGTGACAATCTTCGGTTCAGGGTAACCTTTTTTCTGATAATGGTGATGAAGGGGAGCCATGAGGAAAATCCTCCTTCCTACTCCATATTTTCTTTTTGTTCTTTTAAACCAGGCAACCTGCAATACAACCGACAGGTTCTCAACAAGGAATATCCCGCATAGTATCGGGATCAAAAGCTCTTTTCTGATTATTATTGCGAATACAGCTATTATGCCTCCAAGTGCCAGACTGCCTGTATCGCCCATGAAAACCTGTGCCGGGTACGAGTTGTACCAGAGGAAGCCTATTGTAGCCCCGATAAATGCACCGGCAAAAATCACCAGTTCCTCAGAATCTGGTATGTACATTATATTCAAATAATCAGCATATTTAATATTACTCGATAAATAGGCCAGAATCCCCAGAGCAGTTCCGATTATTGCAGATGTCCCGGTAGCCAGCCCATCGAGTCCGTCGGTAAGATTAGCACCGTTTGAGACTGATGTAACAATGAATATTACAATAATCACAAAAGCCAGCCAGGTCCATGGCTGCCTGTGATCTTCATTAATAAATGATACAAGCCATGAATAGTCAAATTCATTATTCTTAATGAAAGGTATGGTAGTTTTTGTCGATTTTCTTTCCATGGAAATCACTCCCTGTGCAGAATATGGGGTTGCCGGATCAAGAAGCTCAACTTTCTCTCTCGAAGTGAGAGCGTCCATGCTGACCTTTTCCTCAATTATAACATCATCGCTGAAAAAAAGTATCAATCCTACAATAAGTCCGAGTCCAACCTGCCCTACTATCTTAAATCTTCCTGCCAGACCATCTTTATTCTTTTTAAATATCTTAATATAATCATCGAGGAAGCCTATTAACCCTAACCATATGGTTGTCAATAGTATAAGAATGACATAGATATTATCGAGTTTTGCGAATAACAGGGTCGGAATAATAATAGATGCAAGTATAATTATACCGCCCATCGATGGGGTCCCCTTTTTCTGATATTGTCCTTCGAGGCCAAGATCCCTGACAACCTCACCAACCTGTTTTTTCTGAAGAAAAAGAATTATTCTTTTTCCTATCAGAAGAGAAATGATCAGTGATGTGATAATGGCCATTGCAGACCTGAAAGAGATAAATGTAAAAACTCCTGCTCCGGGGAAATTCAGTTTATCAAGATATTGGAATAAATAGTAAAGCATTTTTTCTCTTTTTATTTCAGTAATAATGCATTTTTCAGTTCTTCCCTGTCGTCGAAGTGATGTTTCACTCCCATTATTTCCTGGTAAGTCTCGTGCCCTTTCCCGGCAACGAGTATCACATCACCACTGTTTGCAAGCATTACCGCCGTTTTTATCGCTTCACGCCTGTTGGATATCCTGAGTGTTTTTCTTTTAAGATCCGGTGTGATTCCGGTTTCCATATCGTCGAGGATCTTTTCAGGATCTTCAGTTCTCGGGTTATCGGAAGTGAGTATGATTTTACTGCTTCCTTCAGCAGATATTGCTGCCATTTTCGGGCGTTTTGTCTTATCCCTGTCACCACCTGCACCCACAACAGTGATAAGCTGCGCTCCGCCCTCTCTTATCTTGTTAATTGTATCTATCACATTCAGAAGAGCATCGGGGGTATGGGCATAATCAACAATGCCGGAGATACCACCGGGAGATTTAACAACTTCCAGTCGGCCTGAAACCGGATGCAGATCGCTGAGAATGGTCAATATCTCTTTTTTAGTTGCGCCAAGAAGCTCAGATGCAGCATATACTGCAAGCAGATTGGATGCATTAAAATCACCGATAAATCTTGTCCAGACCTCCTCACCCTGTATCTTTAATCCCATCCCTTCGAAACCCTGTTCTATAATTCCGCATCGGTAATCGGCCATTCCCCTTACAGAAAAAGTGTAATGACGGGCTTTACAATTCTGCAGCATAACCCTGCCGTTCCTGTCATCTATGTTTACAAGTGCAAATGAACCAACCGGCAGGGAGTCAAAGAAACTCTTCTTAGCTGTCAGGTAATTATCAAAGGTTTTATGATAATCGAGGTGATCGTGAGTAAGGTTAGTGAAGATGGCGCCGTCAAATTTCAATCCGGCAATTCGCTGCTGATCAGCCGAGTGGGAACTTACTTCCATAAATGCAAAGTCGCATCCCTCCCTGACCATCTCTGATAACAGACTGTTGAGCTGAACTGGATCAGGTGTTGTATGAGTTGTCGGAAGTTCCTTACCATTAATATAATTGCAGACAGTAGAGAATAGCCCGCATTTATAGCCTAATCGCAGGAACATCTGGTACAGGAGAGTTACAATAGTTGTTTTACCATTTGTGCCTGTGACACCCACCAGGTTAAGTGAAGATGAAGGGTTTCCGAAAAAGTTTGAAGCTGCGAATCCGAGTGCTCTTGCAGAATCACCGGTTTTTATCCAGCAGATACTTTTATCCGGATTCTCAGGAAGGATTTCGCAGATAACAGCTGAAGCCCCGGATGTAACAGCTGCATTAATAAAATCATGACCATTAGATTTATATCCCTTTACAGCAACAAAAAGGGATCCACCGGTTACCTTACGGGAATCAAATTCAATATTTGAAATAATTGTACTTCTTTCTCCGGTCAGAGAAATAATATCAATCCCCTTTAATATTTCTTCAATCTGCATCATTTCACATATTCATCTCCAGTGAAACCACTGTTCCTTCATAGTACCGGGCACCATGTTCAGGAGATTGCCTCAGCACTCTTCCTTTACCGCTGTATCTTACCCTGAGTCCCGTGTTCTCAAGAAGATAAATTGCATCCCTGAGGCTCATCCCTCTGACATCCGGAACGAGTCCATCGAGCATCTTCACCCCAGCCAGTCTTATAGTATCACCACTTTCACGGGTAGCTACCCATTCATCATCGGCAGTTCGTTTGTATCGTACATTCAGGTTTCTTAATACTTCGTTAATATCTGCCCTGTAGCCATTTCCGGCCTCCGGAGCAGTCAGCTTTATATCTTCTTTATTTTCAGGTTTGTAATCGCGGAAAAAACTTGTCGCATAAACTTTATCAGAAATCTCTTTGAACACCGATCCGGCAACCAGGTTTCCATAATAGACCCCGTTTGAAGGAGCGTTAACGACTACAATACAGGAGTACAAAGGGTTCTCTGCAGGAAAATATCCTACAAAAGAGGCCTGGTAAGATATCCTTGCACCCTGCCTGTAACCATATTTATCCTTGGCTATCTGTGCAGTACCTGTTTTCCCGGCGATTTTATAATTGGCATTTTTAAGATTAGTAGCGGTTCCGTGTTCAACAACCCCCTCCATCATTTTCTTTGCTTTCCTTATTGTGGATCGGGATGCAATCGAATTAATGATGACGTCGGGTTCATAGCTTTTAATGACAGTTCCGTTGCGCAGGATGGCAGTCACAAACCGCGGACGCATCATCTTTCCATCGTTTGCTACGGCATTATAGAAAGTGAGTATCTGCAATGGTGTCATAAGTACTTCGTAGCCATGCGACATCATCGGGAGTGAAAGACCTGACCATAGTTTATCGCCGGGATATCTTATTAAAGGTTCGCCTTCGCCTTTTATCTGAAGATCGAGCTTTTTATTAAGCTTCATTGCATAAAGCCGGTTCACAAATTCTTTTGGCTTGTCCTTATAATGTTCATATATTAGCTTTGATATGCCCACATTAGACGATTTTTCAAAGACCTCCTTGACGGTTATTTTGCCGTACCCCTCCTCTCTTGAATCCCTGATGATCTTATTATAATATTTCACACTTCCGGTACCTGTGTCAACAATATCTCCGGTGTCAATAACTCCGTCTTCAATGGCGGCCATCAGAGAAGGAAGCTTAAAAGTCGATCCGGGTTCGGTGCTCTCTCCTACAGCATAATTATAAGTTTCGTGATAGTTGCCATCGCTTCCTATTTCCAGGTTGGCTATGGCCTTGATATCACCGGTTGACACCTCCATAAGGACAGCACAACCATGATGAGCACCATATTTCCGGAGTTGATTCAGAAGCGCGGTTGTTGCAACATCCTGCAGATCAATGTCCAATGTTGTAACAACATTATTTCCGTCTCTTGCTTCCACGCTGTTGGCATTATCAACAGTTATCCAGTCGCCTCCTGTAAGCCGTTGCTTCACTTCAACACCATTCTTACCTGCGAGATCTTTATCAAAAGCCCCTTCCACTCCAACCTCATTACCTTCGCTGCCAAGATTAAGGTAACCAATGGTACGGGCAGCCAGATCACTGTTTGGAAGAATTCTCCTGTTCTCAGCCTGGGCTACCATACCTCCTTTATACTGTCCCTCTCTGAAAACAGGTAACTCTTTTAGTTTTTTAAGAGTCTCATAATCCACTTTCCGTTTGATAAGAAAATAGCGATCACCCTTCCTTCTTGCTTCAGTTATGACAGATTTCCATCCTGAAGTTGACCTCTCACCTAACAGGCGTGACAATCCTGCTGATAATCCGTTTATTCCATTTGACCATGTAGCTCCTGACATCCCGGAGCTCCTGGTATCCATATAGATTGTATAGTATGGTACCGAACTAGCGAGAAGTCGTCCGTCATTAGTCAGTATATCTCCCCTGCTTGCAGTCATTTCAGCAGTTTTATAGACAAATTTTTCACTCATATCCGACCATTTGCCGCGCTGCACATATTGCAGAATCAGGATACGGAAAAGCAGGGCAGCAGCCAGCAGGGCAATTGCAAAATATACAATGCCGCTACGCCATACTATCTCATCCCTTACTGCCATAGTCTTCACTTTTTATCAACCAACAGTTTAAATGGCGGGGTTTTTAGTTCTTCGAGGTTAAGTCCTTTTTCCCTTACCAATCTGAACACTTCCGATTGCTTGCTGACATACATCAGATCGGCTGATGTTGAAAGTGACTCCGCTCTCAGATCTTTAACCTCCCTTAAAAGCTTTGTTGTTTCCCTTGTTATTTTCTCGGCATGAAACCTGTTCCCTATGTAAATTGCTGCCAGCAGAGTTACGAGCGAAACGTACCCAAGATTCTTAAGTATGATCTTTTCAGAAACCATGCTTCCGCTAAGGAGTTCCTTTATGAAACTTCCGGTCTTTGCATGTTTTTTGCTATTTTCCTTGCTGTCAGCCATTTATCTGATTTTTTCGGCTATCCTGAGCCTTGCACTTCTTGCCCTGTTATTATTCGCAATCTCTTCATCCCCGGGAGTTGTTCCTTTCCTGTTTATTATCCTGAAAGGAGTTTCAACATTCCCATAGAAATCTTTTTTCTCCTCCCCTTCAAAATTGCCTGTCTTCATAAAGTTTTTCACCACCCTGTCTTCAAGCGAATGATAGGTTATAATAACAAGTCTTCCGCCAGGATTGAGCACAGACAGAGCCTGTTCGAGCATCTCTTTCAGATAGTCTATTTCGTGATTAACAGCTATCCGTAAAGCCTGAAATACCTTTGCGTAGAATTTATGTTCCTGCCTGTAAGGTGCCAGTTTGCCGATTGCATCAATTATATCTTTGACAGATGTCAGTGGCTTTACTATTCTTGCGGCAACAATTTCTCTTGCAATTCTTCTTGAATTTGTAAGTTCTCCGAAATTGTAAAAAACATCTGCAAGGGATGTTTCATCGAGTGTTTTAAGGAGGTGGGCGGCTGTTACCGGACCACTTTTATTCATTCTCATATCAAGAGGGGCATCCTGTCTGAAAGTAAATCCTCTTTCAGGTTCATCAAACTGGTGGAATGAGACTCCTAGATCAGCTATCAGACCATCTATTGACCCTATGTTATTAAAAAGTAGATTGTTTTTAAGAAACCGGAAATTCTGGTCAAGAAAAAGAAACTTTTTGTCAACCGGGACGTTCAATCCGGCATCCTCATCCTGATCAAAAGCGATAAGTCTTCCTATTGTAAGCCGTTTCAGAATTTCCATTGAATGCCCTCCGCCTCCGAATGTAACATCGACATAAATCCCGTCAGACCGGATGTTCAGCCCTTCAATACTCTCATTGAGCAGTGCGGGAATATGGTAAACCATTATATTTCAGGATCATTTAAACTTCCACCCATCAGTTTCTCAGCCAGGTTGGCAAAATCTTCCGCAGGCATATCAATTTTATCATAGACATCAGCTGCCCAGATCTCAATCCGACCATCCTGACCTGCAAGAACAACATCCCTTTCGGCTCCGATAAGATCCATTAATCTTTTAGGAACCAGTAAGCGGTTGTTATTATCAAGCGAGAGTTCAGCTGTTCCTTTAAAAAAATTCCGCAGGAACATATTATGCTCACGGTTATAGGGGTTGATTCTTTTTCTGATCTTGTCCAGCTGCCTGTTCCAGTCTTCAATGGAATAGAGCACAAGACAATTTTCGAAGATATCCTTCCGCACTACGAAATGATCCTGTGCATCAGCAGGCATCTGCTTTTTGAATGCCATGGGGAGTATTATCCTTCCCTTGACATCCACCTTGCACGTGTAATCACCAATAAATGTGGCCATCCTCGCTTTTTCAAATTAAAGGGCTAAATTAAATAATAATTATCCACTTTACTCCACTTTACTCCACTTTTTTCTTTTTTTGTTGATAACTTTATAGGGGATTTTTATTATCTGTTGGTCGGTATAAAATTTTTGCATAATTCGGGATTCCAATAATTTTCTTTCCACACCCCAGCCCCTGTAAATTTTTTACCTGATCTAAACCTCTTTTTTAAATCCACCTCACCCTACATCTCCCTATTGTATCCATAGTATTCTAAATTCCTCTCACTAATCCACCTCACCCTAAATCCCTCTCCTTCATGAGAGGGACTTATCTATCTGATATTCTTTCTATTACTCCCTTCTCTTTCAGGAGAAGGGGGTCGGGGGGATGAGGTAATTTGGTCAGAGAGGGAGGCAGGATGTGAGTTAATACACAAGTTAAGAGCCAGGGGATGGGTTCATTTTCTGTAAAAGAAGGGATTGGTGCAAATGTTATTTTTTTAATAAATTTGAACCTTCATTTTAAATAAAATCTTTGGAGAGATGGCCAGTGCACCGGATAAAAAAGAAATTCAGAAAATAGACGTCAAAAAAATCCTCTATTCGAAAAATCCGGCACTCAAAAAGGCTTTACCCGGATTCGTTGTAAACTACCTGAAAAGAATTGTGCATCAGGATGATCTGAATGGTTTTCTGGAAAAATGGGGTCATCTGAGAGATGCTGAATTAATAGAGGCATGGCTGAAGCATTTTGAAATTAAATTCAATATCACTTGGAGTGAAAATATCCCAAAAACAGGCAGATATATTTTCGTTTCAAATCACCCTCTTGGCGGACTTGACGGACTGGTATTTATTTATGAATTATCGAAATATTTCCCTGACATAAAATTTCCTGTAAACGATATACTTATCAATATCGAAAATCTGTCAGGCATTTTTCTTCCGGTAAATAAGCATGGATCTCAGGGGAAGGATGCAGCCAGGAAGATTGAAGAGGCATACTCTTCCGGAAGCCAGATACTCTATTTTCCGGCAGGATTATGTTCAAGAAAGAAAAGGGGTGTTGTTAAGGACCTGCAGTGGCATAAAAGTTTCATATCAAAGGCAATACAACATAAAAGAGATATTGTTCCCGCATATTTTTCCGGCAGAAATTCCAATTTTTTCTATAACCTCTCCAATATCAGAAAATTCTTAGGCATCAAAGCTAATATAGAGATGCTCTATCTTGCTGATGAGATGTTCAAACAAAAGGATAAAGAGATCCGGCTGGTTTTTGGTAAAACAATACCATGGGAAACCTTTGATAAAACCAGATCTGCATTGGAATGGGCCGATTGGGTTAAATCTAAATCGTACGAACTCGAATCATTTATTTTCGTATAATTACAGAATTAAAAAAAGATTAAATTGCATTGCATTTTTTGAAAATAATATTCGCATAAATCAATACCACTTATTAAGATTCAATGAAACCCGTTGTTGACCAATTACCAAAGGATCAGATAATTGCCGAATTAACGAGTGGTAAGCTTCTTCGCAGGACCAATAATGGCAACAATGAGGTTTATATCTTTGACAATAATGACTCTCCTGCCCTTATGCACGAAACTGGCCGGGTGAGGGAGTTAACTTTTCGTCACGCAGGAGGTGGTACAGGAAAAGAGATCGATATTGACGATTTTGACACGGCAAAGGTTGATCCTCAGAAGCAATTAATAGTATGGGATCCTGAAAACAAGGAAATAATTGGCGGTTATCGTTTTTATTTTCCCGAAAAAGGTTGTACAAACTGCGATATAACCAAACTCGCATCATCAGCTTATTTTCATTTTTCTGAAAAATTTCTTTCAAAGTATTATCCTCATCTGATGGAGCTTGGCCGGTCATTTGTTCATCCCGACTATCAATCGCGTTCCATGGGTAGGAAAAGTCTGTTTGCCCTTGATAATCTCTGGGATGGCCTTGGTGCTATAATAATTGATAATCACCACCTTAAGTACCTATTCGGAAAAGTGACAATGTATCCTCATTTCAATCAGAAAGCCAGAGATATGATCCTCTATTTTCTGAAGAGGCACTTCAAAGATCCCGATCAACTTGTTACTCCCAATGAACCTGCTAATATTGATATTCATCAGGAAGCCATGAAAAAGATTTTTAGGGGGTGGAGATATAAGGAAAATTATAAGATTCTGTCAAGAGAGGTCAGAAACCTTAATGAGAATATTCCTCCGCTTATTAATGCCTACATGAATCTGTCGCCTACCATGCGCACTTTCGGCACTTTTATAAATCATAAATTCGGTGATGTTGAGGAGACCGGAATAATGATTACTCTAAGGGATATTTACGTTGAAAAAATTAACAGGCACCTTTCTTCCTATAAAAAAGACTTCGAAATAACCTGGTTTTCCCATGAGAATCAATAAGCCCGTATATTTCTACCTTCCATGTAGTTAACAAATGACTGGTTTACTACTTTATTGCCCCCCGGGGTTGGATAATTACCGGTAAAATACCAATCACCCAGATGACCAGGACAAGCTTCGTGCAGACCTTCAATCGACTGAAATACAATTTCAACTTCTGATCTTATTTCATCTGATTTAAGCATTGAGGATATTTTCTTTGATATCTCGTCGGGAGAGAAAGGCTTATAGATTTCCCTAACCAAATTTTTCATCTCCTCAACAGGTTTCTTAAGTTCAGAAACAGCTTCTTCATAAACCTGTTTGATCAACGACTCTCTGCCGGTATCCTTTAAAAGCTCAATAGCCGCTTTGAATGCAATAAAATCGCCCAGTTTAGCCATGTCAATTCCATAGCAATCGGGGTATCTCAACTGCGGTGATGAAGAGACAACAATTATCTTTTTCGGATCCAGTTTATCAAGAATCCGGATTATACTTTTCTTTAATGTGGTGCCTCTGACAATCGAGTCATCAATAACAACAAGATTATCTATACCGCGCCTGATAACCCCATACGTAACATCATATATATGTCCTACAAGATCATCGCGACTGCTATCTTCTGTTATGAATGTTCGCAACTTTGCATCCTTAACTGCAATTTTTTCTACTCTTGGCCGTTGCTGAATAATTTTTTCAAGCTCCGCCCTGGTAAGGTCTTTCCCCTTGCGAAGAATGTCATCAATTTTTGTCTGATTAAGATAATCCTCGACCCCTTTTATTAAACCATAAAACGCACTTTCGGCAGTATTCGGGATATATGAAAAAACAGTATTGTCAAGATCATAGTTTACTGCTTTCAGAACAGGATGCGTCAACAGTTCTCCAAGTTTCTTTCTTTCCCTGTAAATAGCCTTATCCGTTCCTCTTGAAAAATATATTCTTTCAAATGAGCATTTTCTTTGTTCGGTCTCCTCCCTGATCTTTTCAATGGTTGTTTCTCCCGAAGATTTAATTATAATAGCGCTTGCAGGTGGAAGCTCTTTGACATTATCGGTTCTGACATTAAATATTGTCTGAATCACAGGTCTCTCAGAAGCAACAACAACTACCTCATCGTTAATATAATAATAAGCAGGCCTGATACCGGCCGGATCTCTCATGACAAATGCATCACCATGGCCAACCATACCGGCCATTGCATAACCTCCATCCCAATTACGACTTGCTTTTCTTAGTATAGAAGTAACATCCAGATTTTTCTCTATCAGCGGGGATATCTCTTTTTTTGAAAAGCCCTCGTCCTTGAATTTGCGGAACAGTCTCTCGTTTTCCTCATCGAGGCGGTGTCCGACATTTTCAAGTATTGTCACAGTATCAGAAAAATCAACAGGGTTCTGACCCAACTCGACCAGGCTGCTGAAAACTTCTCCGACATTTGTAAGGTTGAAATTACCTGCCATGACAAGGTTCTTTGACCTCCAGTTATTCTCACGGCTTACGGGGTGCACATAGTCTATGTTATAATTCCCGTAAGTGCCGTACCTCAGGTGTCCCAGATAGATGTCGCAGGCAAACGGAACATTTTCCTTAATAAAAGCCGGATTTTTAAAATCCTCAGGGTGAGTGCTGGTAAATGCATCAATATCTTCATAAATCAGGCTGAAAATCTCTTTTATAGGATTAGCTATGTTTGATCTTTGTCTGAAAATATATCTGTTACCTGGCGGAACACTTAACTTTATTCCAGCTATTCCGGCACCATCCTGGCCCCTGTTATGCTGCTTTTCCATCATAAGGTACATCTTCTGAAGGCCATAGTTCCATGTACCATATTTTTCAATATAATATTCCATCGGCTTACGCAATCTTAACATCGCTATGCCGCATTCATGCTTGATCTTGTCACTCATAATTATTTTGTATTCAGGTCCGGGAAATTTATAAAATCATGGACGAGATATGCATCAGGAAACTCCTTGCTGATTATTAAAAACAACCTTGTTGCCTCGGTTTTTGTTCTGAAGTCGCCTGCCCTGATCTTATACCATGCGGGTCCTTCAAATAATTCGTATGAAGTGATATCCGGGAACTTGTTGAAAAATTCAGCCCTTGCATTTCTTGATTCCACCTTGGCATTTCTGTTTGAACTACTGTATATCTGTATCCTGCACCCTTCCATTCCATAGTAGCTATTTTTCTCTTTTAGATTTTTATTTACCAGTATATACCTGCTGATCATGGTGTCTATTTCCGGATTCTGGATAATGTTAAGATGGCCCGCATGGGAGTTTTCATCTGATTTCTGAAAAAGATCTGATGTTCTTACAAAAAATTGTGCAGATACATATCCGGTTGAAAAGCCAAGAATAATTAAAAACAAAAAAAGCTTTCTGATCATGCGGTAAAAATAAAATTTCTATCCCAATTCTGCTGCCAGTTCGTCAGTCATCTCAAGGTTATGATATACAAACTGGATATCATCATCATCTTCAAGAGTATCTATAAGTCTGAGAACTTTTCTTGCAGATTCAAGATCAAGTTTCTTAGTGTCGCCGGGAATCCTTTTCAATCCGGCTTCTTCCGGTTCAATACTGAGTTCATAAAGTTTCCTGTTAACGCTTCCGAAATCTTCCATAGCGCATGTTACAGTAATCATGTCGCCATCAACTTCAAAATCAGCTGCGCCGGCATCAATCATTTCAAGCTCAATATCTTCAAGAGAAAATCCTTCATTTTTAATGGTAAAAATACCTTTTCTGTCAAAAAGGAAACTCAGTGATCCATTAGTTCCAAGATTACCACCATGTTTATTGAAGGCAGATCTGACAGAAGCTACTGTCCTGTTATTGTTATCAGTAAGGCACTCTACAAATACAGCTACACCACATGGCCCATACCCCTCAAATGATGTCTCTGTGAAACTTTCAGCATCTGCCGCAGTAGCCTTCTTGATCGCTCTTTCAATATTATCTTTAGGCATATTAGCACCTTTCGCGTTCTGGACAGCAAGCCGGAGCCTTGCATTTGATTCGGGATCGCTTCCTCCCTCTTTTGCAGCAATAATTATCTCTTTAATAATCTTGGTAAATTTCTTCCCCCTTTTAGCATCTATTGCTCCCTTTTTACGCTTGATGGTTGACCATTTACTGTGACCTGACATACGATTAATATTTATTATACAGAATGCAAAATTAAATAATTCTTTCAAACCTCATTCATACTTTATACTTTTGTGCGACAAAAGTAAGGCGTCGGGCATCGGGCTTCAGGTGTTTATAAAAACATTACCTGTTGCCAGTAGCCTGTAGCCAGTAGCCTTTTACTACATTTTGATTTCAATATTCAATGCCAAAAAAAGTATATATAGAGACTTACGGCTGTCAGATGAATGTTGTTGACAGTGAGGTTGTTGTATCTATTTTATCAGGAGCCGGTTATGTGCCTACTGATAATATTGGTGATGCAGGATTAATATTAATAAATACCTGTTCAATCCGTGATAATGCTGAACAACGTATCTGGGGCCGTCTTAAAGCTATCAGCCATCTGAAAAAACGGAAGCATGATGTAAAAATCGGAATAATAGGATGTATGGCAGAGAGGTTGAAGGAGAAACTAATTGAAACAGATAAGCTGGTTGATATAGTTGTCGGTCCGGATGCCTATCGCGAGCTCCCTTTGCTTGTTGCTGAGGCTGAGGCAGGGCACAAAGCAGTAAATGTTCTTCTCTCCCGGGAAGAGACATATGCTGATATATCTCCTGTAAGAATGGATAAAAACGGAGTTTCATCCTTTGTTTCAATAATGAGGGGGTGTAATAACATGTGTGCCTATTGTGTTGTCCCTTATGTCCGTGGAGCAGAAAGAAGCCGTAACCCCGAATCTATCCTTAAAGAGGTTAAAGATCTGTATGAGTTGGGCTACAGAGAAGTAACACTTCTCGGCCAAAATGTTGATTCCTATAAATGGGATAGCAACATCGAGACTACCGGCTTTCCTGAACTTCTTGAAAAAGTCGCGATGATAAATCCCCTGTTGCGGGTAAGGTTTTCAACTTCTCATCCGAAAGATATTTCAGATGACCTTCTCCATACTATTTCCAGGTATGAAAATATATGTAAACACATCCATCTGCCGGCCCAGAGCGGAAGCAGCCGCATTCTTAAACTTATGAACCGTGAATATTCAAGGGAATGGTACATGGACCGGGTTAATACAATACGTACCATTATTCCTGATTGTGCCCTGTCGACCGACATGATAACAGGGTTTTGCACTGAAACAAAAGAGGATCATAAAGAATCTCTCTCTCTCATGGACTGGGCTGGTTTTGATTTTGCTTATATGTTCAAGTATAGTGAAAGACCGGGTACAAAGGCAGCTAGAAAATATAAAGATGATGTTGCTGAGAATATAAAATCAGAAAGATTAAGTGAAATGATCTCCCTTCAAAATAAGCTTTCCGCACAAGCCAAAAAAAATGATGTGGGAAAAGTCTATGAAGTTCTGATTGAGGGATTTTCGAAAAGATCTGATGAATATTTATCGGGACGAACTTCCCGGAATAAGGTTGTTGTTTTTCCGGGAGGTGGTCTTAAAAAGGGTAATTATGTAAAGGTCTTAATTGAAAGGTGTACTTCAGCAACTCTTATCGGCAAGAGTATTTAACCACTGAATTATTTGCTCTTCTCTTCTCTTCGGAGTAACTTGCAACACATTTATTCCATCAAAAAATGAAATTAAAAGTATTCTTACTTATTCTAATATCTGTTTTGTCAATAACAGCTTCTTCGGGACAAAAAACCAATAAAAAGATTATTGTTTCCGGTTTAGTCACTGATGCGCAGAAGAGACCAGTTACCGGAGCATTGATCCTCGTCGATCAGAAAAACACCAATATTGTTACTAACAATAAAGGGTTTTATAAGGTAAGGATTCGTCCCGATGCTGACTCAATAACTATTTTTACATTCAATAATGGTATAAGTAGTGCCGTTATAAATGGAAGATCCGCTATTAATTTCACTCTTGGCGGATCTGCTTCATCTCAGCAAAATTTTCAGAATAATTCAGGAAATGATGAAGTCGTCAATATCGGATATGGTAATGTTAAGCAAAAAAACCTCTTAACTCCTGTCAGTACAATAGATGTAAGGAGTGGTAAATATGCCACATACAAAAACATCTATGAAATACTTAAAGGAACACCCGGGGTTATGGTGAATGGGAATAGCATTAAAATCCAGGGTCAATCGTCCTTTAATCTAAGCACGGAACCACTATTTGTTGTAGATGGTATGGCAGTAGAATCCATCGAGGGGATTTCTCCAACGATGGTAGAAAGCATTTCTGTTCTCAAAGGGGCATCCACCTCAATTTACGGATCAAGAGGCGCCAACGGGGTTATACTTATTACTCTGCGAAACGGTTCTGAAAAAGAAAAATAATAGTTCTTAAGTCAAATAATATTTAAAGAAATGCGAATAAAACTATTCTTTTTAATTTTGTTATCTGTTTTGTGTATTAACAGTATATCTGCACAAAAAAACAATAAGAAGATAACAATAACAGGTACTGTGCTTGATGTTGCCAAAAGCCCTATCGTTAATGCAATAGTTATGATCGATGGCCAAAAAACCAATTCAGTAACCGATTCTAAAGGAACTTATAATATTAAGGTTAAACAAAATGCAATAAAGATTGGAATCTTCACATTTGGTAATGGTATAATTGAAGAAGTTATTGATGGAAGGATCCAGATTAATTTTAATTTTGGAACAGCATCTCAGCAATTGCCGGATCAAACTATTGCACCTGGTGAAGAAGGAGTTAATGTTGGTTATGGTTATGTTAAAAAGAAAAACCTGACTAACCAGGTAAATAAAATTGACGGAACAAATAAAAAATATGCCTCGTACTCTTCAATTTATGAAATGATACAAAGGGAAGTTTCTGGCGTTCGGTTTTCCGGTTCATCCGCAATAATTCAAGACTCTAAAAATTTGTCTGGCAGCGTTCCCGCTCTAATTGTAGTTGATGGTGTTTATATGGATAATATTCCTGATATCCCACCTACTTCAGTTGAATCAATTGAGGTACTCAAGGGTTCATCAGCTGCAATTTACGGATCAAGGGGGTACGGCGGGGCAATCGTTATAAAAACCAAGATCAAAAACGATTAAAAAAATCTTTTCTTATTTTTTCCTGCCTATAAAAAGTTGCAGTTCTTCCAGCTGTTTATTTGATATCTGTGATGGAGTATCAAGCATAACATCACGGCCCGAATTGTTTTTAGGGAATGCGATAAAATCACGAATCGAATCCTGCCCTCCGAACATTGCTACCCACCTGTCAAATCCGAAAGCAATTCCTCCATGAGGGGGAGCCCCGAATTTAAAAGCATTCAGGAGAAAACCAAACTGCTCATTCGCCTCTTCATCGCTGAATCCAAGGACCTTAAACATCCGTTTCTGATCAGTAGCATCATGAATTCTGATCGATCCGCCTCCAATCTCCACACCATTAATAACAAGGTCGTATGCATTAGCCCTTACTTTACCGGGGTCCTTCTCCATCAAAGGCCAATCTTCCGGTATCGGAGATGTGAACGGATGATGCATTGCATAAAATCTCTTCGTCTCTTCATCCCACTCAAGGAGCGGGAAATCAACAACCCACAGTGGAATGAATTTGTCTTTCTTCCTTAATCCCAGCCTGTTTCCCATTTCAAGCCTTAATTCAGAAAGTGCAGTTAATGATTTTTTCTTTTCACCGGCCAGAACCAATATCAGGTCTCCGGGTTTTGCATTCATGGCATCAGCCCATTTCTTCAAGTCATCAGGGGAATAAAATTTGTCAACTGATGACTTTAACGTTCCATCACTATTATACCTTACATAAATAAGCCCCTTTGCTCCTATCTGGGGCTTTTTTACAAAATCTGTCAGTTCATCGAGCTGTTTTCTGGTATATTCTGAACAGCCTTCAGCACAAATAGCTCCAACATATTCTGAAGTATCAAAAACTGCAAAATCGTGTCCCTTTACTGTTCCTGTTAATTCTGTGAACCTCATTCCAAAACGAAGATCAGGCTTATCTGAACCATAGTATTCCATTGCCTCCTGGTATGGAATCCTTAAAAAGGGTTCATTGAATTCAACACCTTTAATCTGCCTGAAGAGATACTTTGCCAGCCCTTCAAATGTATTCAGGATATCATTTCTTTCCACAAAAGACATTTCACAATCGATTTGGGAAAACTCGGGCTGCCTGTCAGCCCGAAGGTCTTCATCCCTGAAACACCTGACAATCTGAAAATACTTATCAAACCCGGCAACCATCAAAAGCTGTTTCAATGTCTGGGGCGATTGTGGAAGTGCGTAGAAAGTACCCGGTTGCATCCTTGATGGAACAACAAAGTCGCGCGCCCCTTCGGGTGTTGATTTTATAAGTACCGGAGTTTCGATCTCTACAAACCCAATTGAATCCATATACTTACGGACTTCCTGCGAGACATGGTGACGAAGAATAATATTATTTTTAACTGATGTTCTTCTTAGGTCGAGATAGCGGTATTTCATTCTTAACTCCTCGCCTCCGTCAGTCTCCTCTTCAATTGTAAAAGGGGGGATCTCACTCCTGTTAAGAATAATCAGTTCATTAACATATATTTCAATTTCACCTGTGGATATCTTCAGGTTTTTATTACTGCGTTCCTTAACTTTCCCTTTCGCCTGTACAACAAATTCACGTCCGAGTTTACGCGCTTTTTCACAAAGCTCACTGTTCGTTTCCATGTTAAATACGAGCTGGGTTATCCCATACCGGTCGCGAAGATCAACAAAAGTCATTCCGCCAAGGTCCCTCGATTTCTGAACCCATCCGCATAAAATAACGTCCTGTCCTGTATTTTTCATGTTCAACTCGCCGCACGTGTGTGTCCTGTACATCTCTTTCTATTTAATTTTCAACAAAAATAAGAAAATTATCAGATTGCTGAGAAAAAGGTAAATCCCAATTTTCTTTCTATTTTTAGAGTTCAAATCCGGTAATTATGGCTCAGAAAAAAGAAGAGCAATACATGAGAGCAGCACTCTCTGAAGCAAATAAAGCATTTGAAAAACAGGAGATTCCGGTTGGTGCCGTAGTTGTTTGTAATGATATGATCATTGCCAGGGCTCATAATCTTACCGAGACATTCAAAGATCCGACAGCCCATGCTGAGATGCAGGCTATTACAGCTGCCACAAACTGGCTTGGTGGCAAATATCTGACAGATTGTACAATATACGTTACACTTGAACCCTGCGCAATGTGTGCCGGAGCCATCGGCTGGAGCCAGGCGACTGCATTGGTCTACGGAGCAAAGGATGAAAAGAAGGGCTACAGATCAATATCAGATTCGTTACTGCATCCAAAAACCAAAGTGGAATCCGGAGTTCTTGAGGAAGAATGCAGGGAATTATTGATGAAATTCTTTAAAACCAGGCGATAGGTTTTTTCCTGAACAGCAATGCTTTTTAAAAAAAACAGATTAATTTTGTGCCCCATAGGCGTGAAGGTTATCATCTGATAACATGAGTTTTATCATTTTAAATTATTTTTAACAACATCAAATTTGAATAGTTAATTTTTAACACGGATTATCAATTAAAATATCAGAATAATGAACGTAGATAAAATCATGAATAACCTCGAAAAAAAGCATCCGGGAGAGGTTGAGTATTTACAGGCAGTAAGAGAAGTACTGGAATCGATCGAAGAGGTTTATAACGAAAACCCACAGTTTGAATCTGCAAACATTATTGAGCGCATCATTGAACCTGATCGCATTTTAACTTTTAAAATTCCATGGGTTGATGATGAAGGAAATGTAAAGGTAAATCTTGGTTACCGCATTCAGTTCAATAATGCAATTGGTCCTTATAAAGGAGGCCTTCGCTTCCACCCCAGTGTTAACCTTTCAATTCTTAAGTTCCTTGGATTTGAACAGATATTCAAGAACGCACTTACAACTCTTCCGATGGGTGGAGGTAAAGGTGGTTCTGATTTTGATCCAAAAGGAAAATCAAATGCAGAGGTAATGCGTTTCTGCCAGTCTTTCATGCTTGAACTGTGGAAATATATCGGACCGGAAACAGATGTCCCTGCCGGTGATATTGGTGTTGGAGGCCGTGAAATAGGTTTCTTATATGGTATGTACAAGCGCCTGACAGGAGACCATACAGGTGTTCTTACAGGTAAAGGCAGCAACTGGGGTGGTTCGCTTATACGTCCTGAAGCTACGGGTTTTGGAGGGATCTATTTTGCCAAGGAAATGCTGGCTACTAAAAATGAAACGCTTAAGGGTAAAACAATTTCTATATCCGGATTTGGCAATGTAGCCTGGGGTGCTGCTCTTAAAGCTACCGAACTGGGAGGTAAAATTGTTACTATCTCAGGTCCTGATGGTTATGTTTATGATCCAGAAGGAATTTCCGGAAAGAAAATTGATTTTATGCTTGAACTGCGTTCTTCAAATGAAGATATAGTAAAACCATATTCCTATGCATTTGAAGGAGTCGAATTTCATGAAGGTAAACGCCCTTGGGAGGTTAAAGTTGATATTGCACTCCCATGTGCAACCCAGAATGAACTTACCGGTGAAGATGCAAAAAAACTGATCAATAACGGTGCTATCCTTATAGCTGAAGTATCAAATATGGGTTGTACTCCCGAAGCTGTTGAGGAATTTCATAAACATAAGATATTATTTGCTCCCGGTAAAGCAGTCAATGCCGGTGGAGTTGCTACATCAGGACTGGAAATGACCCAGAACTCAATGAAGCTTCGTTGGAACCGTCAGGAGGTTGATGACCGTCTGCATGATATCATGTGCAATATCCATAGCCAGTGCGTTAAACATGGTAAAAGAGAAGACGGCTATGTTGATTATGTGAAAGGTGCGAATATTGCCGGATTCCTTAAAGTAGCAAGTTCAATGCTTGATATGGGTGTGATATAGAAGAATATTTTGAAATGATAATAAAAAAGGACTTCCGAATAGAGGTCCTTTTTTTTATATTTGTATGTCTCAATTTCTTGTGCTATGCCAGAAGTATCACTTAAGCATAAAATTGCTTTAGGTCTGATTCCACGTATCGGCGACATTAATGCGCGAAAGCTTGTATCACATTTCGGAAGCGTGGAAGCGATTTTTCATGAACCTTATAGAAATCTTATCAAAATACCCGGGATCGGTTCAGGTATTGCAAAATATATCAGCGACAGATCGTATCTCGATACTGCGCAACAGGAGGCCGAATATATCAGTAAAAACAACATCAGAACATATTTCTATCTTGATAATGATTATCCTTTCAGGCTAAGACAATGTGATGATTCTCCCGTGGTATTTTTCTTCATGGGTGACTGCGATCTGAATGCTGCAAAGATATTAAGTGTAGTTGGCACACGTAATGCCACAACACGTGGAAGAGAAATATGTGACAAGATTATCGGAGGGCTGGCAGCGGGTCATCCCGATCTTATTATTGTAAGCGGCCTTGCATACGGCATTGATATTGCATCACATAAAGCAGCCCTTGCAAATAATCTGCAAACCATCGGAGTTCTGGGACATGGTTTTAAGACCACCTATCCTGCTGTTCACACCTCAACGGCAAGGACGATAGTTAAAAAAGGAGGACTGCTGACTGATTTCCTTTCAGACGCACTTCCTGAGCGCAATAACTTCCTGAAAAGAAACCGCATTATTGCCGGACTATCCGATGCTACTCTGGTTGTCGAATCAGGAATAAAAGGAGGTGCTCTTATTACAGCCGACATAGCCAATTCATATAATCGCGATGTTTTTGCTGTACCCGGACGACCGGATGATCAATGGTCGGCCGGCTGCAACAGCCTTATCAGGAGCAATAAAGCAGCACTTACGGAATGTTCTGATGATATCGAATTCTTTCTTAACTGGAAACCTGAAAAATCAAAACCTCCTGTACAGAGAACATTGTTCTCCGATCTGGATGATACAGAAAAGCAGATCTATGAATTACTCATGAAAGAAGGGGAACTGACCATAGACAGTATTTGCCGGACACTCGAAATACCGGTTTATAAATTATCATCCCTGCTCCTTCAGATGGAGTTTAAAGGACTAGTAAAGTGTTCCCCGGGAAATATATATCGGACAGTATAAGTTGTCATATCATTTATTCCCTGGAAAATGAAATGATAATTGCCATTGTTTTTATACTTTTAACTCACCAATTAACCTTTTAACTAAAACTTTTCAATTATGGATCCGAGAGTACAACAATTCATGGCAATGATCAAGGCCAGAAATCCTGGTGAGAATGAGTTCCATCAGGCGGTTCAGGAGGTTGCAGAATCCCTGATTCCCTTTATCGAAGAAAATCCTAAGTATAAACATGCAAAAATCCTTGAAAGAATCGCAGAACCTGAACGGACAATTATCTTCAGGGTTCCATGGTTAGATGACAAAGGAGAAGTTCAGATCAACCGTGGCTACAGAATTGAGATGAACAGTGCTATAGGCCCGTATAAAGGAGGACTCCGACTTCATCCCACAGTTAACCTGGGTATTCTTAAATTCCTTGCCTTTGAACAGGTGTTTAAAAACAGCCTCACCACATTGCCTATGGGTGGTGGAAAAGGTGGTTCCGATTTTGATCCGAAAGGTAAGTCGGATAATGAAGTAATGAGATTCTGTCAGAGTTTTATGTCAGAACTCTTTCGTCATATTGGTGCCGACACTGATGTTCCGGCAGGTGATATCGGAGTTGGTGGCCGTGAAATTGGTTATCTGTTCGGTCAGTATAAGAGACTTAAAAATGAGTTTACAGGTGTGTTTACCGGCAAAGGCATTGAATGGGGCGGTTCTCTTATTCGTCCGGAGGCAACAGGTTACGGAGCCACATATTTTGCCCAGGAAATGCTATCTACCCGTGGCGATAATTTAAAAGGAAAAATCGTATGTATTTCAGGGTCAGGTAATGTAGCCCAGTATGCAACAGAAAAAGTTACAGAATTTGGAGGAAAAGTGGTTACATCATCAGACTCAAACGGATTTATTTACGATCCTAAGGGGATTGATGCCGAAAAACTCAGATTCATAATGGAGCTTAAAAACGTCAAGAGAGGAAGGATAAAAGAATATGCTGAAAAATATGGCGTTGAGTATTTTGAAGGGAAAAGACCATGGATCATTAAGTGCGATATAGCAATGCCTAATGCAACGCAGAATGAAATAAACGAAGAAGAGGCTAAATTGCTTGTTAAGAATGGTTGCATTTGTGTATCTGAAGGTGCGAATATGCCTTCCACACCTGAAGCCGTTGAGGTATTTCTGAATGCGCAGATACTTTATGGCCCCGGCAAGGCAGCCAACGCAGGAGGGGTTGCCACATCAGGACTTGAGATGACCCAGAACTCCATGAGACTGCCCTGGTCGCGCGAAGAGGTTGATGCAAAACTACAGACAATCATGAAAAATATTCATAAAACATGTGTGAAGTATGGCACAAAGGAAAACGGGTTTATTAACTATGTTGACGGTGCCAATATCGGTGGATTTGTGAAGGTGGCAAATGCCATGATCGCTCAGGGGGTTGTTTAATGCAGCTTATTGATACTCATACACACCTTTATCTTCCTGAATTCGATACCGACAGGGATGAGGTTGTGAACAGGGCTGTTGGCAGCAGCGTCGTGAAGATGCTGATGCCGAATATTGATTTTCAATCTGTTAACCTGATGCTTTCTGCTGAGAGCAGATATCCTGGGATATGTTATTCGATGATAGGCCTTCATCCCACATCTGTCAAGGAGGATTATCTTTCTCAACTCGATAAGCTTGAAAACCTGTTCACAAAACATAAATTCATTGCACTCGGTGAGATAGGGATCGATCTTTATTGGGATAAGACGTTCCTGAAAGAACAGTTAATTGCTTTCAGAAGGCAGATTGCATTTGCTATAGATAATGGATTACCTGTTGTAGTTCATTCAAGGGATTCGTTCCATGAGGTTTTTTTAGTATTGGATGAATTTAAGGGGAAAAGATTAAAAGGTGTTTTACATGCCTTTACGGGGAATATCAAAGATGCTGAGAAAGCATTAGATATGGGATTTAAACTCGGGATTGGAGGTATTGTAACCTTTAAGAACTCCGGGCTCGACAAAATAGTTAAAGAGATTGGTCCGGAGAACCTTATTCTTGAAACTGACTCTCCATATCTTGCGCCCGCCCCACATAGAGGAAAAAGGAACGAGAGTTCGTATATTTGCATTATAAATAAAAAGCTTGCAGAAATTTTTGGAATATGCAAAGAGGAGGTTGCCTCAATTACATTTGCTAACTCAACCGGACTTTTCAATCTTTGAAAGGAAAGCATGAAGAATAAAAAGGAAATCTCTATACTGATCATTTACACAGGAGGAACTATTGGTATGGTTCACGATCCTGTGACCGGATCGCTGATACCAATCGACTTCCGGCATATTTCAGATCACGTACCCGAACTCCGGAAGTTCGGTTATGACCTTCACTCAATCTCTTTTGATCCGGTAAAAGATTCATCCAATATCGATCCCGGAGTCTGGGTTAAAATGTCTGAGATCATTGAAGAAAACTACAATAAATTTGATGGCTTTGTAGTATTACATGGTACTGATACGATGGCATATACTGCATCAGCGCTGAGCTTTATGCTGGAAAACCTGAGAAAACCGGTTATTCTTACCGGTTCGCAATTGCCGATAGGTCTGCTTCGTACTGATGGAAAAGAGAATCTCATCACCGCAATAGAAATTGCTGCAGCAAAGGAAAACGGGGGTCCGGTAGTACCTGAGGTTTGTATATATTTCGACAATAAACTGACCCGTGGAAATCGTACAACCAAGATGAGCGCAGAGCATTTCGATGCCTTCTATTCTCCCAACTATCCTCCTCTTGCAGAAGTGGGGTTACATCTGAAATATTTTAACAACCTGATCAGCTATCCTGAAAAAGATCAGAAACTTATAATTCACAAGGTATTCGATACCAACGTAGCCATTCTGAAACTCTTTCCCGGGATCAACAGAAAACTTGTACAGGCTATCATTAAAACAGAGGGATTAAGAGGGCTAATTATTGAGACGTTCGGGTCGGGGAATGCACCCACATACCAGTGGTTTTTAGATGATCTTAAACACTATATTGATAATGGAGGAATAATTCTCAATGTCACCCAGTGTCATGGAGGTAGTGTTGAGATGGGTTTGTATGAGACAAGTCGTCAGATGCTGTCTGCCGGTGTGGTAAGCGGTAAAGACATCACATCAGAAGCTTCTGTTACCAAACTTATGCATCTGCTTGGCAGATACTCATCGAGGGAAAAAATTGTACAATCATTGAATAACTCCCTGGCAGGAGAAATCTCATGACAGGGCGTTTTATAAAAATATTTTTGTAATTTGCGACCCTGTCTTTTAACACCGGATGCCATTAAAAAGGAGAGATGCAGGAGTGGTTTAACTGGCACGCCTGGAAAGCGTGTGTACCTCAAAAGGGTACCGGGGGTTCGAATCCCTTTCTCTCCGCAAAGACAAATTGGTCCCCTGGCTTGCCTGAGGATTTTTATTTTACAGATGGCCGAACTATGCTTGCATGAGTGAGGACAGATAAAAAATAAAAAGACCTTACAAGTGAAACGAGTAAGTGCCCAATTTGTCTTTGCTGGGTGCCCTCCCGCGATCACGACCGAACGAAGTGAGGTCATAATCCCTTCGACCCCATGAACTCACCCTTTGCCACCCCTGCAGTCTGTCTCCTCCCTAAAATTAGCTAAAGGGCTAATTTCTTAACTGTAGTCCCGCTCTCTGCTTCTGCAAAGGGGGTGTACTTATCTGATATATTGATTATTACATTTGTACAATCAAGCTAACTTTTATAAGTCGTTACAGTCCAATTATCTAATTTATATTTTTTTAACTTTTAACGTGTAAAAAATACATTTATTTTTCTTACCTTTCATAGCAGCTTCCAACAGAAAGTTTTATTAAAATATA